>DDRC01000001.1:6703-19850 GCA_002342985.1 Flavobacteriales bacterium UBA2426
GGGCCAGCGCCTCGTGGGCTTCGCCCTTGAAACGGACAACGAGCTGGCCAACGCGAGCGCCAAGCTCCATCGCAAGAACCTCGACCTCCTCGTCCTCAACAGCCTGCGCGATGCGGGCGCCGGCTTCGGCACCGACACGAACAAGGTTACCCTGCTCGCACCGGGCAAGGATCCGCAGGAGCTGCCGTTGATGAGCAAGCGCGATGCGGCCCGCGCTATCTTGGACCGCCTCGAAGAACTCCTCTGAGCCATGCGACCGATGCGCCTGTTCCTGCTGTTGCTCCTGCTGCCCTTCGCGGCCCTGGGACAGGAGTTCAACTGCCAGGTCAGCGTCATCGCACCGCAGATCGCCACGGCGCAGCCACGCGTGTTCCAGAGCATGGAGCTCGCCATCCGGGAGTTCTTCAACAGCCGGCGATTCACGAACTACAACTATGCGCCCGCCGAACGCATCGACCTGAACCTGTTGCTCACCATCAGCAACCAGCCGGCCCCCGACCGTTTCGAGGGCACCCTGCAGGTGATCTATGCCCGACCGGTGTACGGCACGGACTACAACAGCCCCATCCTTGACCTGGTGGATGAGAAGGTGCAGTTCAATTTCCTGGAGAACACACAGATCGAGTTCACGCCAGACCGCTTCCTGAACAACCTCTCCTCGCTGCTCGGGTTCTACGCCTACTTCGTGCTCGGGCTCGATGGCGACACCTTCTCACCCTTGGGCGGAAGCGAGTTCTACACGCAGGCCCAGCAGGTGGTGAACAATGCCCAGAACGCCAGCGAAGAGGGCTGGAAGGCCTTCGAGGGCCAGCAGAACAGGTATTGGCTGCTGGACAATCAGGTGCAGGCGGTGTTCCGCCCGCTGCGTGAGCTGCTCTACGATTACCACCGGCAGGGCATGGACACCATGACCGAGGATGCCGCCGCTGCGCGCCGGAAGATCGCCGCCGCCATCGAGAAGCTCAAGACGGTGCACCAGGCAAAGCCCGCCAGCTACAACCTGCAGGTGATCTTCAACGCCAAGTACAACGAGATCGTGGAGCTCTTCAAGCCCGCTGACCCGGCGGAGAAGACCAAGCTCTTCAACACCCTGCAGATCATCGATCCCGGGCATATCGGGCAGTACCAGAACATGATGCGGGGATCCTGACCGGGACATTGGGGATTGACCGGGCCGTGTTTTCTTGGGACCCTCCCCGTTGCCGATAATCACGTCATGCTCGCGCGCATCTCCGTCTCCAATTACCTGCTCATCGATGCGCTCGAGCTTGAGTGGGCTCAAGGGCTCACCGCAATCACAGGCGAGACCGGGAGCGGCAAGAGCATCCTCATCGGCGCGTTGGAGCTGGCCATGGGGGCACGTGCCGATACCGGCCTGGCCCGGGACCCCTCCAAGCGCTGCATCATCGAATTGGAGCTGGACCTGCGGCGCGCACCGGCCAGGGATTGGTTCGAGGCGAACGAAGTGCCTTATGAGCCGCGTGCGATCCTGCGCCGCCAGCTCGACCCCGGCGGCCGCTCGCGCGCCTTCGTGAACGATACGCCCGTGCGGCTGGAGCAGCTCCGCGAGCTGGGCGAGCGCCTCATCCATGTGCACAGCCAGCATCAGACGCTGCTGCTCAACGATGCGCGCTTCCAGCTTGGCCTGGTCGACCGCTTGGCCGGCCATCAGGAGGCCGTTGAGGCACTTCATGCCACGTTCATGGACTGGCGGCATGCCGAGCGCGAACTCGCCCTCGCGCGCGAAGAGGAGCAGCGCGCACTGGCCGAGGGCGATTACCTGCGGTTCCAGGTGGAGGAGCTGGAGCAGGCCGCGCTCCGGGAGGGCGAGCAGCAGGAGGTGGAGCGGGAGCTTCAGCTCGCCGAGCATGCCGGGGAGCGGGCCGAGGCCTACCGCGCGGTGGAGGATGGCGCCATGGGCGATGCGGGGGCCGCTTCCGTACTCCAGCGCGTGCGTGCCGCACTCGCCCGTGCGGCACGTGTGGACGGGGACGCCGCTGCGCTGCTCAGCCGCCTGGAGAGCAGCCTCATCGAAATCAAGGACATCGGTGATGAAGCAGCGCGGCTCGCGGCCTCCGTGGAGCTCGACCCCCTGCGAGCCGAGCAGCTCCGCGAGCGCATCGACCTGCTCCACCGCTTGCAGCAGAAGCACCGGGTGAAGAGCGCCGATGAGCTGATCGCGCTGCTTGATGACCTGCGCAGCCGCACGGTTCGCATGGGGGCGCTCGGAGACCGGCGCGGGGAGCTGGAGAAGCGCGTGGCCGGGTTGGGGGCGCTCTACGCCAAGCAGGCCGAGGCCGTCTCGAAGGCACGGACCAAGGCGGTGAAGCCGCTCGCCGACCAGGTGGAGCAGCTCCTTCATCAACTGGGCATGCCGCACGCGATCTTCCGGTTCGACCATTGGACGGGTGAAGCCGGTCCGTACGGCATCGATCAGGTGCGCGCCGTCTTCACCGCGAACAAGGACCGCGCTCCCGCCCCTTTGGACAAGGCGGCCAGCGGCGGCGAGCTCAGCCGGGTGATGCTTGCCCTTATCTCCCTCGCAGCCGATTCGCGCGACCTGCCGACCGTGGTCTTCGACGAGATCGATACCGGCGTGAGCGGCGAGGTGGCCGATTGCGTGGGCACCCTGCTCGCCGCCATGGGACGCGAGCGGCAGGTGATCGCCATCACCCACCTGCCGCAGATCGCCAGCAAGGCCGCTCACCATCTGCTTGTGTCGAAGGATGCGGAAGGTGAGCGCGTACGCACCACCATCGCTCCGCTCAGCCAGTCGGAGCGCGTAGAGGCCATCGCCCGCATGCTGAGCGGGCGGGAGACGACCAAGGCCGCCCTGCAGCACGCGCGAGAGCTCATGAAGCAGAGGTGACCCGCGCAAGCGGGTAGGATTCGTCGGTGCGCCCCAGGTGCGAGGCCGGCCTTCCCTCCGGATGCAATGCCTGAAGGGGCATCCGGCCCATGCCGTCGGACGTACCCGATCCTCACTGCATGCGTGGCATGCACTGCGCAGGCCGCATGGCACGCAGCGGCTGGTCGTATGCCGGCTCAGGGCAGCTGCTGGGCGCGCGTGCTCGTGGGCACGCTGCCGCCTATGTTCACCAGGATCGGATCGCGGTCGTTGGCGGAGCCGGTGTATTTCACTGTGCCGCTGAGGTTCGTATCCTCCAGGTAATAGCCGCTCACCGTTGCGGTGGGCACGTTCCCGCCGATCACCACCAGGATGGGGTCGCGGTCGTTGTTCTCGCCGACGTACTTCAGCGCGGCATCGCGCCAGGCATTGCCCATCCAGAGCATCTGCGTGCCGTTGGCGGCCTTGCGGGCATCGGTGCCATAGGTGGCGGTCTCGCTGGCGCGGAAGTCCACGGTGATCGGCGCCACGCCGAGCGGCACAGCGTTGGCCGTCATCACGCCCAGGTGGTTCCGGTGACGCACGGCCACGTGATAGCTGCCCGGGGCCACCTGCAGGAGCACGGGGGATGCCCCATCCATGCCCACCACATCGCCGTCGCGCTGCAGAAGCGCGGTGCGGCTGGCCAGGATCGTGGCCGGAGCGGCCGCACTGCGGGCCTCCACCAGCACGTAATCCACGATCGCATTCGGTCCCGTTACCGCCAGGACGCCCGCTCCGATCTGCTCGCCTCCGCCGCCAGCGGTATGCACGTAGCCCAGGCCCGTGTAGGGCTCTGTGGGCGGCAGGTAGTTGCCGCTCCGCAGGTCGTCGCGCATCAGGGGCGGCACCGTGGCTTCGAACGGTCCCTCCAGCCACAGTTTGGGGCTCACCGCCACCGTGTTCGGGACGCTCAGGCAGGCCCCGACCACGGCGGTGAGGACATTGTTCGCATCCTTGTTCACGATGTCCTCGATGCTTGCGATGCAGATGGTCGGGCCGGTGAGGTCCAGGTAGCTGATCCGCACCAGCGGCACGAAGCCCTCGTTCTTCACGAGCGAGCTGTCCATGTAGGAGAGCCCGATCACCTTGGTGCCCCCGAGCGTCGTGTTGATGCTGATCTCGCCTGCGAGATTGCTCGCCAGGTTGGTCGCGCTCTGGATGGTGAGGCCGCTCATGGTGAATTCGTAGCCCATCACGCGGCACGAGGGGTTGCGGATCAGCACGTCAACGGTCTTGGCGATCGGATCCAGGTTCCCAAGGGTCAGGTCCACCTGATCGCTGGTGCTCACCCATCCGCGCGGGAAGTCGAACCATGGATGGTAGTGCAGCACGTGGCCCGTGCCGTCGTGCGTGGCTTGCTGGGTGTATGCATTCACCATCAGGGCGGCGTCGGTCACCGTGATGCGGTTGTCGGCGTTCAGGTCGTTGCAGCTAGTGGGGCCGATGTCATCGCCCATGATCCGCTGCACGTACTCCATGGCATCGGGCTGGGTCTGGAAGCCGTCGGAGTTCAGGTCGCCGCGCTTCGAGGGCCCGTTGCAGACGCCATTGCAATCCAGCCGCGCATCGCCGTAGGCCTGGCCCTGGCAGTCCGTGTAAGTGGGGCAGTTCGCGACCACCGTGAAGGAGGGGACATTGGAGGCGTTGCGCGTGATGTTGATGCAGACCTGGGCGTAGTTGTTGCTATAGTTCATCTCATGCCTGCCCAAGGCGTCGGGCGCATGCTGCCAGTTGGTGCGCAGCACCAGCGTGTAGGTGCCATTGGGGACGTCCGTGATGTCTATCCAGTTGCAGGTGGTGCCGCTGCCGTACTCATCGTAGCACTGCTTGCTGATGCCCATGTTGCTGCAACCGAATTGGCCCGTGCCCCCGAAGCAGCCGACGTCGATCACGCAGAAGCCGTTCTTGAAGCCCACGGGAATGGCATTGCCGGCTTGGTCGAAGAGGAGGTAATCGGCATAGCCCGCATAGTGGGCATGCCCGTGGCAGTTGTTGAAGCTGAACATCTGGGGCTGCGTGCCCGGGCTCCCGATGTAATAGTCGGTGGTGCCGATGTTGTTGATGCGGGTGGCGAACCGGAGCACGTACCGCTGGCCCAGGGCGCGCACGCAGCCCTCTACGGGCGCACAGGCATCCGTGATGTTCACAGAGGTGAGGTTCAGCGTGCTCTGCAGACGGGCCTGGTCCATCACCAGGTCCGGGCCGGCCGGGCAGCTGGGGTTTCCGAAGGGGATGCAGCAATCGTTGCAGGCCACCGTGGCCAGCGGGTTGTAGTTGCACATGTTCGCCTGCATGCAGCCCACCACGGGCCCCATGTAGATGATGCTGAAGGTGACGCTGCTGCCGCAGCCGGCGGTGGCGGCATTGTGCCCCACGCGCAGCCGGTGCACCGTCGAGCCCGGCATGTTCGCATTGATCACGGCCTGCGCTCCGCAGCCGCCGTCGTTGTCATCTGCGAAGGTGGCGCCTTCCACGCCCTCGCTCAGGGTGATGCTGTTGCAGGCCATGTCGTACACCCACAGCCGGGTATCGCAGCTGTTGGTGCCGCAGGTGGTGATCCGGTATTGCCCGCTCTGGGGCGGCGTGAAGGTGTACCACTGTTCCAGGATGCTCGTGGTGGCCGTGACGAGGGTCTGCGGGTAGCTGCCTGTGAGCGGAGCCAGGGTCAGCGGCAGCGCAGTGCTGCAGGCAAAGCCCGCCGGGCAGTTGAAGGTGGTCTCCTCGAACTGCCCGAACTGCCCGCCCTGCTTCATCAATGCGCCGTCGAACCAAACGAAGTACTGGCCGTAGCCGTAGGTGCCGTGGTAGATGCCATCGCCCACGCTGTCGTTGATGCGGAACACCAGGCAGGTGCCCTGCGGCACGCAGACCGAGGAACTCGCGGTCCCGCTCGCCAAGGTGGCGCCGGTGCTCGCGTTCTTCAGCGTCCAGCTGGTCTCTCCGGGGTAGCTGTCGTTGAAGATGTCGATCCGCACGCGCTTCTGGCCGGTCGGGCAGGTGTAGCTGCAGGTGCCGTTGTTCACGTTCACGCTGCTGCTGTAGTTGGCGGCAGTGGGCTCGTTGCAGCCGAAGACCGGGTTCAGGTTGCCCACGAACACATCATCGATCGCGATATCGCTCAGCTCACCGGTGCCGGTGATCGCGCGGAATCGGATCCGGAGGTTCGCTTGACCGGCCCATGGCGCCAGGCTCAGCCAGCCTTGCTTCCAGTAAAGGCCTTGGTCGCCGTTCGCGGCCCAATGGTTCTGGGTGACCGTTCCATTGGCATTGATGTCGATGATGAGGCTGCCCATCTGGCTCCCCCGCATGTGGTACCAGAAGGTGAGGTAGGGAGAGGAGAGGCCCGAGATATTGAAGCAGGGAGACTCCAGGATGGCCGTCTTCGCGGGGGTATTGCCGGAGCCGGAGCTCTCCACATACATGTACTTCGCGTTGGCCGTGGTGTTGTTGAGGGTATGGTCGGTGTACGGCCCCGTCGCCAGCTGGGTAGCCCCGTTGGTGCCGTTCCGGTCAACGTTCCAATCGATGTTGTCCGCCGTTAGGTTCACCCAGTTGGTTGGCAGCGTGCCGGGCATGCCCTCTGTGCCCGAGGTGAAGGGCTGGTTGTGCGGGAACGTGCTGATGCACTGGGCCATGGCCGACCCGCTGAGGCAGGCGGCCAGGAAAAGGAGGCTGGAGGTCCGGATCATGGCGCTGGTTCTGGCGAGGCAAAATACTCGATGGGATCCAGGTGCACGGGCCGCCTTTCCGGTCAGCTAGGACCCCTACGGCTATATTCGCCGCTGCAGAACCCACTGATTATGGCAAACGGACTGTTGAAGGGGAAGCGCGGCATCATCACCGGCGCGCTCAACGACCAGAGCATCGCCTGGAAGGTGGCTGAGCTCGCCCACGCCGAGGGCGCCTCCATCGTGCTCACCAATGCACCGGTGGCCATGCGGATGGGCGAGATCAATAAGCTGGCAGAGGCCGTGGGTGCCCCGGTGATCCCGGCCGACGCAACCAAGGACGAGGACCTGGAGAAGCTCTTCTCTGATGGTGCCGCGCACCTGGGTGGCAAGATCGATTTCGTGCTGCACAGCATCGGGATGAGCCCGAATGTGCGCAAGGGCAAGGGCTATGACGACCTGAACTACGAGTGGTACCGCCAGACCCTGGATATCAGCGCCATGAGCTTCCACCGCATGCTCCAGGCCGCGCGCAAGACCGATGCGCTGGCCGAATGGGGCAGCGTGGTGGCCTTGAGCTATATCGCGGCGCAGCGCGTCTTCCCCGGCTACGGTGACATGGCAGACGCCAAAGCCCTGCTCGAGAGCATCGCGCGCAGCTGGGGGTACTACCTCGGCATGGAGAAGAAGGTGCGGGTGAACACCGTCAGCCAAAGCCCCACCATGACCACGGCCGGCTCGGGCATCAAGGGCTTCGGCGGGTTCTTCGGATTCGCGCAGGAGATGAGCCCCTTGGGCAATGCGCCGGCCGAGGACTGCGCGAAGTACTGCATCACGCTGTTCAGCGACCTCACCAGGTACGTCACCATGCAGAACCTCTTCCATGATGGAGGGTTCAGCAGCACCGGGGTTACGCCCCAGGTCATGGACAAGGTCACGGGCAGCATGTAGGCGCCTCTCGATCCGGCCCGTCCCTTGCCAAGGCCAGGCTGCCCTATTTTCGACCCGCCCATGCGCCTGCCGCTCCGCTCCCGCATCCTTTCGTCGGCCATCTTCGCCGCACTCCTCACCCTACCGGCCGCATCCCAATCGGGCAAGGCCTTCCTGAAGGAGGCCGATAAGCTGAAGGCCCAGCTGGAGTTCGAGCAGGCCTTGGAGAAATACGGCTTCGCCATCACCATCGAGCCGAAGCTGATCAAGGCCTGGCAGGGGAGGGCGGAGGTGCATGGCGCCTTGGGCCGGGCCAAGGAACGGGCGCTGGACCTGGGTCAGGTGGCCGATCTGGACCCCGGGGATCCCGGTCATGCGGTGGCGGCCTCAGCCGCTTTCCTCGATATCGATAGCCTTGCGCCCGCGCGGGCGTTCGCGGAACGGGCGGTCAAGGTGGACCCGAAGAGCCAATCAGCGCTCATGGCCCTGGGCCGGGCATGCCTCCGCATCGGCGACCTCGATTGCGCTTCGCACGCCGCCGACCAGGCGCTGGCCATCAAGGCCACCACCGATACCTATTACCTGCATGGCATCGTCCACTCCGCCACGCGCGACTACAAGACCGCTGAATTCGACCTCGACAAGGTCATCGAGTGGAATCACCTCTACGAGCCGGCCTATGTCGCCCTGAGCGAGGTGCAGCTCGCACTCTACGAATTGTATTCCGGCCCCACCATGAAGACCAGGACCCTGGAGAAGGCCATCGACAAATGCACCAGGGCGCTGGAACTCAACCCGCAGAGCACCGATGCCCTCTTCACCCGCAGCAAGGCGCTCGCGCTGCAGAAGGAGTTCGCCAAGGCCATCGACGACATCAGCCGGTGCATGGCATTGGGCCGCACGGACCGGTCGGCCTACATGCAGCGCGCCGCCTATTACAAGGGATTCGGCCAGTTCCAGAACGCCATCAACGACCTGAATCAGGTCATCCTCGCCGATGCGAAGGATTACGAAGCCCTTCGGCTCCGGGCCGAATGCCGTGAGGCGAACCTCGATCTCGAAGGCGCCCTGAAGGACATCGAGGGTGCCCAGAAGGGCCTGGAGCAGTCCGGTGCACTCACCGCCGACCAGCGCACCGCCTTCGAGGAGTCGCGCACGCGCATCGCCAAGCAGGTGTTCGAGATGAACCGGGAGTCGGATCCGCCCTCCATCACCGTGGTATTCCCCTATCGCGATGGGGATGTGGCGCGGGTATCGGGCTCCCAGGATTTCACCAAGGTGAGCGGCCATGTGCGCGACAAGAGCCTGTTGCAGGCCATCACGGTGAACGGCAAGCCGGCCGACTATTCCAAGGATGAGAAGGATCCGGAGTTCGTTGTGGTGATTCCCCTGCCCAAGGAAGCGCAGGAGATCGTGGTGCAGGCCACCGATGCCTATGGGAACTTCATCAGTGAGGTGCTGCGCGTGGAGCGGACGGAGGGTGTCGCTCCGGTGATCGCCATCACCTCGCCGAAGCCGACCGGCGCACGGGAGATCGCATTGCCCGCCGGCCGCAGCGATGTGTTCATCGAGGGTGCGGTGACCGATGCCAGCTTGATCCGGCTCATCGCCGTCAATGGGGTGAATGCCAGCTATGCTCCGGACCGGGCCAACCCGGAGTTCTCGATCAAGGTCGACCTCAAGGGGCAGGACCAGTTCACCGTGCGAGCGGAGGACCAGTTCGGCAATGCGTCCGAGCAGGTGTGGGCGGTCAAGCGCACCGGCTCCGAGTCCGCGACCGTGAACCGCCCCGCCGGCACGGAGGGCGGGGGGGCGGTCGCCACCGTTGCGAAGGGCGCCACCTGGGTGGTGCACATCGAGAACAGCAACTACCGGAGCTTCCCGGCCCTGCAGGTCTCGCAGAGCGACCTGGCCAAGATGCAGAAGGCCTTTGCCGGCTATTCCATTCAGCGCACCATCAGCAAGAAGAACCTGACCAAGGAGCAGATGGAGCGGTTCTTCAACGTGGAATTGCGCGACCTGGTGAGGACCAACAAGGTGGGCACAATCCTGGTGTGGTACACCGGCCATGGCCGCACGGTGGGGGGCAAGGCCTACTGGATACCGGTTGATGGCCGGAAGGACGATATCTACAGCTTCTACAACTACGGGGCACTGAAGGCCCAGATGCAGAACTACAGCGAGTCCATCACCAACACGGTCGTCGTATCCGATGCGGCCGCTGGCGAGGCCTCGTTCTTCGACCTCACCCGGTAGCGCCCCATGACACCCTTCTGTCGCTCGATCCGGACGGCCCTGGCGAGGCTGCATGCCGCCTTCTTGGCGCTGCTCCTGGCCGGGGCGGCCTTCGGGCAGCGCTATTTCTTCGAGAACATCTCCAACCAGCAGGGCCTGCCCGCTGCCAAGGTGTACTGCGCGGCCCAGAGCCCCGATGGCATCATCTGGGTCGGGACCGAGGTTGGCCTTGCCAGCTACGATGGCATGAACGTGGTGAGCCATGGCACGGCGGATGGCACGGCGCCCGGCGGTGTGTTCTCCCTGCTGGTCGATCGCGATGGAGGGATCTGGGCGGGCCATCTGGACGGCGGCATCACCTGGAGCAAGGGACGTGCGTTCCGATCCTGCACCTTGGGCAATGGGGTATCCAGCGCCATCACGGCCTGGGTGCAGGAGAAGGATGGATCCATCCTCGTGGCCACCATGGGCTCTGGGCTTTGGCGCGTCACGGGTACACCGGCGGAGGATGGGACGCTCAATGCCCGTCGCATCGGTGCGGAGGCGGGTCTCCAGGACCGCATCCTGTCCATCGCGGCACTGCCCGATGGGCGGGTCGCGCTGGTTTCCGACGGCAGCGGCATGCAGGCGCTGGCGGGTGACCGGATCACCGAGTTGAATCTTGCGGGCGTCCCCGACGTGTTCCGACGCACGGCGATCTTCGTGGATGGCAAAGGGCGCATCTGGGTGGGCACCCAAGGGGGCGGCGCATACCGCTGCAGCCTGGATGGCCGCTGCGACCGCTTCGATATCCTGACCGGCCTGAGGAGCAATACCATCTACTGCTTCGGAGAGGATGGGGAGGGGCAGGTCTGGATCGGCACCACCGATGGCGGGGCTTCATGCGTGACCAGCGACGGCGTACGCAGCTTCGGGCCGGACAACGGGCTGCACGGGCGCTTCGTGCGCTGCCTGGTGCGCGACCGCGAGGGCAACCTGCTCATCGGAACCAACGAGAGCGGACTGGACATCTTCAAGGGCGACCGGTTCATCTCCTACGGGGAGTCCGAAGGCCTCAGCGACCCTAAGGTCTTCGCCGTGATGGAGGACCGCAATCAGCGCACTTGGTTCGGGACCAATGCAGGCATCGTTGTGCTCGACGTGACGGGGCGGCTCGTGGAGCAGGTCACCTCGCAGAAGGGCCAGCTCACCAGCAACTTCGTCCGCTGCCTGCGCGAGGACGACAAAGGCTACGTATGGGTGGGCACCGAGAACGGGGGGCTGCTGCGCTTTGACCCGCGCTCAGGCAAGGCGCAGGAGGCACTGGAGGTCTCCGGGAGCCTCGCGGACCTGCGTGTGACGGCCTTGGAGGTTGGCCAACCGGGCGAACTGTGGGTGGGTGGCGTCAATGGACTCTGGCGCTACCTCCCTGGCGGCGGTACTGTGCCCACGCCGTACAGGACGGAGGATGGGCTGGCCGGCAATCACATCAATGCCATCTTCCGCGATCGGGACGGAACGATCTGGGTGGGCAGCACCACCAACGGCGTCACCCGGATCGACAACGGGAAGGCCACGCGGATCGACCTCGGCCGCTCCTTCGCCGCATCGTGCTTCACGCAGGATCAGGAAGGCCGCATCTGGGTGGGCACCGAGGGGCAGGGCATCATCGTGCTGAAGGACGGGAAGGAACAGCAGCGATTCACCGCGGAACAGGGGCTCCTGAGCAATGCGATCAAGGCGCTGGCCACCGACGAGCAGGGGCACATCTGGATCGGCACCACCAAGGGCCTTAACAAATGGCGGCACAAGCAGGAGGGCTTCATCGCCTTCACCGAGCGAGCGGGCTTCACCGGCATCGAAGTGAAGCCGAATGCCGTCTGTGCCCTAAGGGGCGGCGGCGTGCTCTTCGGCACGGTGAACGGTGCCACACGGGTGGGCGACGAGCGCGAAGCTGAACGGACCGTGGCTCCTCTGGTCACCATCAGGGGCTGGACCGTGAACCTTGAGGAGCGGCCCCTTGAAGGCCGGTCAAGCCTCAGCCACGACGAGCGGAGCATCAGGCTCAGGTACGGCTGCGTGGCCCTGAGCGATCCAGGCGCGGTGCGCTACATGTACCTCCTCGATGGCCTGGAGGACGACTGGCAGCCCATCACCTCCAGCACCGAAGCGGCCTATCCTGCACTGCCGCCCGGCACTTACACCTTCAAGGTGAAGGCCATGGACCGCAGCGGCCTCTGGAGCGAACCGCCTGCCGAGCTGAGCTTCACCATCCACCCCCCTTGGTACCGCAGCTGGTGGTTCTATTCGGCCCTGGCCATCTTCATCGGTGCGTCGCTGTTCAGCTACATCAAGGTGCGGGAGCGGCAGCTGCGCCTGCGCAACCTTGTGCTGGAGAAGAAAGTGGAGGAGCGCACCGCAGAGGTGGTGGCCCAGAGCAAGGAGATCGAGGGGCAGAAGGAACGCATCGAGGACCTGCTGCTGAACATCCTGCCCAAGGAGATCAGCGAGGAGCTGAAGGAGAAGGGGAAGGCCACCGCGCGGCGGCATGACGAGGTCACGGTGGTGTTCACGGACATGAAGGGATTCACCCGTGTGGCGGAGAAGATGACGCCCGAGGAACTCGTGAGCGAACTGGACGACTGCTTCGTCCAGTTCGATGAGATCGTGGGCCGGTACGGGATCGAGAAGATCAAGACCATCGGCGACAGCTACATGTGCGCCGCCGGCGTGCCCACAGGCGATGCTTGGCACGCTCACCGGTGCGTGCTCGCCGCACTGGAGGTGCGCGAGCTCATGAGCCGCTGGCAGAAGGAGCACCGCAGCGCCGGCAAGGAGCCATGGGCCCTGCGCATCGGTGTGCACTCGGGCCCGGTGGTGGCGGGAGTGGTGGGCAAACGCAAGTTCGCCTACGACATCTGGGGCGATACCGTGAACACGGCGGCCCGCATGGAGAGCAGCGGCGAAGTGGGCGAGGTGAACATCAGCGGTGCCACCTACCGCCTTGTGAAGGATCATTTCGAATGCGTGCACCGCGGCCAGGTCGAGGCGAAGAACAAGGGCGCCATCGACATGTACTTCGTCAAGCGCATCAAGCCTGAGTTCAGCGCGAATGCAGAGGGTACGCGGCCCAATGAGCGCCTGCTCAGGCTCTGTTGCGTCTCATTGGCGCAGGAGCTCGCGTAGCTCGGCCAGCATCATGGCCGTTGCGCCCCACACCACTCGGCCCTTCACGTCGAAGTAAGGCGTTTCCGCCGTACGCCCCAGCATCGCGATGTGCTGCTCGCGCCGCTTCAGGATGTCTTCGCGCAGCAGGTCGGCAAGGGGCACCTCGATCAATTCCGCGACCTCGCGTGCATCGGGCGCGAACGGGCCGATCCGATCGGCGACGGCCACGAAGGGAGTGACCAGCGATCGGCTCGGCGGGATGTAGATCGGCGACAGG
>DDRC01000001.1:19977-29922 GCA_002342985.1 Flavobacteriales bacterium UBA2426
CGATGAGCTGCACGCCGGTCACCGGGGCGCCGGTCTCTTCGGTGAACTCGCGGAGCGCCGTTGCTTCGAGCGAGTCGTCCTGCGGCTCCCTGCGGCCGCCCGGGAAGGATACCTGCCCGCTGTGTACGCCGGCGTAGGTGGGCCGTTGCATGAGAACCGTATGCGCCATGCCGTGCCGTGGGTACAGCAGGGCGAGCACCGCGCTCTCCCGGGGTGGCGGTGCTGCGCGCATGGCCGCTTCCAGATCGGGACGCCTGTACCCGGAGAGTTCGAGGAAGGCATCGTGCCCGGGCAGCCCGCCCTGCAGGCGCAGGCGCAGCCGGTCGGCGATGCCCACGAGGTTCATCGGCCTGCCTCCAGGGCTTTAACCAGGTCGGCGGCCTGGGTCTTGTAGGAGTGCCGGGGAGCATCCGCGATCCGGCGCGCCCCTTCCCGCGCGCGGTCAAGCTGATCGCTGCAGAGCCAGCTCAGCACCGTGTACCATTCGCAGGGGTCCTTGAAATCCTTCAGGTTGCTGCTCTCGAGCCGGTCGATGGACAGTTCGGCATCGTACGGCTTGCCGATGGCCAGCTGGCAGACCGCCAGGTAGAGGTAGGCGCTCTTCATGGGCGCCTTTCCGCTCACGTATTCGACGAGCATCCGCTCCGCTGCATCGTATTCCTGCCGGCCGTAGTGGTCCATGGCCTCCAGGTAGCCCGCGTTGTGCACCGTCCGCACCTGTCCGCTAACCAGGTTGATGTAGGGGGTGAACGTGCGCTGGCAGAGATCGCCATGGGCTGTGGGTTGTTGCTGGCAGCCCGCGAGCGCGATGATGAGCGGCACGATGAGATAGGATGGGAACTCGGCCATGGTGCGCGAAAATACCCTGATGCGTGGGCGGCACCGCGGCCGCCCGGTCAATCGCCTTTGCTCAGCAGCACCGGGCCGCAACGGCCCGCGATGTGGTCCAGCGGCAGGAAGCCCCAGTACCGGGAGTCGGCGCTGAAGTGGCGGCTGTCGCCGAGCACGAAGCCGTAGTCCTGCTCCACGACGTACCGCTCCATGGGCAGGCCATCCAGGAGCAGCAGATTGCCGGAATTGCCGATCCGGTGGCCCTCGTAGATGCTGATCAGCCGGTCGTAGAGCGGCAGGTTGTCCGCATCGATGAGCAGGGTATCGCCGGAGCGCGGTACGGCCAAGGGACCGAAATCATCGCCATTCCAAGCATATCGCGGGCTGTAGGGGAAGATCTGCGGGCGCGCGCCGGAGGCCAGGCGCATGGGGGCCACCGAGACCACATCGGAGTCGGCCTCCAGCAATCGCGCCAAGGCCTCGTTGAGCGGCAGTTCCTGCACCAGCGCACCGGGCCGCAACAACTCAACCGGCAATCCATGGCGCTGCAGCATGGTCTCGGGGTCGGCGCCCTTCCGCATGCGCACCAGATGGCTGAAGGTGAGGCCGTCGGGCTCATCCGGCCTCGTGCCATTCACGTAGAGGGTCCCGCGCCGGATCTCCACGGTGTCCCCGGGCAGCGCCACCAGGCGCTTCACCAGCAAGGGCCTGCGCAGCATCGGAGCGCGGTCCTTCAGCGGGTCCCTGAACACCACCGCATCACCCCGCTTCAGCCCCGTCCATACGGGCCATCGCTCCACCAGCAGCAGGTCCCCGGGCTTCAAGGTCGCGAACATGCTGGTGCTCTGCACCGTTACGAATTGGATGACGAAGGCGCGCAGGAGCAACAGCGCCGCCGCCGCAAGGAAGAAGGCCTGCAGCCCACTGTTCCGGGCGAGGCGAGCGGCCAAGGGGCGGTGCGCTCCGGATGCGGGCATCCTCCAGGCCGCAGAGGGTCAGTCAACCAGCGTGAAGAGGCGCTTCCAGCGGATGCCCGTCTCTGGGTCCTTGGTGAACCAGACGAGGACGGCTTTCCCCACCACATGGTCGTGGGGGACGTAGCCCCAGAATCGGCTGTCCTGTGAGCGGTGCCGGTTGTCGCCCATCATCCAGTAGTAGTTCTGGGAGAAGGTGTAGCTCGTGGCGGGCTGTCCATCGATCAGGATCCGATCGCCCGCCACCTCCAGGTCATGCCCTTCGTAGACATCGATCACGCGGCGGAAGAGCGGCAGGTTCTCCAAGGTGAGCTGCACGGTGGCGCCTTTCTTCGGGATCCAGATCGGGCCGAAGTTGTCCTCCGTCCAATCGAAGCCGGCATTGTTCGGGAAGATGGGCAGCTTGCCGGCGGGCCGGTCCCAACCCTTCGGGTGATCCTGCGGCACGAGTGGCCCGAAGAAGGCGTTGCCCTTGTTCAGCGCCTCGGCCTGATGCTTCGTGAGCGCCACGTTCACGGTGCCGGGCGCATCGCCGCCGCCGATGTCGGAGAGCGAGACGTCGTAGCGCGACCGCAGCATGGCCAGGGTCCGCTCCACATTCGGATTGCTACCGGTAAGGTCCACCTTCAGCGCACCTTCATAACCGAGCTGTGCCATGGCAGGGAACTGCTCCGGCACGCCGTTCACGTACACGTGCCCATGCCTCACCTCGAGCGTGTCGCCTGCAACGGCCACGCAGCGCTTGATGTAGTTCTCGCGCTTGTCGAGCGGTCTCACCAGGAGCTTGCCCATGGGAACGGGCATCACCTGGCCGTTCACGCGGTTCAGCTGGGTGAAGGCCGGGTTCGACACCTTGTCGCGGCCCAGGTCGCGTATCATCTGGTAGTAGCTCTGGTTCTGGAAGTTCGCTACCACCGTATCCCCCTCGGGGAAGTTGAAGACCACGGCATCGCCGCGCTCCGGGTCACCGAATCCGGGCAGCCTGCGGTACGGCTGCGAGAACCAGGTGACGAAGGAGGGCGTGCTCGCGGTGAGCGGCATGGTGTGGTGCGTGAAGGGGAAGGTGATGGGCGTCATGGGCATGCGCGGCCCGTAGCTCAGCTTGCTCACGAAGAGGTAGTCCCCCACGAGCAGGCTCTTCTCCATGGAGGGCGTCGGGATGGTGAACGCCTCGAAGGTGTAGGTGCGGAACACCGTGGCGACGATCACCGCGAAGAGGATCGCATCGCCCCATTGCCCGAGGCGCGTACGCTTGCGCTGCTCCACGGGGATGGGGCCCACATAGGTGTTCTGCGCGAACACCGTCTCGGGCACTTTCCACCAGGGCAGGAAGGTCATCAGCAGGTGCTCCTTGAAGTCCCTTCGTCCCAGCACGATGGAGATGTTCACGTTCATGATGATGAACATGAGCAGGTTCACCCCGGGCACCAGGAAGAGCACGATCCACCACCAGGGCTTGCCGGTGATCCGCAGCCAGACCAGGAGGTTGTAGCCTGGGACGAAGCCGGCCCATGCAGGCTTGCCGGCCTTCTGAAAGAGCTTCCAGAGGCTGGCCATGAGCACGGCGAGATAGGCGAAGAGGAAGAGGTAGGGAACCAAGGCTGAGGATTGAAGGGTGGTTGGTGGCTGATGGCGCTGCTGCATGGCCGAACCACGGGTTCGACCAAGACCATCCGGTCATGGATTCATGTCGAGCACGTCGTCCATCGTGAACAGGCCCTGTCGGCCCCGGAGCCATTCCGCGGCGATCACGGCACCGAGTGCGAATCCGTTCCGGTTGAAGGCTTCGTGGGTGATGGTGATGCGGTCGTTGGCTCCAGCCCAGGTGACGCTGTGCTTCCCCGTGACCTCGCCGATGCGCTCGCTGGAGATCGGTACCGGCGTCGGGCCGGAACGGTGGGCGACCTGCGTTTGATGCAGGTCCGGTTCGGACGGCTCCCATCCCGCATAGCGCTGCATGCGCAGGTCGATGTCATGGGCGAGGGAGATGGCGGTCCCGCTCGGTGCGTCCAGCTTGTGGGCATGATGCACCTCATCGATGCGCACGGCATAGTCCGGCTGCCGGTCCATGAGTGCGGCCAACTGCCGGTTCACGCGGAAGAACAGGTTCACGCCAGGGCTGAAATTGCTGGCCCAGAGCAGCGCCCCTTGGTACTGCTCCACCAATGCGCGTACCTCGGGCAGCTTGTCGTACCACCCCGTGGTGCCCACCACCACGGGCATGCCCATTTCCAAGCAGAGCCGCATGTTGGCCAGTGCCTGGTCAGGCTTGCTGAATTCGATGGCGGCTTCCGCCCCTCGGGGAGGTGTGCCTCGGTTCGCACTGCCAACCCGCAACACCACCTCATGTCCGCGCGCGACTGCGGCCTGTTCGATGGCTTTGCCCATCCGTCCGTACCCGTAGAGGGCGATACGCATGGCGCCGAAGGTAACCGGATGCCGCCACGTGGCCGGGCTTAACAAGTGTGAACGGCCGCCCGCCTCAGCGAAGGGCCAGGGTGAAGCTGATGCCCGGGGCGCCCACCGCCGCAGTGGAGAGCGAGGGCCCCAGGCCGGCGCTCAGGTCGCTGCCCACATCAAAGCGCACGAAATGGGCGTCCACGCTGGCGTCGACGATATTCAGCACATACACCGCGCCAAGCGCGATGTAGCTGAGGTCGCGCCAGCGCCGGTAGGTATCGGCCACATTGAGCACGCTCTGGGCGCTGAACCGGCCCTCGAATTCGTCCACCGTGGCCGGATCTCCATCCACCAGCGCGATGTAGGCGTCCTTGTAGCGCTGGTACTGCCGGTTGTTCTCCCGGATGAACCAGTAGCTCGCACCCAGTCCGCCCAGCACGATCGGCACCTTCCAGAGCTTGCGGTTGTACACCTGGCCCGCCCCGGGGAGCACGGCGCTGTAAAAGGTGGCACGCTTCGGCGAGTGATGCCAGCGCCAATCCGTTGCAGTGGAATCCGGCTGGGCCAGAAGCGGGCCGGCTGTTGCCAGACCGGCAATGAGGGAGGCGAGGGAGCGGAGTCGGATGCCCACGGCGCGAAGGTCGGCAATGCTCACCCCAGCGTCACCAGCAGCCGCTCCAGTTCCTCCTTGCTCTTGAACCCGATTTCGATGGTGCCTCTGCCGGCACTGTCCTGCTTCACGGTCACCTTGCTCAGCAGCCGTTCGCTGAGGCGCTGGCTCAGGGCCTTGTCCAGCCTGGGCTTCGGAGCCGCCGGGGCCTTGGCGTGGCCCGGTACCGGCGTCAGCTCCCGGGCCAGGTCCTCCACCTGGCGCACGCTCAGCTGGCTCTCGACGATCTTGTGGAAGAGCGCCACCTGCCGCCCGGGATCGGTGATGGTGATGAGCGCTCGGGCATGGCCCATCCCGATGCTGCGGTTGCGGAGGCCCAGCTGCACCTCGGGCTGGAGCTTCAGCAGGCGCAGGTAGTTGCTCACCGTCGCCCGATCCTTGCCCACCTTCTCGCTCAGCTTCTCCTGGGTGAGCTGCACTTCATCGATCAAGCGCTGGAAGCTAACGGCCACTTCGATGGGGTCGAGTTCCTCCCGCTGGATGTTCTCCACGAGCGCCATCTCCAGCATGGCCTCGTCATTGGCCACGCGCACGTATGCGGGTACCTCGGTGAGGCCGGCCAGCTGCGAGGCACGGAAGCGCCGCTCGCCGCTGATGAGTTGGTAGCGGTCGTAGCCCATCCGCCGCACCGTTACCGGCTGGATGATGCCCAGTTCACGGATGCTCTGCGCCAGTTCCGCCAACGCCTCTTCGCTGAAGTGGGCGCGGGGCTGGAAGGGGTTTGGCTCGATGTGCGCCACCGGCAGCATGATGGTGCCCCCCATGGGCCGCTGGTGGGCCGGCGAATGGTCGCGGCTGGTGATGTCGGCCGCCGGCTCGTCGAGCAGGGCGCTCAGGCCGCGGCCGAGGCCTTTCTTCTTCATCGGTTTCTGCTCCATGTGCTCTCGTGTTATTGGCGGAAGGCGCCCCCCGCCGGTAATGACATGCTGCCCGTCGATCAGGGCATCTCCTCCATGGGGAGGATGCGCGCGCTGTCGGGGATCCGTGTCATGCTGTTCTTCTGCAGGATCTCGCGCGCCAGGTTCAGGTAGTTGGTGGCGCCCTTGCTGCTGGCATCGTGCATGATGATGCTCTTGCCATGGCTCGGGGCCTCGCCCAACGCAACGTTGCGATGGATCACCGTGTCGAAGACCAGCTGCTGGAAGTGGGTCTTCACCTCCTCCACCACCTGATTGGCCAGGCGCAGGCGGCTGTCGTACATGGTGAGCAGCATGCCCTCGATCAAGAGGTCGGGATTGAGCCGCTGCTGGACGATCTTGATGGTATTGAGCAGCTTGCCGAGGCCTTCCAGCGCGAAGTACTCGCACTGCACAGGCACGATCACGCTGTCGCTCGCCGTCAGGCTGTTCACGGTCACCAGGCCCAGCGAGGGCGAGCAGTCAATGATGATGAAATCGTAGCCGTCCCGCAACGGGTCGAGCACCTTCTTCATCTGGCGCTCGCGCTCCGGCATGTCGATCATCTCGATCTCCGCCCCGACCAGGTCGATGTGGCCCGGCAGGAGGTCGAGTCCCGGATTCTCGGTGCCCACGATCACTTCGTTCGCCGGTGTGCCATTGATGATGCACTCGTAGATGCTGGCCTTCACGCTCCGCGGATCGAGGCCGGTGCCGGAGGTGGCGTTGGCCTGGGGGTCGGCATCCACCAGCAGGGTGCGGCGCTCCAAGGCGCCCAGGCTGGCAGCCAGGTTGATGGCGGTCGTGGTCTTGCCCACGCCGCCCTTCTGGTTCACGATGGAGATGATCTTGGCCATGTTGGTTGGTTTTGGCGGGGCCGCTATACAACGGCCCATACAAGGGTCAGATTTCGATGGTCTCTCCGATGGCGGGCAGCAGGAGCCGGAGTCCGGCTTCTGCGAAGGCCGCAATGGCGGCCTTCGTGTCGATTGTGATGGGAGGGAACGTGTTGTAATGGATACCCACCACGTTCTCCACGCCCATCAGCTGGGCGGCGGCGATGGCATCCTGCACTCCCATGGTGAAGTGATCGCCGATGGGCAGGCAGGCGAAGCGGAGCCCGAAGGCCTTCAGGAGCTGCATGTCCATGGTCAGTGCGGTGTCGCCGGCGTGGTGGAAGTTGCCTTCCGGTCCGCTCACCACGAATCCGCCAGGATTGCCACCGTAGGCGCCATCAGGCAATTGGCTGCTGTGAATGGCGGTGACGTACTTCACGCGGAAGGGCCCCACTTGCGCACTGCCGCCGATGTTCAGGCCCAAGGTCGACCGCACCCCTTTGGCGCTGAACCAACCGGCGATCTCGTAATTGCTCACCACCGTGGCATTCGTGCGCTTGGCAATCGCCTCGGCGTCCCCGACATGGTCTCCATGGCCGTGCGTGATGAGGATTTCCGTGGCCGGGATGCGCTCCGGGTCGATGTTGCTCGCCAGCGGGTTGCCTGCGATGAATGGGTCGAACAGCAGGTCGTGGCCTGATGCATTGACGCTCAGGCAGGAGTGGCCGTAATAGGTGAGCTTCATGGCAGGCTGGGCGGAAGCGTTGGGTCAACGGATACGGAGGCAAAGAACAGCCACTTGCCGTGCCGCTGCATGTTGATAACCCGCCGAGTTTTGAACAGGCGTTGATTCGGCCGGTGCGATCAGAACAGCTCTTCGACCTCCACGAAGTTGAAATCCAAGCGGAACAGGCTCTGGTAATCCTTGCCCGTCTCGGCCATTTCCTCATCGCCTGTCTCGAAATGCCAGTTCACCTGCACCCGCTGCCCCCGCTCGTTCACCGCGCTGAGCTTGTCGAAGATGTTATAGAGGTGCTTGCTCGAGCTGGTGTCCAGGTAATCCAGCTTCATGTTCACCGTGGTCTCCTCGCGGGGCTCCTCCAGGTATTCCTCCAGCCACCTGTACACCCGTGCGTAGAACTGCTCGGAGTTGTGCGGCAGGGATCGGCCGATGAACTCCAGCACGCCCTGGTCGAGGTCAAGGTCGATCTGCGGCGAGGTCTCGGTGCGGTCGATGTGGAAGCGCTTGCTCGGCATGGCGTATGGGTGCCGGCCAAAAATCCGCGCTCCTGCCACCGAGCCGATGGCCCGGAAGCACCAGCCATCAACAGCTGGCCGTGCAAAAGACGAAAGGGCCGTTGAAGGCCCCTCCGGTGCGGATGTTGCGCATTCAGCGCACCTTATAGGTGGAGACGATGTCCCGGTCGGTGGGCAGGACGATTTCCGTGTCGTTCGCGCGGCGCACCCAATACATGTACTTGCCGCTACCCTCGCAGGCGTAAGCGTGCATCGACTCTTCGGGCCCCAGTGCCGCACTGGGAAGGTGCGCCAGTTGCCGTTCTTCTCCTGCACGGCCACCTTCACTTCGATCACCTCGCGGCAGGCATTCTTCAAGTCGATCTGGTAAGTACCGCTCCAGTCCCGCTTGAAGGCGTCCGTGTAGCGCTCGCAGTGGTCGCATGGCGCGCCCCAGCGGCTGGCCGTCTTCACCAGGCAGTCGGCGTAGCTCTGGTCCTGTGCCGAAGCGGCAGCGGCGGCGGCGAAGGCAATGGCAAGGGTAAGGGCTCGGGTCATTTGCAGCGGTTGTTCTCCAGTATGATGCGGGCTTCGGCGTTGCCGGAGCGCTTGCTTTCCTTCCAGTCCTTGCAGGCGCCGGGCGCATCGCCCATGGCCTTGCGCGACCAGCCTCGGTTGTTATAGGCTTCGCCGTTGCGCGGGTCGAGGGCGATGGCGCGGTCGAAGTCGGCGATGGCCTCGGCATGGCGGCCGAGTTTGGCCAAGGCGCTGCCTCGGCTGATGATGGCCTGCGCATGGTCCGGCTTCTGCTCGAGCACGGCGGTGAAATCGGCCGCAGCCAGGTCGTACTGCTTCGCGATGGTGAGGCAGAATCCCCGCTGGAGATGGGCATTCACGTGGTCGGGAGCGGCTTCGAGGGCCTTGGTGAATGCGAGGATGGCCGTGGAGTGGTCTCCGGCGCGATAGGCCCGCTCCCCGGCCCTGATGAACTCTTCGGCGGGGTCGGGGCGCCCGGCGTCCGCCAGGTACTGGGCCTCGGTGGCCATGGTGGCGAGTAGCGCGCAAGTGAGCGTGATGGTGCGCATGCGGTTCGGGAATGGGTCACTTCATACGCTGCGGGACCTCGGGGGTTTCGCGCGGCTCCATCGCCGCGGCGTTAAGCCCGAGCAGTGCCCGCAGGGCCTCGGCGGTAGCCGCTCCGGCGGGGTCCTCCGGAGGACGGGGCAGCTGGATCCATGACGTGCTGCGAATGGCGCTCAGCCTGAAAACCTCCTTGGTGAAGCAGCGCTCATGCCCGGTGCGGCAGCCCATCAGCAGCGCGTCCTGCTCCGGGTCGAACCGGATGGTGGCCGGGTCGATGTGCGCGAGCGGCGCTTGGTCCTGCCTGTATCGGCCACCCCGGTCGAGGAAGTCGATCACCACACGGTCCTGGTCATCGATCCGGAACCGAACGCTCCCGGCGAATAGGCCGTTCAGTGCATCGGTGGGGGATTGGGTGCGTCCGCTGGTGGTGCAGAGGCACATGATGGCGACGGCGGCGAGCGGCCTGAGCATGGGAACCATGACTGGGCCTGCTACGTAGACCGGCGCCAGAGGTTCCCTCCATCGCATGCCTTCCATGAAAATCCTCCATCTGCGCGGAGCATTGCTCGCCGCCGGCCTGGCCATCACCAGCCTCGCGTCCTCCCAAGGGCCCTTCCAGGTGAATGGCCGGCTGAAGGCGGAGGGCTCGGACCTCAGCGGTGCCCGGGCCGTAGTGTACAAGGATGGCGTCAAGGAGCGCGTGATCACCACGGGCCTCCACAAGTTCTCGCTCGAACTGGCCTTGAATGCCAGTTACATCATCGCTTTCGAGAAGGACGGATTCGTGGCCAAGAAGCTGTCGTTCAACACCCGTGTGCCTGGGGATGCCGCTTCGAAGGGGTTCACGCCCTTCGACTTCGCCGTTTCGCTCTTCAAGCAATACGACGATGTGAATGTGGTGGTGTTCAACCAGCCGGTGGGGATCATCCGCTACGACCCGGCGGTGGGCGATTTCGACTACGATACGGATTACACGAAGTCCATCCAATCGCAACTTCAGGAAGCCGCTGCGCAGGTTG
>DDRC01000001.1:30025-70495 GCA_002342985.1 Flavobacteriales bacterium UBA2426
GCCGAGGCCAGGCGGCAAGCTGCGGCGCAGCAGGCCGCAGAGGCCAAGGCCAAGGCCGATGCCGACCGCCAGGCTGAGGCGGAGCGGTTGGCCGCCGAGCGGGCCCAGGCGGAGACAGCGAAACGGGACAAGGCCAGGGAGGAGGCGGTGCGGCGGGAGTCCGCAAAGACCTCCGGCCCGGGCACCACGCCGGATCCGCCGACTCGCACCGTACCCATCGCCGCCCAAGGCAAGGTGAAAGAGCCTAAGGTTCCGCAGGCAGCCCGCAAGAGCGAGCCGAGGGCTCCGGAGCCCGTTACCGGTGAGGACGGACGCCGGGCCTTGGAGCCCACCATGGCGGAGGAGCCTTCGCGCATGGCCGTTGCGCGCATGAACACAGCCGTGGAGGAGCGCCCGGCGGTGGAGCCCGAGGTTCACGAGACCCTGCGCAACGAGGACCTCATCGTGGAGGCCGCAAAGATCACCACGGTGGTGCGGCTTGAGACGAACGGTGTCACCACCGAGTACAGGCGGGTATCCCACAAGTGGGGGGGCGTCTTCTACTTCAAGGACGGCCAGGCCTGCTCGCAGCTGGTCTACGAGCGTGAGGCGCTTGCCCAGGATCAGCTCGCAGGCGCCACCCCGCGTGGCAAGCTCGACTAGTGCATGCAACCTTTGCGGCATGAACGCCGCTCTGAAGCAAGCGCGCCGACGCCCGATTCCGGCCAATGCGCGCGTGAGCGCTGCGATGAGCCGGATACGGGCCAAGGACACGCAGCCCGAGCTGATCGTTCGGCTGCACCTTCGGGCTGCCGGCCTCACCGGTTACCGGCTTCACTATGCACGGGTGCCAGGAAGGCCCGATATCGCATTCGTCGGCCGCCGCGTGGCGGTCTTCGTGCATGGCTGCTTCTGGCATGGCTGCCCGTATTGCCGCCCTCAGGCCCCGAAGCGGAACAGCTGGTATTGGGGCCCAAAGCTCCAACGGAACAAGGAGCGGGATGCGGAGAAGGCCGCTGCGCTCCGTCTCGCAGGATGGCGTGTCCTCATGCTCTGGGAATGCCGCGTGAAGCGCAACCCCGTGCAGCAAGTGGCCCGGGTCATCAGGTCCTTGGACGCCGGCCGAGCAAGCGTGAGAAGAACCGCTTCTCGAAGGCCCAGAAGAAACTGAACTGCCCGAACAGCGCGCCATAGGCGAGCAGGAGCGCATTGTAGAGCGGGAGCACCAGCACGTAGTAGAGCACCGTGAACAGGAGCGGGGGCTCCCCGGCATCGCCTGACACCCATGCCACCACAGGGCGCTTAAGGAACATCACCGTGAATCCCGTGCAGGCGAACACCAAGAGGATGACCACCACGCGGGAGGGGGAGACGCCCCAGCGCTCCGCCAGCCGCTGCATCCATCCCTTTCGAGCTCGCTCAGGCGTTCCGCTCATCGGGTGCGAAGATCGCACGTGCGCGACCTCTGCTCTACCGTCCTGCGGTCATTCGGCCCACTCTGCAAGGAAGAGGTTCGTCTCCCGTGTGCCGCCATTGTTGCGGTTGCTGCTGAAGACCAGGTAGCGCCCATCCGGACTGAAGACCGGGAAGGCGTCGAACGTGTCACCGTGGCTTACCTGTTCCAAGCCGCTGCCATCGGCATTGATCATGAAGAGCGTGAAGGGAAAGCCGCGCTCGCTGAGGTGGTTGCTGGCGAAGATGATACGCTTCCCGTCAGGGTGCCAGTAGGGGGCCCAATTGGCCTGCCCGAGCTCGGTGATGCGCCGTGCATCGCTGCCGTCGGCGTTCGCCACGTACAGCTCCATGCTGGTCGGCTTCACGAGTCCTTCCTGCAGCAGCGCCTTGTATTCCGCCTCCTCTTCGGGCGTGGCCGGGCGTGAGGCCCGCCAGAGGAGCTTGGTGCCGTCAGGGCTGAAGAATGCCCCTCCATCGTATCCCAACGCCGTGGTCACGCGCCGCACATCGCTGCCGTCGATGTTCATCGTGTAGAGGTCGAGGTCGCCATCGCGCATGCTCGTGAAGACGATGCGGTCGCCCTTGGGGGACACCGTGGCCTCCGCATCATAGCCGGGGGTCTCCGTCAGCTTCCGGACCAGGTTCCCCTTCAGGTCGCCCACGTGGATGTCGAAGCTCGGATAGATGGGCCAAACGTATTTGCCATCGGCCCGGCGCTCCGGCACGGCCGGGCATGCGGCATCATGCTCGTGGGTGCTGGCATACAGGACCAGGCTGTCGCCGGGCAGGAAATAGCTGCAGGTGGTGCGTCCGCCTTTCATGCTCACCAGCTGGGGGGGGGCGGCGCGCAGGTCGTCCTTGAACGGATTGAACCAATGGATCTGGTCGCATGATTCGCCCCAAGCCGGATTGGTGCTCTGGAACACCAATCGGTTCCCAGCGAAGCTCCAGTAGGCCTCGGCATTGTCACCGCCGAAGGTGAGCTGCTTCAATCGCTTGAAGTGCCGCTCCTCCGGATGGATCAAGGTGCTGTCCCAGCCCGTTACCTGAGGTTCCCGATCGGCTTCCGCGCTGGGCGGTGCCGTGTTGCAGCCAATGGCAAGGAGGGCGAGGATGATCGTGCTTGATCGCATGGGTTTCAGAATGGGGCGCGAAACTACCCAAGCCAGTGTCAAGCGATTGTCAGGCCATTCGCGGCTACCTTGGGATCATGCGCAATGACGGCAAACCCATCAAGGGACGGGGTGCGATGCTTCAGGTTCCGAACCGGTTCGAAGCCATCACCAAGGGTGCATTCCATGCGGAAGGCATCGATGAGCCTTTGGGAGAGACCGCACCGGAGCCCACCCGCTACCTGCCGGTTGATGCCCGCACCATCGTCAATCCGGTGAACAGCCCAGACCTCCCTTTCCGGTACAGCATGAACCCATACCAAGGTTGCGAGCACGGCTGCGCCTACTGCTATGCTCGACCGACGCACGAGTATTGGGGGTACAGTGCGGGGCTTGACTTTGAGCGGGTGATCCTGGTGAAGCGGGGCGCTGCTGCACGCTTGGAGCAGACCCTGCGCCGGCCCAGGTGGGAAGTGCAGCCCATCAGCATCTCGGGCGCCACGGATCCCTACCAACCGATCGAGCGCAAGGAGGGATTGACGCGGAGCCTGCTGCAGGTGGCCCTGGACTTCGGTCAGCCCGTGGTCATCATCACCAAGAATGCATTGGTCCTGAGGGATTTGGACTTGCTTTCCGAAATGGCATCCAAGGGACTGGCCAGCGTAGCCATCAGCCTGACCACGCTGGATGAATCCTTGCGCCGTGCGCTGGAGCCCCGCACCAGTACAACAGCTCAGCGCTTGGAGGCCATCCGAGCGCTCAGTGGGGCCGGTGTGCCGGTAATGGCCATGCTGGCGCCGATCATTCCGGCCCTCAATGAGCCGGAGGTGTCTTCGCTGCTCAAGGCCGGCGCTGCAGCGGGAGCGATTTCAGCCAGCTACACCGTCCTGCGCACCAATGGGGCCGTGGAGCCGGTCTTCAGAGCATGGTTGGAAGCCCACTACCCTGACCGGTCGGCAAGGGTGCTGGCCCAGACCAGGGCTGTCCATGGCGGGGCGGTGTCGGACTCCCGGCCGGGCCGCCGGCTTCGCGGCGAGGGGCCGTTCGCGGAGAATATCAACAGGGTGTTCCGCGTGCTCCGCCGGCGCCATTTCGGTGAACGGGCCATGCCAACGCTGAGGACCGATCTCTTCAAGCCCCCTCCACAGGGACAACTCGGGCTTTTCGATGGTTGAGAATTCGCATTGCGGAGTGCTTCGTTGGTTGTCGATTTTCGCGACGCGAACCAGTTTCCAGTAGAATCGATGCTACGCGCTCCAGTCATTGCCTGCCTGATCCTGTTGTTGATTGGGGCTCCGGGAAGGTCCACTGCCCAGACGCTGCCGGCAGGTTTCGTCAGCTCCCTCGTTTCCGATGGATGGTTCAGCCCGGTGGGTGCGGTCTGGGATCAGAATGGGCGCATGTACGTTTGGGAGAAGAGCGGCCGCGTGTGGATCGTGGAGAATGGTGTGCGCAAGCCGAGTCCCTTGCTGAACCTGATGCAAGAGGTCGGCAATTGGGGCGACCATGGGATGCTCGGCTTTGCCCTCGACCCCGCATTCACCAGCAATGGACGGGTTTATGCCATGTATGTGGTGGACCGTCACCACCTGCTCTACTTCGGCACGCCCAGCTACGACCCCTATGCCACCGACGGTGGCACGGCCACGATCGTCCGGATCGTCCGTTACACGGCCATCGGGCCGGCTTTCGAGGCCGTGGACCCCGACAGCCGCACCGTCCTGCTCGGCGAGAGCATCACCACTGGTGCGGCTGTGCTCTACAACACCCATGGCGCCGGCACCCTGCTCTTCGCGCGCGATGGCACCCTCATCGCCACCATCGGTGACGGCGCCAGTGCCGCCAGTACGGATGCGGGCAGCGCCTCGGAGAGCTATTTCGCGCAAGGGCTGGCCGATGGAATCATCAGGCCCGAGGAGAATGTCGGCGCTTTCCGCGCGCAGCTGGTGAATTCATTCAACGGCAAGGTGCTGCGTATGGATCCCGCCACTGGCAATGGCGTGCCCAGCAATCCGTTCTACGACCCCGCGCAGCCGCGGGCGCCGCGGTCGCGGGTGTGGGCGCTGGGCCTGCGGAACCCTTACCGGATGACCCTGCAGCCGGGCACGGGCAGCACCAATCCCGCGGATGGCGACATCGGCACGCTCTTCATCGGCGATGTGGGCTGGAGCTCCTGGGAGGAGCTCAACGTCTGCAATTCGCCCGGCATGAACTTCGGATGGCCCCTCTTCGAGGGCATGGAGAACGCGGCCTCGTATGCGTCGGCGCTTACCGAGAATAGGGATCAGCCCAATCCGCTCTTCAACGGCACGAGCTGCACGGTGCCGTACTTCCGCTTCAGCGATCTGCTGAAGCAGGACCAGGTCGGACACGTGAACGGCCACCCCAATCCCTGCGACCCCGCGCAGCAGGTCCCGTTGTCCGTTCCCCGGTTCTTCCATGCCCGGCCGTCAATCGATTGGCAGCACGGCGATCGGTCGCGCTGCGCGGCGTTCCAAGCGGGCGCTCCCATCACCTACGACCTCGATGACCCGCTATCCCCGGTTCCTGGGCCGCGCTTCGGCGGCTATGCGGCCATCGGCGGGCCGTGGAGCGCCTGGAGCGGCTTTCCGGCGGCCTTCCAGGACTGCGCCTATCATGCCGATTTCGCCGGCGGGTGGATCAAGCGATTCGTCTACGGCCCCAATGGAGAAGTGCAGAGCGTGCAGGATTTCGCATCCGGGCTGGGGGCGGTGAATTGGCTAGGCGCTGGGCCGGATGGATGCCTCTGGTACATCAAGTACACCGGTGGTGCCGAATTGCGGCGCATCTGCAACACAGCCGCGGTGAACCTGCCGCCCGTGGCGGTGGCATCCCAGAGCGTGCAATACGGTCCCGGGCCGCTTTCCGTGTCCTTCTCGGGTGCAGCCAGCAGTGACCCCGAAGGCGGTGCCATCACGCATCAATGGGATTTCGGCGATGGCTCGCCGATAAGCACGGCGGTGAGCCCCGTGCATGTGTTCCAGGCGCCCCCAGGGGCACCGACCATGTACACGGTGACGTTGACCGTTACCGACAATACCGGCCAGCAGGCCAGCGCTTCCCTGGTCGTTTCTGTGAACAACACGCCGCCCATTGCGGCGATCACCAGCTTCGCGAATGGCGCGTTCTACCCAGTGGGCGTGGATACGGTCTTCCAATTGGCCGCCAGCGTTTCGGATGCAGAGCATGGGCCGGCACAGCTTAGCTATGCCTGGCAGGTGACGCTCAGGCACAACACGCACGAGCACCCCGGCCCGATCATCAACGCGGTCAGCACGAGCGCGCATGTGTCCGGAGAGGGGTGCGACGGACAGAGCTATTCCTACGAGGTGCGGTTGACCGTGAGCGATGCGGCGGGCTTGAGCACGACCGTCTCGCACGTGCTCCACCCGCGCTGCTATGCCATCGCGCCAACGGCCATCATCATGGCATCGTCCATCGCGGGGCAAGCCCCTTTCGCCGTGCAGTTCGATGGCACCGCATCCTACGATCCCGGGTCGATCGTGGCCTATCACTGGGACTTCGGGGATGGCACAGCAAGCGATCAGCCTGCGCCCATCAAGGTGTTCACGGATGAGGGTGACCGCGTGGTGACCCTGACCGTGACGGACGATGACGGGCTCACCGGCCAGGCCGCAAGGACCGTGACGGTGGTCACGCTGGGCGCCCCGCAGTGCATGGGGCCGAGCGGTAGCGTGCTCCGCCAGTTCTGGAGCGGGGTGGGCGGCATCAGCATCCCCGACCTGGTCAATCATCCGAATTATCCCGGTTCACCCACAGGCTCCAGCACGCTCACCTCCTTCCAAGGGCCCACCAACTTCGCCAACAACTATGGCACGCGCGTCCGTGGCTACATCGTTCCGCCAGCCACGGGCAGCTATGTATTCACCGTGACCGGTGACGATGCGACGGCCGTATACCTAAGCCTGAACGCTGAGCCCCGGCATGCGCGGTTGATCTGTTCCGCCCCCGGCAGCACCACAGCGGCGCAGTTCGACCGGTTCCCTTCGCAGACCAGCGCAGCCATCCAGTTGGTGGCCGGTGCGTACTACTATGTGGAACTGCTGCACAAGGAGGGAAGCGCCAGCGACCACTTCGCGCTGTATTGGCAAACGCCACTGAATGGAACCCGGACCATCATTCCCGGCAGCGCTTTGGTCCAATGGGCGGACTGCCTGCCGGGTGCGCGCTTGCGGTGCGTGCTCTCCGGGCCCTACGACAGCAACACCGGGTTGATGCGCGACGACCTGCGGTCGGTCGGGCTGCTGCCCTTGGGGCAGCCATACAGTGCCTTGGGCTATGCCTTCATCGGAGGGGGGAATGAGTCGACGACCGCCGCGCGGCTCTCCCAGACCGGCCCCAACGCAGTGGTGGATTGGGTGGTGGTGGAGCTGCGCAACAAGAATGCGCCTTCACAGGTGATTGCTTCGCGCGCCGCCCTGCTGGAGCGCGATGGCGACATCCTGGGCACCGATGGCTTCGCGCGCCTGACATTCAATGTGCCGGTGGACAACTACTACATCGCCGTGCGACATCGGAACCACCTCGCGGCGATGACAGCGGCATCGATACGCTTGGATGCCGGCGATCGCACCGTGGATTTCACCTTGCCCAGCACCGGCACTTGGGGAACGCAGGCCGAAGTGCCCTTGGTGAATGGACGCATGGGCCTGTGGAGCGGCGATGTGAACCGGGATGGATCCCTCCGGTATGTCGGCAATGGCAATGACAGGGACCCGATCCTGGTGGCCATCGGCGGGTCCATGCCGCTCAATACCGTCACCGGCTACCGCTTGGAGGATGTGGATCTCAGCGGCGTGGTCAGGTACACGGGCCAGTGGAATGACCGAGACCCCATCCTGGTGAACATCGGGGGGGCGACCCCCACGGCGGTGCGGGTGCAGCAGCTGCCATAGCCAGCCATCGGAAGGATTGACATTCGTCATTGTTTCGGATAGCTTCGTCGGCTGCAAACCTTAATTGGTCGACAAATGGGCACGCCGAAATCCCTTGGCCGGTTCCTCGTTTTCTTGAGCGTCATCGGTGCGGCAGCGCATACCGAGACCAGGGCACAGACGCTGCAGCCCAACTTCAGCGATGCCTTGGTCATGGGGGGCTGGACGGAACCGGTGGGTGCCACCTGGGACGCCAATGGCCGGCTGTATGTGTGGGAGAAGCGCGGCATGGTCTGGATCGTCGAGAACGGCGTTCGCCTGCCCAACCCCCTGCTCAATATCAGCGACGAGGTGGGCAATTGGCGAGACCATGGCTTCCTCGGCTTCGCGCTCGACCCGGCCTTCCTCAGCAATGGTCGGATCTACTGCATGTACGCGGTGGACCGGCACCACCTGATGAACCATGGGACAGCCGGCTACAATCCCAATACGAACGAGTACTACGCGGCGACGATCATGCGCATCACGCGCTACACCGCGCAAGGCCCCTCATTCAGCACCGTCGATTACGGGAGCCGTACGGTGCTCCTTGGAGAAACGCGGCAGACCGGGGTGCCGCTCCTGCATGAGTCGCACAGCACCGGTTCGCTCATGTTCGGCAGCGACGGCACCCTGCTCGCCACCCTCGGCGACGGCGCCAGCTACAACCTGGTGGATGTGGGCAGCAGCAGCGACACCTATTGGGCCCAAGCGCTTGCGGATGGAATCATCAGGCCGGCCGAGAACGTGGGCGCCATGCGCTCGCAGCTGCTGGACTGCTTCAATGGGAAGCTCCTGCGCATGGACCCGAACACCGGCGATGGCGTGCCCAGCAATCCGTGGTACGACCCCGTGGCCCCGCGGTCACCGCGCTCGCGCGTTTGGGCGCTGGGCTTGCGGAATCCCTACAGGGCCACCATCAAGCCCAACAGCGGCAGCACGGATCCGGCGGATGGGCGCCCCGGCGTGGTCTACATCGGTGATGTGCAGTGGGGGACCTGGGAGGACCTCAACGTCTGCACGGAGGGCGGCATGAACTTCGGATGGCCCCTTTTCGAAGGCCTCACCCCGCAATCGGGGTACATGGCCGCGTTGACGGCCAATCTGGACGCACCGAACCCGCTGCACGATGGCGTGAGCTGCAATCTGCCGTTCCTGCGGTTCCAGGACCTGCTCAAGCAGGATACCCCCGTACACCTCAACGGGCACCCGAATCCCTGCAATCCGCAGGTGCAGATCCCCAATTCCATCCCCAAGTTCTTCCATGCCCGGCCGGCCATCGATTGGCTGCACGGGAACCAATCGCGCTGCGGGGGCTTCTCGGGCAGCACCGCCATCACCTTCGACCTCGATGCATCGGGTTCTCCTGTGCCGGGACCGCGGTTCGGCGGGAACTGCGCGGTGGGAGGACCGTGGATGGCCGGGGAGAACATGCCCGTGGGCTATCAGAACAGCACCTTCCATGGCGACTATGCCAGCGGCTGGATCCGCCGCTTCAAATTCGATGAGCAGGACCAGCCCGTCAGCGTGCACGATTTCGCGAGCGGCCTGGGCGCCGTGGTGTGGATCGGTGCCGGCCCTGATGGCTGCGTGTGGTACATGCGCTATAACACGAACGAACTGAGGCGGATCTGCTATACGCTTGCGGTCAACCTCCCACCGGCAGCCGTGGCCGCCCAGAGTATCCAATACGGCCCGGGCCCCTTGGAGGTGCAGTTCGATGCCAGTGGCAGCTCCGATCCGGAGAATGGAGCGCTTACCTACTTGTGGGATTTCGGCGATGGGGGCCCGACGTCCACCGCCATCAGCCCCATGCGCACATTCACGGCTGCACCTGGCGTTCCGGCCTCCTACACGGTCTCGCTCACGGTGACCGACAACATCGGGCAATCGGCCACCACCACGTTGCTGGTCTCGGTGAACAATACGCCGCCGCAAGTGGCCATCACCAGCATACCGGCCGATGGGTATTTCCCTGTGGGCATCGATACCACCTACCAGCTAACGGCCAGCGTGACGGATGCCGAGCATGGGCCGGCCCAGCTCACCTATGCTTGGCGGACCACCTTGCACCACAATACGCACATCCACCCGGAGGCCATCGATCCCAATGCCTCCACCAGCACCGTCATCAGCGGCGTGGGGTGCGATGGAGAGTCCTACTTCTACATCATTGAACTCACCGTGACCGATGCCGGCGGTCTCAGCACCACCGTCCAGCGACGCCTCGATCCGCGGTGCCAGGCCATCGCACCCACGGCTATCATCCTCGCCAATGCTTCCGCTGGAGCGGGCCCCCTGAATGTGCAGTTCGATGGTACCAGCTCTTATGATCCCGGAACCATCACCGCCTACCACTGGGACTTCGGCGATGGCACATTCAGCAGCCAGGCCTCACCGGCCAAGGTGTTCTCTGAATCGGGCGAACATCAGGTGACCCTCACGGTGACCGATGACGACGGGCTCACCGGGCAGGCCATCCGTGTGATCACCGTGCTGAGCTTCGCCCCGCCGCAATGCGTGGGCGCCACCGGCAGCCTGCTCCGCGAGCTCTGGACCGGCATCGGCGGGTCAGCCCTTTCCGACCTGACCACCCATCCGAACTATCCGGGAAGCCCGAATAGCGTGTCCTATCCCACCTTGTTCCAAGGCCCCACAAACCTCACCAACAATTATGGCACCCGGGTGCGCGGGTACATCATCGCACCCCAGACGGGCAATTACGTCTTTACGCTCACAAGCGACGACGCCAGCATGCTCTACCTCAGCCCCAACGCGGAGCCCCAACATGCCCAGCCCATCTGCAGTGTGCCGGGCTGGACCAACGAGACGGAATACACCAAGTACCCATCGCAGGTGAGCGCGGCCATCCCTTTGGTGGCCGGGCGTTACTACTACGTGGAGCTCCTTCACAAGGAGGGCAGTGGCGGCGATCATTTCGCGGTGCGATGGCAGACCCCTTCCAACGCGAATCGCACGGTGATCCCTGGCTCGGTGCTGGCGCGTTGGCAGAACTGCCAGCCCAGCGTGCGGCTGAGAACCGCGCTTCAAGGGCCTTGGGAGGCCTCCACCGCCCTGATGCGCGATGATCTGCGTGCGGGCGGTCTGGTGCCGTTGGCGGAGCCCTATGCCGGGCTTGGCTTCCCGCAGGTGGGCGGCGGCGGCGAGGCCACCAGCGCAGCCCGATTATCGCAGACGGGCAAGAATGCCGTGGTCGATTGGGTGCGGGTGGAATTGCGCAACAAGAACAATCCAGCACAGGTGGTAGCCACGCGGTCGGCCCTGTTGGAGCGCGACGGTGACATCGTCGGCACGGATGGCTATTCCAGGCTGGTCTTCAATGTGCCGACGGACAACTACTACGTGGCCGTGCGGCATCGCAACCATTTCGGCGCGATGACCTTGTCTGCCGTAGCCCTGGGTGCCCATGAGACGGGCATCGATTTCACCCAATCCGGCGTTGCGGCCTGGGGAAGCGATGCACGCGCAACGCTGCCCAATGGGCGGCGGGCCCAATGGTCGGGCAATGTGCTCCGTGATGCGAGCATCCGGTATGTTGGGGAGAACAACGACAGAGACCCTATCCTGGCCATCATCGGCGGGTCGGTGCCGAACAGCACCATTACCGGATACCACGCGGCGGACGTCAACCTCGATGGCGTGGTGCGCTATGTGGGCAACGCCAATGATCGCGATCCGATCCTGGTGAACATCGGCGGGTCCACGCCGAATAGCGTCCGGCAGGAGCAGCTTCCGTGATGCATGTTCAGGCCTGGCGGCCGCGAGCACGCAGGTAGGCGTCGAGGGCCTTTCCGCGCGGTGCAGTGAGTACGCTCGAGAGCACGGCCTTGGTTCGCGCATCCAGCACGCGCTCATCGCTGTGGTCCTTGGTGCGCATCGCGAATCGTTTCCCGGTGGTCATGGCGGTTCGGTTTGGATGATGCGAAGCTCCATGGCCATCGTAACCTCCGCCATACCCCGATCGCGGTAAACGGAAGGCCGACTGTGCACAAGCAGTCGTTCGGAAGGTCAATTGCCGTTCGGGTCCCGCCGGATCGCGAGCACCTGGCGCGCGGCGTCGGTGAAGGCCCAGCCGGTGGCAATGAAGCCATCGGGAAGCGCGTGGATGGCCTGTAGCCGCTCCTCCTTGCCGAGGTCCCACGTGCGCTGCCAGATCACCTGCCCCTGCGCATCGAGGCGATAGGCGAGGGCATCGCTGGTGGCGCTGATGGGACTCCGCTCGCCGCCGACGAGGATATCCCCATTGCCGGCGATGTCAAGGCACCACGCGCGCCGGTCGAACAGCGTATCGCCGATGGCCCGCGTCCAAAGGGAGTCGCCATTCAGGTCGAAGGCCACCAGGTAGACATGGTCCTTGCGACGCTGCTCGGTGAAATCGTAGGCCCCATCGCTGCTCGTGGTGCCCGCCAGCAGGAACGATCCCGGCCCGATGGCCTTCAGGCCACGGCCGACCTCCTGGCCGATGCCGCCCCAGGATGTGGTCCAGGCGATGGTGCCATCCAGTCCCAATCGCGCCAGGAACGCATCCGAGGTGCCGCCGAAGTTGGCCTGGCGGCCTGTGATGAGGACATCGCTGCCTTGCACTTCAAGGGCAAGCGCTTCCTCGTCGCTCAGGTCGCCCACCGCCTGGCTCCAGAGCAATGCTCCATCCGAGTCGAATCGGCATACCCACGCATCGTGACCGGACCCGATGGAGCGCACGCCCGCCGCGATGGCCCCACCGTCCGGTAGACCGCTCACGCAGAGGTATTGCTGGTCTCCGGGTGCTGTTGGATGCGCAATCCAGTCAGTGCCGCCATCCGCAAGGAGCTTCACCACGAGGCCGTCATGTTGGCTTGAGTCCGGCGCGAAACGGCTTCCGGCGAGGAAAGCCCCGCCGCCGGTGGCGGGTGCCATGCCCTGCAGGAAGACGATGCCGTCCAGACCGGCAATCGGTTCCCAGGAGAGCGCACTCCCATTCGCCGCGATCCGCAGGAGCTCACCCGTGAACGCCGGTTCGCTTGCCGTGTGCCTTCTGGTGGCGATGGCGAAACCGGCGCCTTCCTGCACGATCCCGACGCCATCCTCCGCCTTGGGGCCGCCGAACGTGTTGACGAACCCCTGGCCTGCTGCAATGCTCGGACCGGCAAGGAGAGCCGCAAGGGTCAGCTCAAAGGGTGCGGTGCGGAATCGAAGGGTCATGGCGGAACGAACTTAAGGCCTCAGCCTGCCGATTAGCTTCGCCGCATGCGAAGGGAGCATGCGGCGGCCTTGCGGTTCACCTTGATGTGGGGGGCGCTCTTTGCGATCGGGCTGTTCTTGGTGGCCACGCAGGAGAAGCTGGCCCTCCACCGTGCCGTGAATGCGATCCATGGCCCTGGGCTCGATTGGTTCTTCAGTTGGTTCACGCATACGGCCGACGGGCTGGTGCCTGCGGGGCTCGCGCTGGCGCTCCTGTTCGTGCGCGATGTCCGCGCCTTCCTGATGATGGGCTTGAGTTGCGGCATCAGCGCGATCGCCGTTCAGCTCTTGAAGCGGCAGGTCTTCAGCGACATGCACCGCCCATCGGCCTTCCGCGATCACCTCGGCGACCTGCACTGGGTGGAGGGGGTGGACCTCCATGGTCATTTCAGCTTCCCGAGCGGACACAGCACGGCGGCGTTCAGCATGTGCTTCGCATTGGCCGTCATACTGTCGAGGCCCAGGTTGGCCATGCCCTTTGCGGTGCTCGCCGCGCTGATGGCCTGGTCGAGGGTCTACCTCTCGCAGCACTTCCTGCAGGATGCGGTGGCAGGCTCGCTGCTCGGCACTGCAGCTGCGTTCGGCATCTACTGGGCGCTCTACCGTTCGCCGATGAGCGGCAGGCCTTGGCTTGATGCCCGTCTCATGGTGCCGGGGCGCCGAAAGGCTTGAGTTGCGGCGCAGGGCTGGCCATCCTCATGGCCGCGTGTAGGCGATGCGGTAGATCATATCCGCGGCGTCATCGCTCACCAATAGCGCCCCATCGGGCGCCACCAGCACGTCCGCTGGCCGTCCCCATGCCTTCGAGCCATTGAGCCATCCTTCGGCGAACACTTCGGTACGAGCCGTGCCGTCACCCTGCGGGAAGGCCACCGACACCCTGTAGCCGATAGGCTTGCTCCGGTTCCAGCTGCCGTGCTCAGCGATGAAGATGGCATGGCGGTACCGCTCGGGGAACATGGATCCCGAGTAGAACCGCATGCCCAAGGGGGCCACATGCGGCCCAAGCCCCGCTGCGGGCGGAGTGAATTCCGCGCACGGCCGCTGCGCTCCGAATTCAGGGTCGCTGATGTTGCCGGCATGGCAGAAAGGGTATCCGAAATGCGCTCCATCGCGTGGAAGTCGGTTCAATTCGCAATCCGGCGAATCGTCGCCGAGCCAGTCGCGGCCATTGTCCGTGAACCACAGCTCCCTGGTCGCTGGATGCCAATCGAAGCCCACCGTATTGCGGACGCCATGGGCCACGATCTCACGGCCGGTGCCATCCGCGTTGATCCGTGTGATGGAGGCATAGGTGCTGTCTGGGCTGAGGCAGATGTTGCACGGGGCACCCACCGGCACGTAAAGCCGGCCGTCCGGGCCGAAAGCGATGAATTTCCAGCCATGGTGCGTATCCTTCGGATAGGCGTCAGTGACCACCTTGGCCGCAGGTGGTGTGGCAAGCCGGTCCTCGATGGAGTCGAGGCGCACGATGCGGTCCACCGCGCTCACGTAGAGCGCTCCACTCCGGAAGGCCACACCCACAGGCATGTTCAGGTCTTCGGCCACAATATGCCGTTCATCGGCCTGGCCGTCCCCGTCGTTGTCGCGAAGCGCGTGCACGACGCCTTCACTGCGGCTGCCAACGAAGAGCGTGCCCCGGTCGCCCCAGCACATGCCCCGCGCATTGGTGACGCCTTCGGCGAAAACGGTCACCGTGAAGCCGGCCGGCACGCGCAGCTCGTTCACCTTCGGCGAGCCACCCCGGATGCTGGGGACGCAGACCGATGCGTTCAGCAGCACCAGCAGCAGCGTTGGGAGCGGCAGCCGTTTCATTCAGCCTGGAGCTCGCTGGGTATCACGAGCACCGGAAGACCGCCCGCTTGGAGAACGGATTGGCTCACGCTTCCCACGAAGGCCCGGAAGAGCGCGCCATGGCCGTGTGAGCCCATCACCACCAGGTCGGCATGGAGCCGCTCCGCTTCGGTGATGATGGTCTCAGCAGTCGGTCCCTGTACCATCAGGGCCTCCGCATCCAGGCCTGTTCCCTCCTGCGCAGTAGCAAGGTCCTGCAATGCCGCATGCTCCTTGCGCAATTGTCCGGCAAGGTGGTCACGGATGTATTGGGGGCCTGTGCTGAACCCCACGAAATCCGGCTCTGGCGCGGCGACGTAAATGATCCACAGCTTGGCGCCCATCGCCTTCGCCACCGCTGCGGCGTGGGTGATGACCCGCTCCGTGACCGGTGAGAAATCGATGGCTGCGATAATGTTCTTCATGGCAGGCGTTTGCCGTGAAGGTAGATGCCGGGCGGCGCTGCCGGATGAGGCCCGTCAGTCTTCCTTCGGCACCACCACCTTCTCCTTGTGCTCGGTGCGCAGCTTGCCATGGAAGAACCAGTCGATGAGGCCATAATGCAGGCCGCGCATCAGGCCTGTGCGGTGCTTGCCTAGCACGCCGCGCTTGCCGCTGAGCTTCTGCAGCACACGGGTGAGCTTCACCTCGACATCGGCTTGCTTCATCTTCGGGGCATTCTTCTTGGCCCACGCCAAGGTGCGCTCGAAGAGCTCTTGCTTGGTGAGCAGTCGGCCCGCTGATTTCACGGCGTCCACCACCATCATGTCCCATGGACTCAGGCGATAGCCGCCCACAACGGTGCGCTTCTTCCTGCGGCCGGGTTTGCGCCGGCGACCCTTGCGCTTGGCCGCCTTCTCGGCGGCGGGGCGTCCGGCCCCCCGCTTCGGGGCGGCTTCCTGCCCTTCGGTCTGCTGGCCTTCCTCCTTCAGCCCGCGCAGCTTCTTCAGCTCGCTGATCGCATCACGCACACGCTCAAGCTTGTACATGAGCTGCCGCCGCTCGGCGAAATACTCGGTGAGCAGCGCGTCCAACTCTTCCTTCTTCAAACGTTCACGGGCCATGTTGGTATGAATTGAATGGATGAAAGACCGGCGGCGAAGCTAGGGGGTTGATTCAACGTGCGCTTGCTTCATCGGATGAATACCCTTTTCCCGGCCGTGAAGGGCAGCATTCGTCCGATAATCCGTGCCGGGGTGCCGGCCGATTCGCAAACCCGTAGTATCTCGTCCGTTTCGCTTGGAGCTGCGCTGATGAGCAGCCCGCCGCTCGTTTGAGGGTCGCTGAGCAGCATCATCCTGTCCATGGCGGAGGCGCCATCAACCTCGTCCGCATACGCCTTCCAGTTCCGGAAGGTGCCGTCGGGGTAGCACCCGAGCCCCAGATAGGTGCGCGCCTCCGTGATGACGGGGACCTCATCGAACGGCAGCTCGGCCGCAAGGCCGCTGCCATGGCACATCTCCAGCAGGTGGCCCAGCAACCCGAATCCCGTCACATCGGTCATGGCATGCACGCCAAGAAGGGCTCCCAAACGCTCACCGGCCGAATTGATGCGCGTCATCCAGTCGGTGCCGATAGCCATGTGCTCTGGGCGCAGCGTGCCGCGCTTCATGGCCGTGGCCATGATGCCGAGGCCGATCGGCTTGGTCAGGAGCAGCACATCACCTGCGCGCGCAGTGTCGTTGCGCTTGATGTGCGCCAACGGCGCCTCACCGGTGACGGCCAGCCCGAAGAAGGGCTCCGGTGCATCGATGCTGTGGCCGCCGGCGAGTGCGATGCCTGCCGCGTGGCAGGCGCTTCGCCCGCCGTCGAGGACGCGGGCGGCGACATCAGCGGGCAGCTTCTCCACCGGCCAGCCTAGAATGGCGATGGCGAGCAAGGGACGCCCGCCCATGGCATATACATCGCTAAGCGCGTTGGTGGCGGCAATCCGGCCGAAGTCGAAGGCATCGTCGACGATGGGAGAGAAGAAATCCGTGGTGCTGATGAGGGCACGGCCCTGCCCCATGTCGTAAACCGCTGCATCGTCCTTGGTGCCGTATCCGACCAGCAGGCGTGGATCGGGAAAGGTTCCCAGCTCGGAACGGAGCACCTGCTCCAAGACGGCAGGTGCGATCTTGCAGCCGCAGCCGGCGCCATGGCTGTACTGGGTGAGGCGGTTGGGCTCAGGAGGCTGGGGCGTGGGCATGGTGCGCAAGTCGTTCAGCAAGGCCACGAAGGTCGTCTGCGCGGGCCGGGAGCCGCACCACCCGCCCAGGGTCGCGGGCTTCAAGGCCCCGCAAGTAGGCCTTGTCGTAGTAGGTCAGCGTGAGGATGGCCACGGTCCGCAGGTCTCCGTTCCGCAGGGCCGCCAGCGCCTCTTTGCAGTGCTGCGGCCCCATGCGCCGTTCGATGCGCTTCACAGCCTCGGCCAGCGCCTCGGCAGGGTAGCTGCCGTAGCCTGCCACGAGCCGCTCTGCGCGCTCCTCCTGAGGCATTTCGGCGAAGAGGAGCAGGGCGGAGCGCATCGCATCGAAGAATGGCTGCGGGATGCGGCACCTCCCGATCATCAGGCTCTCGTCCTCCACCCAAACGGTGCGGGCAGGGTCCATGCCCCGGCGTGCATCCCAGAGGAGGTTCTCGAAGTGCTCGCTCGTCGGCTGCGGCAACTCTCCCAACGCCCCGAATGAGGAGCCCTTGTGATGCGCCAGGGCCTCGAGGTCTATGACCTGCTCGCCGAGCGCCCTGAGGTGCGCGAGCGTTTCCGTTTTGCCCGTTCCGGTGTAACCGCCGAGCACGCGGAGTGCCGGTGGATCCCCGAACGAGGCCAGCACGTGGTTGCGGAAGGCCTTATAGCCGCCATTCAGGGTGATCACCTCCGGGAATCCGGCCTTGTCCAGCAGCCATGCAACGCTGGCGCTCCGCTCACCGCCCCGCCAGCAATGGACGCGGATGTGGCCATCCGGTGCGATCGCCCTTGCTTGCGATACCATGCCGGCCAGCTTCGGCCCCGCTGCCCGTAGCCCCTCGAGCACAGCGGCATCGCGCCCCTTCTGCTTGTAGAGGGTGCCCACGATGGCACGCTCCTCGTCCGTGAAGAGGGGAAGGGAGTGGGCGCCGGGGATATGGCCTTGCGCGAACTCCTGCGGGGACCGGACATCGATGATGGGCGTGCTGCGGCCCAGGTAGTCGGTTGTCCCCAAGGCCTTCGTCATGCCTGCGAGCGGTGTTCGCCTCCGGATCCCACGGGCCTCACGTGATGGGATTCAGCATCACGCTGAACACGGTGATGCTGTTGGGGTCGCGGTCGTAGAAGAGCTTGTCGAGGGCCTCCAGCACGTTCTTGGCCCGGAAATACGAGGTCTGCAGCCCGTTGTCGCCGCGCGCGCTCCATTGGATGGTGTAGCTGCTTGTGCGCTCCTTGTAAGTCTTGACGTAGTCCAGCATCTCGCGCAGCGCATCCACCTTGTCGCTGCCCACGGTGGCGTGGAACAGGAAGCTCTGGTTGTGCTTGGGGTTGAGCGTGATCAGGTGCAACCGGGTCTTCTTGCCCTTCGTGCCGAAGGAGAAGACGAGGCTGTCCTTGCCGAGCCCGATGTAATCGCCGATCTCCTTCTGCAGGCGGGCGGTCTCCAGGTTGCGGTCCTTGGTCATGCAGCGCGTGATGAATGGGGCGAAGGTACCGGCTCGACGGCCATCAGGGGCCAAGCGCTGGCGGTGCGCCTTCGAACGACTCACCCTTGCCGCTCGGGCCGGTACTCGGGAATCAGCGAACGCAAGGCCTCCACCGCATCGCCATTCCTCAATGCGAGCAATTCCTGCGTCCGCTGCTCCACCAGGATGGGGTCGACCGGTGCCACCTGGCCGATGAGGATGCGTGGATGATGCGTTGGACGTGTCCGTTCGCTGCTTGCTAGCAGTTCCTCGTAGAGCTTCTCTCCGGGGCGCAGGCCGGTGTAGGCCACCTCGATGTCCGTGCCCGGTTCCATGCCGCTCAGCCTGATCATCTTTTCGGCGAGGTCGGCGATCCGCACCGGCCGGCCCATGTCGAATACGAAGATTTCGCCACCCCTGCCCATGGCTGCGGCCTCGAGCACAAGCCGGCAAGCCTCGGGGATGGTCATGAAGTATCGGGTGACCTCGGGGTGGGTCACCGTTACGGGGCCACCCGCCTCGATCTGCCTCCGGAACAGCGGTATCACCGAACCGCTGCTGCCGAGCACGTTGCCGAAGCGTGTGGTGACGAAGGCGGTTGAGCACCCCTCCGCGGCGGCGCCAACCACCATCTCGGCCGCCCGCTTGGTTGCGCCCATCACGCTGGTCGGGTTCACGGCCTTGTCCGTGCTGATGAGCACGAATCGCTCCACGCCGTGTGCGCAGGCCAGGCGCGCGAGGTTCCGCGTGCCGCCGATGTTGGTGCGGATGGCCTCCTCGGGCTGCGCCTCCATCAGCGGCACATGCTTGTAAGCGGCCGCATGGAACACCACCTGGGGACGCACAAGGGCAAAGGCCTCCTCCAGGCGTTCGGCATCCCGCACATCGGCCACGAGCACGCGCAAGCGGCTGCCATGGCCCTTGCCGACCAGTTCCATCTGTACATCGTAAAGCCCGCTCTCGGCGATGTCGAGCAAGGCCAGCGACGAAACGTCCATCGCGCTCAGCTGCCGCACCAGCTCGCTGCCGATGCTGCCCGCAGCTCCGGTCACCAGCACGCGCTTCCCGGCCAGCAAGGTCCGCACGGCCTCCTGCTCCAGTTGGATCACCGGGCGCCCCAGGAGGTCCTCGATGCGCACTTCCTGGATCTGCCTTGCGCTGAGCTGGCCATTGATCCAGTCGCTCACCGGCGGGATCGTGAGCACGGTCACTTTCGCCGCGATGCAGGCGTCCACGACCCTCCGACGATGCTCGGGGTCGGGCTTCCCGATGGCGATGATGACCTGGTCGATGGTATCATCCTTCAGCAGGTTCGCGAGGTTGGCCGCGGGATGGATGGGGACCCCCTCGAGCCGTTTCCCAGCCTTGCGGGCATCATCATCGATGAAGGCGGCCACCTCGTACCGCATCGAGCCTTCCCGCTCCAGCGTGCGTTTGGTGATGAGGCCGGCCTCGCCGGCCCCATGGATGACCACCCGGACGCGTTCCTTCCCCGCACCGCGACTCCGCAGGTGGAGCAGCTTGAAGGCGATGCGCACGGTGATCAGCAGCATGGCGGTGGCCATGAAGTCGATGATGATCACGGCCCGGGGCAGGAAATAGACCCCGTCGAAGAACAGGTAGCGCAGCACGCTGATCGCCCCCAAGGCGGCAGTGCCGCCGAGCACGGTGAGGAAGAGCCGGCGCGCATCCTCGGTGCTGGTGTGACGCACCATGATGCGCGGGATGCCAGCGATGAGGAAGGAGGCCCCGCGCACGAGCAGGAAGAGCGGCAGCACGGGCAGCAGCAGGTCCACCTCATGCTGCGGCACCTGGAAATTGAAACGGAGCAGGTAAGCGGAAGCCAGGGCCGCCAGGCACAGCAACAGGTCGATGACAAGGATGCCCCAGCGGGGGAAGAGGCGGCCGGCCATGGTGGCCGAAGATAGCGGCCGGTGCCATGGTGCATGGGTCCCCATCCAGCTGCAAGGCCCCGTCTATCTTCGACGCCGCTCATCCGCCCATGAGCCGGCCCTACGAAGCCTGATGCCCTCGATCCTCTTCATCGCCAGCCACCGGCCGGGCCGAAGCCCCAGCCAGCGGTACCGATTCGAGCAGTTCGTGCCCTATTGGGAGCATCACGGCGTCACGGTGCGCCATGCCTGGATCATCGATGAGGAGGACGACAAGGCCTTCTATGCACCGGGCCGGCTGCTGGAGAAGGCGAGGATCTACCGGAAGAGCCTGCGGCGCCGTCGCGAGCATGTGCGGCTGGCCCGCGATTTCGACCTCGTGTTCATCCAGCGCGAGGCCCTTATGACCGGCAGCATCCGTTTCGAGCGCGCGCTGGCCGCCACCGGTAAGCCGGTCATCTATGATTTCGATGATGCCATCTGGCGTATGGACGTCAGTGCCGGGAACAGGCGGCTGCGCTGGCTGAAGGATCCGGGGAAGACCTCTGCCATCATCGCCCTGGCCACGCACGTGATTGCCGGCAACGACTACCTGGCCGACTATGCAAGGGCCTACAATCCGCGCGTCGAGGTGATTCCCACGGTGGTCGACACGGACCGCTACCGGCCGCTGCCAGCCCCGGCCCGGGCCGATGGCCGCGTCATCATCGGCTGGACGGGCAGCCTCACGAGCATCGCGCTGCTGCAGGAGGCCGCGCCCATGCTGCGCGCCCTGCAGGGGGAGCTCGGCGACCGCATCGGGTTCCGCTTCATCTGCGACCGGCCCGTGGAGGTGGCCGGCCTACGCGCCGAGCAGGTGCGCTGGAGCGCGGAGACAGAGCCCGAGGACCTCGCGCCGATCGACATCGGCATCATGCCCCTGCCCGATAACGAGTGGAGCCGCGGCAAGTGCGGGTTCAAGGGGCTACAGTACATGGGCATGGGCAAGGCCGTGGTGCTATCCCGGGTGGGCGTGAACCGGTCCATCGTGGAGGACGGTGTGAATGGATTCCTGGCCGGCTCCGCTGAGGAATGGATGGCGCGGCTGCGGATGCTGGTGGCGGATGCCGAACTTCGCCGCCGCTTAGGAGCGGCTGCCCGCCTGACCGTGGAGCAACGGTACTCCACCGTTGCTTGGCGGGACCGGTACCTGGAGCTCTTCAACGCACTCACCCAACGCACATGAGCGATACCACCACCGAACTGAAGCGAACGGCCCTCTCGCACATCCACGAATCACTCGGCGCCAAGATGGTGCCGTTCGCAGGATACCTGATGCCCGTGCAGTACTCCGGCGTCATCGATGAGCACCATGCCGTGCGCAACGGGGTGGGCGTCTTCGATGTCAGCCACATGGGCGAATTCATCGTCCGCGGGCCCGGGGCGCTCGACCTCATCCAGCAGGTGACGACCAACGACGCCTCTAAACTGGCGGTGGGGAAGGTGCAGTACAGCTGCCTTCCGAACGAGACCGGCGGCATCGTGGATGACCTGCTGGTGTACCGGATGCAGCATGGCGATGACCATCATTACGTGCTGGTGGTCAATGCGAGCAACATCACCAAGGATTGGGCGTGGATCAATGCGCGCAACACCCACGATGCCCGCTTGGAGGACATCAGCGACCGGATGAGCCTGTTGGCCGTGCAGGGGCCCAAAGCGGTGGATACGCTCAAAGGCCTCTTCGCGGAGGATATCGCTTCCATGCCCTACTACACGGCCATGTACGCAGAGATGAAGGGCGTGGGGCTGGTCCTCATCAGCACCACCGGTTACACCGGTGCCGGCGGGTATGAGGTATATGTGCCGAATCCCTTGGCGGAGAAGGCCTGGCACGCTGTCATGGCGGCCGGCAAGCCCTTCGGCATCAAGCCATGCGGGCTGGCTGCTCGGGACACCCTGCGCCTGGAGATGGGGTTCTGCCTGTATGGCAATGATATCGACGACACCACTTCGCCGATCGAGGCCGGGTTGGGCTGGATCACGAAGTTCACCAAGGATTTCACCAATAGCGCCGCCATCAAGGCGCACAAGGAATCCGGTACCGCCCGCAAGCTGGTTGGTTTCGAGCTCTTGGAGCGGGGGATCCCCCGGCATGGGAATGCGGTGGTGGATGTACAGGGTGCGACCATCGGCACGGTCACCAGCGGCACCATGAGCCCTACGCTGAACAAGCCCATCGGCATGGCCTATGTGCCGACCGCATTGAGCGCACCGGGCACCGAGATCATCATCGATGTGCGCGGCAAGCAGCTGAAGGCGCGCGTGGTGAAGGTGCCCTTCCTGCCGCAAGCCTGAGTATATTCACGACCAGCAGGTCCCGCGTGGGGCCGTGATCCCTCGTCCGGAAAGGCCATGCAGGAACCCATCCGCAACAGCGATTACAAGTATCGGGTCGAGGTCTGTTTCGTTCCGGGCCAGTACCCGCTCTATGCCCAGGACATGGGCATCGTGGTGGTCATCGACGTGCTGCGCGCCACCAGTGCCATGGTCGCCGCCTTCGAGCATGGCGTGGACCGGATCATACCGGTGAGCACCATCGAGGAGGCCCGGCAATACATCGGCCGCCCCGGATTCATCGCTGCCGCCGAGCGCAACGGAGAGGTGGTGGAGGGCTTCCAGTACGGCAATTCACCGCTCGCTTATGCGGGGGAAGACCTGCGCGGGAAGACCATCGTCATGACCACCACCAACGGCACCAAGGCCATCAATCTGGCCAAGGATGCGCGCAAGCTGGTCATCGGCTCCTTCCTGAACCTCACCGCCCTCAGCGAATGGCTGGTCAGCCAGGACGACAACATCCTGCTGCTGTGCTCGGGCTGGAAGGACAAGTTCAACCTGGAGGACAGCGTGTATGCCGGAGCCGTCATGGAGCGCCTGCTGGCGAGCGGGAAATTCGGCGTGGAGGAGGACAGCAGCATCGCCGCCAAGTACATGTTCATGGCTGCCCGAGACAACTTCCTCAGCATCCTCAAGGCCGCGCCACGGAGGCGCCGGATCGAGCAGCTGCACCTGCTGCCTGATGCGAAGTACTGCCTCACCCCGGACCAGAGCCGCGTGATCCCCATCCTGAAGGACGGCGAACTGGTTCGCATGAGCCCTGTCCTGGCATGATCCGCCGCGCTGCCGCCATCGCCGTATTGCTGCTCATCTGCTGGGCGGCCCTCGCACCAGCCACTGCCCCCGATGCCCGGGCATGGGGCTTCTACGGCCACAAGCGCATCAACCGCATGGCGTGCTACACATTGCCGCCGGAGATGTTCCCCTTCTTCAAGCGGCACATCGACTTCATCAGCGATCACGCGGTGGATCCGGCCCGCCGGCGCTATGCCGTTGAAGGCGAAGCCGAACGCCACTACATCGACATCGACCACTATGCCAAGGGCGGCGAGGATCCCTTCGCCGTGATGCCGCGCAAATGGGCCGACGCCGTGGCGAAATTCAGCGAGGACACGCTGAAGGCATACGGCATCGTGCCGTGGCACATCGACGTGATGCACGATCGGCTCACCCGNNTATGCGGTGGAGGGGGAGGCAGAGCGGCATTTCATCGACATCGACCACTATGGCAGGGGGGGGGCGGACCCCTTCGCCGTGATGCCGCGGAAGTGGGCCGACGCGGTGGCCAAGTACACCGAGGACACGCTCAAGGCCTACGGGATCGTCCCCTGGCACATCCAGGTGATGCACGCGCGCTTGGTGTCGGCGTTCCAGCGCGGTGATGTCGATCGCATCCTCAGGAATGCCGCTGACCTGGGCCATTACGTGGCTGATGCCCATGTGCCGCTGCATACCACGGAGAATTACAACGGCCAGCTGACCAACCAGCATGGCATCCATGCATTCTGGGAGAGCCGCATTCCCGAGCTGAGCGCCGAGGGGTACGACCATCTTGTGGGGCGGGCCTCCTACATCGATCGGCCGCTGGATGCGGCGTGGAGCGCGGTGTACGACAGCCACATGCTGCTCGATAGCGTGCTGGGCATCGAGCGAAGGCTCAGCCTCAGCTTCCCGGAGGACCGCAAGTACAGCTTTGAGGACCGCGGCCGCGGCGGCATGAGGCTGTACTCCCGGGAGTATGCGAGGGCCTATGAGGACGCCATGCTCGGCATGGTGGAGCAGCGCATGAACGCCAGCATCATCACCTTGGGGAGCTTCTGGTACACCGCGTGGGTCGATGCGGGCATGCCCGATCTCGACCGCATCGAGCAGAAGGAGGTGAGCGATTCCCTGAAGGCGGTGATCGCCGCGGAGGAGGAACTTTGGAAGCAGCGTCAGAAAGGGTACGGCCGGGACCACGAGTAGGCGGCGAGTTTTCCACCGCGCGGGAAATCGTTCCTTCTCCGCCTTATCTTCGAACCGTCGTTCTTTCGCATTCGACCTGTCAAGCATCCAACGGCCACTGAGCCGTCAACGCGAAGCCCACACAGGCCAATCGTTCATCGGAACCAACAATTATCATCAGGGGCCGCACCCTCGATGACGTACGGCGGGCCTCATTCCCGGCTTCGGCCAGGATTCCCTTCGGGGACAGGAGGATTACGGAAACCATCACCGCGGTCCCGCCCATGTGATTCCATGGGTTCCCTGAACATGGCCCTGTGTGGGCTTTTTCTTTGAGTGGAGCGCTTGCCCGAGCCGCACCCTTTCCTTTGCACTCATGTCCAGTGTGCTCCCGGTCATGGAGGCCTTCTCCACCCTTCAAGGCGAAGGGCTCTACGCCGGCCAAGCATCCTATTTCATCCGCTTGGGCGGTTGCGATGTGGGCTGTCCTTGGTGCGATGTGAAGGAAAGCTGGGATGCAGCGGCGCACCCTTCCCTTCCAGTGGAGTCGATCGTATCGGAAGCCGCCCTCCATCCGGCGCGCATCGCGGTGGTAACGGGAGGGGAGCCCCTCATGCATGACCTGGGGCCACTTTCCGCCGCGCTTCGCGCTGCGGGCTTCCGCACGCATCTGGAGACCAGCGGTTCGCATCCCGTGACCGGGGCTTGGCATCATCTGTGCCTGAGCCCGAAGAAGTTCAAGGCCGCCCTGCCGGATGCCTTCGAGAGGGCCGATGAGCTGAAGGTGGTCGTCTTCAACAAGCATGACCTGAAATGGGCCGAGGAACAGGCTGGCCGCGTGCGCGAAGGCTGCGCGCTCCTGCTTCAGCCGGAATGGGACCGGCGCGAATCGATGGTCCCGCTCATCGTGGAATACGTGAAGGCCAATCCGAGATGGCGGATCTCGCTGCAGACGCACAAGTACCTGAACATCCCATGAACCATTCGGCGCGAGGCGGCTGGCGGAAGACGCTGCGATCATCGCTCATTGCGATGGCGCTGGCCGCCTCATGCCTGGCGATCGAGGCAGACGCGCAGCCCGGCGGCTACTCCTCTCAGGACAAGAGGGCGATCAAGCATTACGAGAGCGGGACGGAGTGCCTGCGCATGCGCAAGCTGGAATGCGCAAGGAGCGAATTCGAGAAGGCGGCCCAATCGGACCCCCGATTCGTGGAGCCGCGCATCATGCTGGCCGAACTGGCGGAGCAGGAGGGAGACGATTCCAAGGCCATGGCGCGCTACCGCGAGGTCATGGATATGGCGCCACGCTTCTTCCCGGTAGCGCAGCTGCACCTTGCGGACCTTGAGTTCAGGGCCGGGCAGTATGAGGCGGCGGAGCGCAACTACCGGGGGTATCTGGAGAGGGAGCAGGAGCCGCAGCGCAAAGCGCGGGCGCGGTTGGGGATCTCCAACTGCGCTTTCGCCGCCGATGCGATTAATCGCCCGGTGCCCTTCGAGCCGCATAACCTGGGGCCAGCGGTGAACAGCGCCGATCCGGAATACTATCCCTGCATCACGGCCGATGACGGTACCCTCATCTTCACCCGGCGCGTCCGGGCGCCGGAGATCCCGGTATACGGGATGCAGGAGGATTTCTACGTGAGCCATCGGAACGCGGATGGCGCCTGGCAGCCCAGCCAGCCCATCCCCACGGTGAGCACCGCAGCGTACAACGAAGGCGCCGGCACGCTCACGCCCGACGGACGCTTCATCCTCTTCACCAAGTGCGCGCTCGAGGACGGCTCCTACGGTGGGCGCATGCGCGGTCTGGGCAGCTGCGACCTGTTCATCAGCCGCCGCGTGGGTGAGCGGTGGAGCCCTGCGGAGAACCTGGGCCCTCCTGTGAACAGCGCGCAATGGGAGAGCCAGCCAAGCATGGCCAGTGATGGCCGCACGCTCTACTTCGTCCGCGGTCGCCGCACGGGCAACGGCGTCAGCGACATGGACATCTACAGTTCGCGTATGCTGGATGACGGATCATGGACGAAGCCGGAGAAGCTCGGGCCGGCCGTGAACACCCCCTACCAGGAGGAAAGCGTGCAGATACACCCGGATGGGCGCACCCTCTACTTCAGCAGCAATGGCCACCCCGGCTTCGGAGGTCTCGACATTTATGTTAGCCGGCTTCAGGAGGACGGCACCTGGGGCCAGGCCCTCAACCTGGGCTATCCGATCAATACCGCCGCGGACGAGAACAGCCTGCTGGTGAGCGCCGATGGCCGCATCGCCTATTTCGCCAGCGATCGTCCGGGCGGATTGGGCGACCTCGACCTGTACAGCTTCGAGCTCTATCAGGAAGCCCGGCCCCAGCCGGTGAGCTACATCCGTGGGCACGTGACGGATGCCAGCACGGGCAAGGCCGTTGAGGCCGATGTGGAGCTCTTCGACCTGGGCACCGGCCGCTTGGCCACGGCTGCCTACAGTGACCCGCAGACCGGTGAGTTCCTCGTGTGCCTGCCCACCGGTCGCAGCTATGCGCTCAATGCCGGTGCGGAAGGCTACCTCTTCTTCAGCGAGAGCTATGATGTGGCCGCAGGCACCGCCGAGAAGCCCGTGACGCTGGAGGTGCCCTTGAGTCCCCTGGTGAGCGGTAGCGTGATCGCATTGCGCAATGTCTTCTTCTCGACCGCCAGCTACGATCTGCTCCCGGCAAGCAATGCCGAGCTGGATAAGCTGGTGAAGCTCCTGAAGTCGAATCCCGCGCTCCGCATCGAGCTCGGCGGCCACACGGACAACGTGGGCAACGATGCTGCCAATCAGAAGCTGAGCGAGCAGCGCGCCAGTGCCGTGCGCGACTTCGTGGTGGAGAACGGCATCGATGCCGCGCGCATCACCGCCAAGGGCTACGGTGAAACAAGCCCTGTGGCGCCCAACGACACCGAAGCCGGCCGTGCGCTGAACCGGAGGACCGAGGTGAAGGTGCTCTGAGGGCCGTGCACCAACGGAAGGTATGGATATCCTTCCCTCGGATACCATCGGCCGGGCATGGCGTGAGGCGCGGGCCTTTGCGGCTCCACAAAGCGTGCGTCAGCTGGATCGGGGCCAGCGCTTCCCCGCCATCCGTCTCGATTCTCCTCAGCGTGCCACACCGCATCGGGAGGTGCGAGACGGGTGAACCTGACCGGGCATGGAAGCGTTCATCCGAACCTATCGGCGGCAAGGAAGACCCGCGTTCCGGATGGCGGTCCATTCCCGCAGGAGCGCCATTCAGTCGATGGATTCCGCGGGTTGCAGGAGATCCGCGGCATACACCAGCGCAAGCAGCAGGGCGCCACCCGCCATCAAGGCTGCAATGAGCGCCAACACGCTGGTGCCGCCGCTCCGCCGGATGCGGTCGGTCAGCTCCTCCGATGATGCATGCGGCATCTCCTGCAGGACCTGTCGGATCGCGCGTCGTGCACCCCAGAGATACACGCGGTTCGCATAGCTGCCTACGAGGATCCCGAGCACGATGCTGATCAAGGTGCCCAAGGCGCCCGATACGGTTTCCGGCACGCGGAGCAATTGGCTGACCACCTCTTCCAGCGTGCTTTCGAGCAGGATGATCATGAGTGCAGCGAACGCAACGGCATACATCTTCCGGTAGATCATCCAGGCCAGCCCGAAGAGGAAGGCGACGAGGCTGAAGTCAAGCCGCTGGCCCGCGCGGAGCTTTGCCAGCTGGTTCATGTAATAGTCCGACTCGCGTCCGAAATAGGCGCGCCATAAGCTGTCGGGGAACTCGCCCCACGGGCCAGGGTGGATCGATTGAGGCTCGCTCTCCATGGTCAATGCGTAACGGCCTTCAGGCCGATGATGGAGGCGATGAGCGAGAACAGGAAGAACAGGCGCAAGGCATCCGCCGGCTCCTTGAACAGCACGATTCCGGCCACCGCCGTGCCGGCGGCACCGATGCCGGTCCATACGGCATAGGCCGTTCCGATGGGCAACGATTGCGAAGCCCGATAGAGCAGCGCCATGCTCACCGCCAGGCAGGCGATGAAGCCCGCCAGCCACCAGCCGCGGGCGCTTCCTTCCGTTGCGCGCGCCTGACCCAGGCAGACGGCGAATCCCACCTCGAAGAGACCGGCGATGATGAGCAGCAGCCAGTTCATGGTCAATGCACGCTAGAAGCCGACGACGGCGTTTATGAAGAGGCCGGCGCCGCGGGTCCTGCCGGTGAGAAAGGCCGGGAGATGAGGCGTGGCGATCGTGATCAGCAGGCGATTGCTGGGCCGGATTGCCGCACTCGCCCCCACCCGAAGCCCACCGAATCCGCCCATGCGCATCTCGATGCCGGCCTCAGCCCTCTCGCTCAGCAACCGTCGGGCGGACAGTTCGAGCTGCGGATGGTAGCCAGGCAGGTTCCGTTGGTCCAAGGCGATGCTGCCCATCCAGCGTTCACCCAGCGGTGCGCTCAGGCGCGCGATGAGCTGGAAGGGCAGCCAAGTGGAATAGCCCGTGGTCCGGAAACGCACACCGAGCGTGTCGAGCAGCTCCTCTTCGCCGATCACCGTTCCATCCAGGTCCAGAATGTTGTCCACCGTGATTCCGTCGAAGGTCAGCGTGGTATCCCGATCCAGTCGCTGGCCCTTGCGGCCCCATGCGCAGAATCCGAGATCGCGAGCCTCCAATTCGAGCCGCACCCTGTTCGGATTGCGTGCGATGGGGACATCCCAGCGGCCTGAGAATGCAAGCCCGAGGCCGTTCAGCACGCCGAGCGCAGCTTCGGCGGTATCGCTACGGTGGTAGTCACCTGCGATGCGTGCGCGCAGCACCCTGCCGTCGGCGCCGGTGTAGAGGTCTGCCCAACGGATGTCCACGGCATCGTGCGATTGACCGATCACGAGGTCGACCCGGAAATGGCTGCTCGTCCGCGTATCCTGCGCCCCAGCGCCGATGGTCTGGTACCGCATGCGCATGATCGCTGTCGGTCCCAGGTCGGCGCGGCGCTCCTCATAGGCGGCATTGCCGAAGAAGGTGAGGTTGTACAGGTCCGCCGGGAACCGGGCGCCCAGCAGCTCGTGATGCGCGATGCTGAGCGAAGGGCGCCAACGCCCTTGGGCCTCGCCGAGGTGGGTGAGGCGCACTTCGAGTGCATAGCCCAAGCGGTTGGCGGACCTAAGGCCATCACGCGACCGGCCCCGCAGCTCGCGGTTGAGGAAGATGCCCCGCCAGAGCGCGGCCGGCAGCTCATTGAGCAGCGAGTTGGCGCTGTAGTCGAACGCGCCCTCGGCGATCAGCGCATGGTTGCGCATCAGCACCGGTTCGCTCACCGGCGTGAAGCCGGCCCGGTGGTCGTGGTCCACGGGCAGGATACGCACCTGTCCGCTCAGCCCGGCTGCCAGCAGCCCGCCAGTCAGCGTCAGCGACCACTTACTCATCACCGTTCACCACGTAGTTCGCCGCGATGGTCATCTGCAGGTCCAAGCGATAGCGGTCCAGCAGCCGCAGGTGTTCGGATTGATCGGCTGTGGTGAAGGCCGCTCGCGTCCGGAGGCGGGCCCCGTCGTACAGGAGGTTCACTGCGGCTTCGTCCAGTTCCGCCGTCAGCACGCTGTTCACCGGCTGCGCTACCAGGTTGTCGGGTCCCAGGAGCCCGGCCGCCACCGCCCCGGCAACGGGGAGTGCCGCCACCACTTGGTCTTGCTCGTCGACCAGGTCGATGAGGATGCGGGCATGCAGCGGGAACCCGTTCGTGGCGAAGAGCTTCATGGTGCCGCTCCGCAGCGCATGGCCCTCGGCACTGCCGGGCAGGTCCGGGGCGCTGATGGTTTGCAGGGTGAGTTCGTTGGCAATCAGGCGCAGCGGCACCTCGAGGTCGAGGCTGGCCCGGAGCTGGCTGGAGTCGTAGAGGAAGTCGTTCCCGTTGCTGATGTCGCCGAGCGGGTTCAGCGCGATGTCGAGTTCGTAGTAGAGCTGGTCGGGCAGGCATTCGATGAACGGGAGCAGGTTGCTGTTCGCGATATCCAGTGTGCGCTCGTAGAACGTGGGTGCCGGCCCGGTGCCGAGGTCGACGGCCCGGGTGATGTTCATCGGGCCGCTCATGATCGCGTGCTCCAGCGGCACGGATACCCCGGTGCGCGTATTGGTGGCCCGCAGCTCACGCATGCGCACCTGCATGTCCACCCCGAATCCGTTCTCCACCTTCAGCTTCAGTGTGGCCTCATCCAGGTCGAGCGTGCCAGAGGTGAAGGCCTCGAAGAGGTCGAAGGGCTCGGAGGTGGGACCGGCCTCCACGGTGCGCTGTCCGAAGTAGCCCCGCGCATAGGCCGGTAGAAGGCCGGCGTAGGTGGCTTGGATGATGAGGCTGTCCTGGTCGGTGACGGTGGCGCCGCTCCCGGCTGGGTCGAGCTGCGCACCGAGGATGGTCTGCAGGGTGTTCACGCTGTTGAGCTGCGGGCCGCGGAGGTCGAAACGGGCGCCGGCCAGGTCGCGGACCGAAACAGCGGAGGCAGGTTGCGCAGGCGTGCCCGGCCCTACTGACGTGCTGAGCGTTCCGGAGCCGTCGGGAAACACCGCTGCCGGGATTGCCAGGCTGCCTAGCACGGTGGTCGCCACCATGTTGGTCATGCGCAGTTCAAGCCGGCCCTCGCGCAGCGTCAATTGGCGGAGCGCGAGCTCGTCCAGGTCGAAGCGCTGCACGTCCACTTGGTTGAAGAAGTTGAATCCGGGCGGGAACTCAAGCGGGCCGGGGAGGGGAAGGGCATAGCGGTAGAAGAAGCTGGTGTCTGGGGCGGTCAATACCGTATCGAGGTCCACATCGAAGAGTTCGCCATTGTAGACCAGGGTCACCTCGCCGTCCGCATCGGTACGGATCAGCGAGTCGGCCACCAGGTCACGCAGGGTGAAGGTGGTCCGCAGCACCGGCGCCAGGAGGTCGATGTCCCAGGTGGGCCGGTTCGATTCCTTGCGGCAGGAATGCAGGGGTGCGGTGGCGATGACCGCTGCGGCGAAAGCAACCACCACGGGGATGCGACCGTATTCCATGCGTGAGGCAATGTACTCGTTTGGAAGGACGGACGGCAGCCCGGTGATGCTGCCCGTGGCTTAACATTGCAGGGAATCCATGCTGCTGCGACGGTACATCCTGCTGCCCTGGCTCATGTCGAGCGCGGTGATGTTCGGCCTTTCGTACGTCTGGCACGGCCTGGTGCTTACGGACCTGGAGGATGTGAGCATTCCACTCACGCTCTACTTCGTCCTGGCAGGGGTGGTCTACCTGGTGCTCGGCCTGGCGCTCACCATAGGCATCCATAAGGCGGTTCAGTACGAGTGGATCTCCCTGAAGGGCGCCTTCCCGCTGATGTGCATGCTTGCCGCAGCCGCTGCCGGGTTCTTCGTCTACCTGGTCATCTTCGTTCTGGGTATGAGCTTCGCCAAGGCGGGCATGGTGCACATGGTGGTGGATGTGCTCTGGCAGATGTTCGAGCAGGCCTTGGGCGGCTTGGCCGTCAGCCTGGGCGTCATCTACGACATGCACCAGCGCTTCCTGGAGCAGGAGCGCGCCAGTTGAGCCTCACCCGCTCTTCCTGTACCGGCCCTTCCAGAGGCGTTCGAGCAGGGCGGCGTGCTCCTGCTCCTTGGGGTTGGAGCCCGGCTCGTAGAACACCGAGCCAGAAATCGCCTCGGGCAGGAATTCCTGCTCGATGAAGTTGCCCTCGCCCTCATGGCTATAGCGGTAGTCGCGGCCGTAGGAGAGATCCTTCATCAGCTTGGTCGGCGCATTCCGGAGGTGCAGGGGCACCGGCAGGTCCCCGGTGGAGCGCACCTTCTCCTGTGCTGCACCGATGGCGTTGTAGCTGGCATTGCTCTTCGGCGAGCAGGCCAGGTAGATCGCGCACTGGCTGAGGATGATGCGTCCTTCGGGCCAACCGATCATCTGCACCGCCTGCATGGTGGTGGTGGCCATCAGCAGCGCATTGGGATTGGCATTGCCGATGTCCTCGCTGGCCAGGATCACCATTCGGCGAGCGATGAAGAGCGGGTCCTCGCCGCCCTCCACCATGCGCGCCAGCCAGTACACGGTGGCGTTGGGGTCGCTGCCCCGCATGCTCTTGATGAATGCGCTGACGATGTCGTAGTGCTGCTCGCCCTGCTTGTCGTAGCGCGCGGCCTGGGTCTGCACCACTTCCTTCACCAGGTCGTCCGTGATGGTAACGTCGCCCGGGCCGGCGGCCTTCACGCAGAGCTCGAAGGTGTTGAGCAGTCGCCTGGCATCGCCGCCGCTCGCCCGCATCAGCGCATCCGTCCCGCCCAGGGCGATCCGGCGCTGCTTCAGCTCCGGATCCTCCGCCATGGCACGATGAAGCAGGCTGAGGAGCTCCTCCTCGGCCAGCGGCTGCAGCACGTAGACCTGGCAGCGCGAGAGCAGGGCCCCGATGACCTCGAAGCTGGGGTTCTCCGTGGTGGCGCCGATCAGCGTGATGGTGCCCTTCTCCACCGCCCCGAGCAGCGAGTCCTGCTGCGCCTTGCTGAATCGGTGGATCTCGTCGATGAAGAGCACGGCGCTTCGCGCGAAGAGGCCGCTGCCGCCGGCCAGCTCGATCACCTCGCGCACGTCCTTCACCCCGCTGCTGATGGCGCTCAGCGTATGGAAGGGGCGCTTCAGGTCCTGGGCGATGAGGCGTGCCAGGGTGGTCTTGCCCACGCCAGGCGGCCCCCAAAGGATCATGCTCGGCAGCATGCCGCCGGCGAGGGCCTTGCGGAGCACCCCATCCGGCCCCACGAGATGGCGCTGGCCCACCACCTCATCCAGGCTGCGGGGGCGCATGCGTTCGGCCAAAGGGGCGTGGTCATTCATCTTGTGCAAGGCAAACTTACCGGCCTTCGGGCCGTAGCCTCACGCCTCCTCCAAGGAATACACCAGCATGCCGCTGCGGAGCTTCGGCTCGATGTAGGTGCTCTTCGGAGGCATGGTGCCCCCTTCATCGGCCACGGCCTTCAACTCCTCGAAGCTCACCGGGTACAGGTGAAATGCCGCGGCTGCTTCACCGGTCCGCACCATCCGGTCGAGCTCGGCTGTGCCCATGGTGCCCGGCGTGAACCGCACGCGCTGATCCGTCCGGAGGTCCGTGATGCCGAGCACAGGGCCGAGCACGCATGCGCTCAACCGGGCGGCATCGAGCCGGTCCGCCGTGGGCAGCGTGGGGTCGGCAGGGGGCAGGTGCAGGGCATGCCAGCCGCCCACGGTCCGCACGCCTATTACGCCATGCGCCGCAAAGGGGCCGCTGACCCGCTCGAGCCGTCCGGCGCGCGAGAGCGCATGGAGGAAGGCGGCCTCGTCATGGCCGCCCAGGTCGCCCACCGCCCGGTCGAAATTGTAGATGTAGAGCTGCTTGCGCGGCACGATGTAGGCCAGGCACCAGTCCGCGGGATCCGCATCGGTGCAGCCGCGTTCCTCGGAGAGCCGGGTGCTCGAGGCGAGGCGGTGATGCCCATCGGCGATGTAGAGGGCTGGGATGCCCGCGAAGGCCTTCTGCAGCCGCCTGCGGAGCTGCTCATCGGTGAGCGGCCACAGGCGATGGCTCACCTGGTCGTTGGTACGGAAGCTGTAGGCGGGGCGCGTGGCCAGCACGGGATCGAGCAGGGCCTCCCAAGCAGTGCCATCCGGAGAGGCCAGCAGCACAGGCTCGGCATTGATGCCCGTGGCACCCAGGTATTCGGCGAAGAGGTTCTCGCGTGCCGTGAGCGTCTGCTCATGCACCTTGATGCGGCCGTCGCGATAGGCGCGCGTGCTGACGCCGCAGATGAGCCCGCGCGAGGTGTTGCCGCGCGCTTCCTGCTCGTAGAGGTAGAGGGCGGGCCGTTCCTCGCGCACCATCACGCCCCGGTCGCAGAAGGCCTTGAAGGCCATGCGGACGCGGTGGAAGCGCTCGGTCCGGGGCAGCGCGCGGGTGACGGCGTCATCCGGGCGGATCACGTGCAGGAAGCTGAACGGATTCGCCTGCAGCCGCTGCTCCAGCTCGTCCGGTGCATAGGTCACGTATGACCGCGAGCAAACCCGGTGCGCCTGCTCCGGCACCGGCCGCCATGCCCTGAAGGGTCGGATCTCGATCATCTAGGCCACGGTGGCCGCAGAGCGCCACGCGATGATGCGCTCGGCGAGCTCATCGCCGATGCGGCCCTGGGCCTCAGCGGTGGCCGCGCCGATGTGTGGGCTGAGGCTCAGTGCATCCTCGCCGAGCAGGTCCGCACGGGGCTCGGGCTCGTTGGTGAAGACATCCAGTGCGGCGCCGCGCAGGCGACCCTCGTGCAGCGCTGCGATCAGCGCATCTTCATCGATGCTGCCCCCGCGGGCGGTGTTCACGATCACGGCACCGGGCTTCACCTTGGCCAGTTCCTGGGCGCCGAGCACGGCGCGCCCATCCTTCTGCGCCGGCACATGCAGGCTGATGGCATCGCTCTGGGCGAGGAGCTCCTCCAGCGTCACCATCTTCACCGGCACGCGCACGGTGGTGCCGCCGATCTCCATGTCCAGCGCGTCGGCCGTGGCGTGGTTATCGGTGTAGATCACCGTCATGCCGCAGCCCAGGGCATAGCGCGCCGTCCACTGGCCGATGCGCCCGAAGCCGATGACGCCCAGCGTCTTCCCGCGCAGCTCAAGTCCCTTCTCGTACTCCTTCTTCAGGTCCTTGAATCGGGTGCGCCCTTCGCCAGGCATGCGGCGATTCGCCTTGTGCAGCGAACGCATCAGCGTGAAGAGGTGCGCCATCACCAGCTCAGCCACGCTGATGCTCGAGGAGGCCGGCGTGTTGATGACCGCGATGCCGCGGCCCTTGGCGTGCGCCACATCGATGTTGTCCATGCCCACGCCGCCCCTGCCCACGAGCTTGAGCGTGGGACAGGCGTCGATCAGGTCGCGCCGCACCTTGGTGGCGCTGCGCACGAGGAGCACGTCAATGCGCTCCTTGTTGATGAATTCCGCCAGCTGTTCCTGGGGGATGTGATCGGCGGTTACGGCGAAGCCCTCCTCCACGAGGCTGGATTTCGCCTTGGCACTGAGGCCGTCGTTGGCGTGTACGCGCATGGGTTATCCGTTCTTCTGTGCGAAATGCTCCATTGCATCCACCAGCACCTGCACGCTCTCGATGGGCAGGGCATTGTACATGCTGGCCCGGTAGCCGCCCACGCTGCGGTGGCCCCGCAGCCCGTTGATGCCGGCTTCCTTCCAGATGGCGTCGAATGCGGGCTCCAGCGCGGCATCCGTCAGGATGAAGGTGGCGTTCATGGGACTGCGGTCCTCAACGGCAGCGGTTCCCTTGAACACAGGAAGGCGGTCGATGGCATCATAGAGCAGCTTGGCCTTGGCGGTGTTGAGGCGCTCGATGCCGGCCACGCCGCCCATCTTCTTCATCCACTCCAGGGTGAGCATGCTCACGTACACGGCGAACACCGGCGGCGTGTTGTACATGCTCTCCTTGGCGCCGTGGTTCTTCAGGTCGAGCATCGGGCTCAGCTTGCGCCCCGTATTGCCGGTGCGCTCTGGATCGAAGAGGTAGACCGTGGCGCCTGCCGGCCCCATGTTCTTCTGCGCGCCTCCGTAGATCAGGGCGAAGTCGGCCACATTCACCGGGCGGCTGAAGATGTCGCTGCTCATGTCGCACACCAGCGGCACAGGGCTCTTCGGGAACTGCTTGAACTGCGTTCCGAAGATGGTGTTGTTGCTCGTGAAATGGAAGTAGTCGGCATCCGCCGGGATCCCGAAGCCCTTGGGGATGTAGCTGAAGTTCCTGTCCTCGCTGCTGGCGACCACGACCGTCTCGCCCACGAGACGGCTCTCCTTGATTGCGCGCGTGGCCCATTCGCCGGTGTTCACGTAAGCGCTCTTGCCGCCCGGCTTCATGTAGTTCAGCGGCACCATGTGGAAGCCGAGGCTGGCCCCCCCGCCGAGGAAGACCACTTGGTAATGATCGGGGGCGCCCAGCAATTCCTTCACGAGAGCTTGCGCCTTGGCCATCACGGCCTCGAACGGCTTGCTCCGGTGGCTGATCTCCAGGATGCTGAGTCCGCTGCCCTCGAAGTCAAGGACGGCTTGTGCGGCCCGTTCGAAGACCTCCTGGGGGAGGATGCAGGGGCCGGCGCTGTAGTTGTGGACCTTCTTCTTGGAGGCGACGGTCATGGCGGTGATGTTGAGGCCGCCAAAGGTATTGGGTCGGATCAAGCGCGGGGACGGGGGAGGGCCGCACTTACCACCGGTGCGGGGTTCATGGCTGCGGCACTCTGGGAGGCGGGTTGAAGGGGCGCCCGTCCCGCTTGGGGTCACGGGCATCGATGTCCCGCTGCAGCTGCCACGATCCCTTCTCCCACACCAGGGCGTCGTAGCTCATGTCCGGACCCAGGAATGCATTGCTCCGATCCAGGTCCGGCCGCATGGGCGAGAGGTGGTCCATCACGATCCGCCGCTGGTCCTCCTCATAGCGCAGCATCATGGAGCTCTGGTAGGCGAATCCATAGATCTTGCGGAGTTCCTTCGAGCGTCCCGAGCCGCCGAATAGCGCCGCTCCGAATCGGGGCTTGCCGGAGCGGAAGCTCAGCACCTCCACCACCTTCCTGGTCTCGGTGCGGCTGTAGCCCTTCCAGCCGAGCAGGGTATAGAAGGTCTTCCCCCCCTTTTTCACCGGTATCACCTGGTAGTAGAGCGCGCCATACCAACGGTCGGCTCCCAATTCGGCCGATTCCGGATCCGGTATCCCGCTGGTCATGTCACGGAGCTCGAAGAGCGCGATCTCTCTCCCCTGCCGCGCAAGCAGGAGCCCCTCGTAGGCGTGGCCCCCATCGTCCCGCGGAACATTCCAGGTGATCAGGCGGAAGCTGCCGTCGGGCCCCTCCGCCCGGCTCAATGGAAGGTCATCGAGATTGACGGCCATACCGCCTTGGCCATCGAGTGCTTCCCGCAGCGCGGCCTTCAGACGCCCGCTGATCGAATCGCGTTCGGCCTCGGTTACCGCCGATTTCAGGGCCTTGGCCTGGATGACGGCCTCGCTGGCCGGATCGGTTTGCGGGAATGCCCCGGCCGAGCAGGCGAGGGCGGCGGTGGACAGGAGCAGGCGGCGCATCATCAGGCACAACGGCGAAGATGGGGCCAAAGGCATGGGACCCATCGGAGCGGCAACGCCTTGCCGAAGGCCTCACCACCCCTTGCCCCCTCGGCCTCAGAGGTGCATGAACTCCTTCTTCGCCATCAGCTGCTCCTTGGTCTCCCGGTGGTCGGGGTCGTCCACGCAGCAATCCACGGGGCAGACGGCCGCGCATTGCGGCTCGTCATGGAACCCCGTGCATTCCGTGCACTTGTCGGTGACGATGTAATAGACGTCCATGGCCACCGGCTTCTGTGCCGCGTCGGCATCGTAGGCGTTGCCCATGGGCGTGGTCTGGGGCCCATGCAGGGCCGTGCCATCGGCCAGCCGCCATTCAGCGCCACCCTCGTAGATGGCATTGTTGGGGCATTCAGGCTCGCATGCACCACAGTTGATGCATTCGTCGGTGATCATGATGGCCATGGCGGTGCGGGGTACTTTTGCGCGGCGAAGATAACCGGGCGCCTTTGGGTGACCGACGAACGATAGCCGGGCATGGAAGGTTCGAATCAACGGCTGGCCGCACTGGCGCAGCTGGGGGAGGTGATGAGGGCGCTGGGCGCCCATCAGCCATGGCCGGGGCATGCCATCGGCCTGTCGCGGGTTGAGTATGAGGGCCTGGAGCGCGCGGTGGGCCGCGCGCAGCGGTTCAATGGGTGGGCGACAGAGGAACAGGTGCGGCATGCGTTCGCCGCATGGGGCGAGGCATTGCGGCCCGCCCCGATCGAGGCTTGGCTCTCCCGCTACCCGGAGGGGGGCGCCTCCACGCGTGCCGTGCGCAATGTGGGCCTGGTGCTCGCCGGCAACGTGCCCCTGGTCGGGCTCCACGATGTGCTGTGCACTTGGCTCGCGGGCCATCGGGCTCGCGTGAAGTGCTCCTCGCAGGAGCCCGAGCTCCTGCCGGCGGTCGCGCAGGTGCTGGACCGCTTCGCCCCGGGTGCGGCCGAGCGGATCACCTTCGTGGAGGGGAAGCTGGGTGAGGTGGATGCGGTGATCGCCACGGGCAGCAACAACACGGCGCGCTACTTCGAGCACTACTTCGGGCACCTGCCGCGCATCGTGCGGCGCAACCGGGTGAGCGTGGCCGTGCTGGAAGGCAACGAGACGGAGGACGAACTTGCCGCGCTCGGCGAGGATGTGTTCCGCTACTTCGGCCTGGGCTGCCGCAATGTGAGCAAGCTGCTGATCCCGGTGGATTTCGATGTGGACCGCCTCTTCCGGGCATTCTTCCCGTGGGGGGGCATCATCCAGCACAACAAGTACGCGAACAACTACGACTACACACGAGCCCTCTGGCTGCTTGACCGGGTGCCCTTCCTGGAGAATGGATTCCTGCTGCTGAAGGAGGACGAGGCCCTCGCCAGCCCGGTGGCGGCCCTCTTCTTCCAGCGGGTGGCGGACCGGGCGGCGGCGGAGCGGTATCTGGAGGCCAACGCGGCCGCTATCCAGTGCGTTGTGGGCCGTGGGCATGTCCCGTTCGGCCGTGCGCAGCATCCGGCCCTCTGGGACTATGCGGACGGTACGGATACGATGCGCTTCCTCTTCGGTTTGCCCTGATCACGGGACGTACTCGAAGCAGCCCAGGTCGTATTGCCCGTCGGCACCGCGCACCACCCCGTCAAGGTCCTCGAAGGGGCCTGAAGCGTCAGCACGACCGCGGGCGTAGGCTCCGGCCGTCAGGTGGAAATCACGGTCCGGAACGCTCCGGAAGCCGTGCGCCTGGTTGCGGAAGACCTGGTCCTGGAACGGGAAGAAGGTGGTGTTGTTGGTGGGCTGGTCCGTGCGGAGGAGCACGCGCTCAAAGGTGAGCGCAGGGGTGGCCAAGCTGTTGAAGGCCAACTGGAATTCGTTGGCATTGGCGCCCGTGATGATGCAGTTGCGGACCCTGCTGTTCACGATGTCGCGCACCTGTGTGGTTCCGGTGATGTCCGCATAGGTGTTGGTCACGATGAAGGACGGGTCGTTGCGCACGGCATAGGTCCAGTAGTTGGCCACCGTGATGTGGTTGAGGTCGTATTCGCCCCCGCCGGTCAGCGCCATGGCATACTGCCCGCAGTCGCCGATGAGCACGTTGCCGGCGGTGATGCGGAAGTTGCGGCTCAGCACCCCGGCTGCGCTGCAGTTGCGGATCCGGACGTTGCTCATGTTCAGCTTCGCAGCGCTGGTGGGCGCATCCGGGATGCCGGGCCAGGTCTCGCACTGGATGCCCACAAGGGCGTTCTTCACCAGCACGTTGTCGAGCACATGGTCGGCGCCAGCGGGGCCATCGTTGATCCAGATGCGGTCCCATTGCCCGGGCAGTTCGGCATAGAAGGGCTCCAGGCGGTCGCCTTGGAAGGTGATGGGCTCCTCCGGTGTGCCGTCGGCCAGCAGCCGCCCCCAGCGGTAGATCCACAGCCCCCCGCCGCCGTGCACATAGACCCGCACGCCCGGATCGATGATCAGGGTTCCCAGCGAATCGACCGCCGCATAGCCATAGATCAGGTACGGCTTGTCATTGCCCCACTGCACGGTCTCGTTCTCGCCCGCGATGATGCTGTAGGCCGGCAGGCCTGCCGGGAACCGGTCCGGATAGAAGTAATGCGCATCCTGCCCCCAGGCCACCAGTTTCACCTTCTGCTCGTTGCCGTTGGTGAGGAAGACGATATGGTCCTCATGGACAAAGGGCGCGCTCTGGTTGGATTGGTCCAGGCTGGCCTCCACGAAGACGTAGATGCTGTCGCCCCCGAGGATCTCCACATCGTTGAAGGCGGTACCGGCCGCCCCGTCCACGTTGATGCGGAAAGGGGAGGGCGTACCCCCTTCCAGCGCGATGTCCACCCGCACCCCCTCGCTGTTGGGGTTGCGCACCCGGAACCGCTTGGTGACCGTGCCGATGGGCGGCGATACGGCGAACACCGTGTCGAAGAGCACCTCCACCTGGCTGAACTCCAGTTTCGCGCCGGGGTCG
>DDRC01000173.1:0-153 GCA_002342985.1 Flavobacteriales bacterium UBA2426
ATGGCCGGCGCCGACATGGCGCGGCTGCCCCGGATCGATGAGGGCTGGCTGCTGGCCGAGGACGGCCGCATCACGGCGCTGGGGACCATGGATGATTTCCAGGGCGTGACGGACTGGCGCGACCTCATGGTGATCGATGCCGGCGGGGGCTTC
>DDRC01000173.1:295-10649 GCA_002342985.1 Flavobacteriales bacterium UBA2426
TCGATGCCGGCGGGCGCTTCGTGCTGCCCGGCTGGTGCGACCCGCACACGCATGTCATCTTCGCCGCGCCGCGGGAAGAGGAATTCGTCCACAAGATCAAAGGGCTCACCTACCAGGAGATCGCCGCGCGGGGGGGCGGCATCCTCAACAGTGCGCGCAAGCTGCGGGCCATGGACGAGGAGGACCTCTTCGCCCGGGCCAGGACCCGGCTGGAAGAGATGATGCGCACCGGCACCGTCGCCGTGGAGATCAAGAGCGGCTACGGGCTCACCGTGGAAAGTGAGCTCAAGATGCTGCGGGTGGCGCGCCGGCTGAAGGAAGCACTGCCCCTCCAAGTGCGCACCACCCTGCTCGCGGCGCATGCTCTGCCACCGGAATTCAAGGATGACCGTGCCGGATACATCGACCTCATCTGCAGTGAGTTGATACCTCAGGTCGCGGCGGAAGGGCTGGCGGATCATGTGGATGCATTCTGCGAGACCGACTACTTCACGCCGGCGGAGATGGAACGCGTGCTGGAAGCCGGCGTGCGGCATGGGCTGCCCGGCAAGGTGCATGTGAACCAGTTCACCAGCATCGGCGGCATCCAGGCCGCCATCGCACACGGCGCCCTGAGCGTGGACCATTTGGAGGTGATGGAGCCCGGCGATATCGACGCTTTGGCCGCTTTGCCTGCCGCTGCGGTGCCCATGCCCACCCTGCTCCCCAGCTGTTCCTTCTTCCTGCGCATCCCATACGCCCCCGCGCGTGCGCTCATCGACCGCGGCCTGCCCATCGCCCTGGCTTCCGACCACAATCCAGGGAGCACGCCGAGCGGGAACCTCAACCTGGTGCTCTCGCTGGCGTGCATCCACCTGCGCATGCTGCCGGAGGAGGCGGTTGCTGCGCTCACGCTCAACGCGGCCGCAGCCATGAGGCTGGAGCACGAATTGGGCGGGCTCACCATCGGCAAGCGCGCCAGCCTCATCATCACGCGCGAAGTCCCCTCACTGGCCTACCTGCCCTATGCATTCGGGGCCGACCATATCGACACCGTCATCATCGATGGAGAACCAGTCCGCTCCGGAGCAGCACTCCGTTGAATTCCATCCGACCGAGCCCGGGCGTCCGCCGGCGCTGGAATTCTCCATGGGTGTTTCGCTGTTCGCCATGGCCCTGATCGCCTTCTTCATCGTCCAATCGGTGGCCCTCGTGAGCGGCGTGGCAAGGCGCAGCCCCGAGTTCGCCTCGGAGCCGTTCAGCATGGGATGGCTGCAGGACCCGGTCTTCCAGCAGCGCATCACCGAGCTCGCCTTCAACGGCGACCTGGTCGGTGCGGAGTCAGCTTGGAGCGGCGGCATCTGCGCGGCGTTCATCCTCATCACCTGCGGCCTCTGGAAGCGGGGTCGGGTCCGTGCATTCCTGGGCCTAGGGATGCCGCGAGCCGCAGCGTTCCTGCGCTGGTTCGGGCTCTTCGCCGCGCTGATGCTCGGCGTGGAGGCGCTGGCCCAGTTCACCCCGGCCTTCCAGACCGACTTCATGCAGCGCGTGGTGGGCAGCACCACGAACTGGCCGCTCCTCATCGCGGGGGTGGTGGTGCTGGGCCCCCTCTTCGAGGAGCTCCTCCTCCGCGGGCTCCTCTACGGCACCCTGCGCCATATCGCCGACGAGCATGTGAGCGTAGCCGTGACCGCAGGCGTCTTCGCCCTCATGCATCTGCAGTACAGCCTGCCCATCATGCTGCTCATCCTGCCCATGGGCGTGGTGCTCGGCTACGCGCGATCGCGGAGCGGATCCATCTGGGTGCCCGTGCTCCTGCACATGGTGAACAACGGCCTCACGGTGATCTGGCCGTAGCCGCCATCCCCGCTCGGCTCCGCTGCCGCGCCTAGCTTTGCCGCCACTGCGCCGCACCAGCGACCAAACCATCAGACCATCATGCAACGACGCCTCATCGAATGCGTGCCGAACATCAGCGAGGGCCGCGACCGTGCCAAGATCGACGCCATCGCAGCCGTTGTGGAGACCGTGGAGGGCGTGCGGCTGCTCGATGTGGACCCCGGCAAGGCCACCAACCGCACGGTGATCACCTTCGTGGGGGAGCCCGAGCAGGTGTGCGAAGCGGCCTTCCGGCTCGTGAAGAAGGCGCAGGAGCTGATCGACATGCGGCTGCACAAGGGCGAGCATCCGCGCTTCGGAGCCACCGATGTCTGCCCGCTGGTGCCCATCAGCGGGGTGAGCATGGCCGAGTGCGCGGCGTTCGCCAAGCAGCTCGGGCAGCGCGTGGGCAGTGAACTGGGCATCCCGGTCTACCTCTACGAGTTCGCGGCCAGCGAGGAGAAGCGCCGCAACCTGGCCAACAACCGCAGCGGCGAGTACGAGGGCCTGCCGAAGAAGCTGAAGGATGCCGCCTGGAGGCCGGACTTCGGCCCGGTGGAGTTCAACGAAAGCGTGGCCCGCAGCGGCGCCATCGCCATCGGGGCGCGGAATTTCCTCGTGGCCTACAACGTGAACCTGAATACCACGAGCACCCGCCGGGCCAACGCCATCGCCTTCGATATCCGCGAAGCAGGGCGCGTGCTGCGCGAGGGCGATCCGCTCACCGGCAAGCCCATCCTGGACGAGAACGGCGAGCCGAAGAAGATCCCTGGCAAGCTCAAGGCCGTCAAGGGCATAGGCTGGTACATCGACGAGTACGGCATCGCGCAGCTATCGCTGAACCTCACGGACATCACGGTGACGCCGGTCCATGTGGCTTTCGATGAGGCCTGCAAGAGCGCAGCCGAGCGCGGCATCCGTGTCACGGGCAGCGAACTGGTGGGCCTGATCCCGAAACAGGCGCTGCTGGATGCCGCGGACTTCTACCTGAGGCGTCAGGAGCGCAGCCTTGGCATCCCCGAGCGCGAGAAGATGAGGATCGCGGTGAAGAGCCTGGGGCTTGACGACCTCGCCCCCTTCGACCCGCAGAAGAAGGTGATCGAATACATGCTCGAGGATGCGGGGAGCGAGCGCTTGGTGCGCATGGACCTGAAGCGCTTCAGCGAAGAGACCGCCGCCGAGAGCCCCGCCCCTGGGGGCGGCTCCGTAGCCGCATACGTGGGTGCGCTGGGGGTATCGCTCGGCACCATGGTGGCCAACCTCAGCGCCCACAAGCGGGGCTGGGACCACCGTTGGGAGGAGTTCAGCCAATGGGCGGAGCGAGGCGAGCGGCTCCGCACGGAACTGCTCCGCTTGGTGGACGAGGATACCCGGGCCTACGACCGCATCATCACCTGCTTCGGCATGCCCAAGGGCACCGATGCGGAGAGAGCCGCCCGCAAGGCGGCCATCACCGAGGCGACCAAAGGAGCCATCAACACCCCGCTCCGCACCATCGAGGTATGCGTGGAGAGCATGGCCCTGATGAAGGCCATGGCCGAGCATGGCCTGCCTGCCAGCGTGAGCGACGCCGGTGTCGGGGCCCTCTGTGCACGCACCGGAGCCATCGGCGGCTACCTCAATGTGCGCATCAACTGCGCCGGGCTTGACGACGAGGCCTTCAAGGCCGACGTCCTCGCTCGGGCCGAAGCGCTGAAGGCCCAGGCCGAAGCGCTGGAGGCCGAAGTGATGACCATGACCCTGGCGAAGGTCTGAGCGCCTCTTCCCCAGCCGCTCCAGCCGGATCGGTGCGAGGGAAGACCGTCCCGCTCCCCTGCCGGGCACAGCAGCCTGCCGAACGTCACAACAGTGGACGGCATGAGGCCGTATCATTGGTGCGAACGCCGCCGCCATGAACGCCCGCCTCACCTTCCGCCAGTGGTGGCGCCGCTTGGTCTACTTCTTCCCGTTCCAGCTGCTGCTGCTGCACCTGAAGAAGAACCACTTGCTGTTGCTGGCCTGGGTGCTGCTCTTCGCCTATGTGACCGAGAGCCTGGGCGTGAAGTACGGCATCCCCTACCTCTTCCTGTTCCCCGAGTACTTCGGGCGAGTCGACCTCCTTTCCCACGTGATCACGGGCTTCGCGCTGGGCGGGTTCATCACCGCCTTCAACCTATACAGCTACGCGATGCATGGCTATCGGTTCCCTTTCATCGCCACCATCGCGCGCCCTTTCCTGAAGTTCAACGTCAATAACGCCGTCATCCCGGCGGTCTTCACCCTCACCTACCTCATCTGCGCCGCGCGGTTCCAGTTCACACAGGAACTGCTGCCGGCCCCGCGCGTGGCCCTCCATCTCCTAGGCCTGCTCTCGGGCATGGGGCTCTTCCTGGGGATTGCGCTGGTCTACTTCACCCGCACCAACACCGACATCGTGAAGCTGCTCGGCAAGGCGCCGGAGGAGTATCGGCCCGAAGAGCCCTTGATGGACATCCTCGGTCCCCACCATGATGCCCCGCCGCAGAGGCCCAGCGAGCGCCGCCGGGCCATGCGCTGGTTGAAGCGGCAGCAGCGCAGCGAGAAGTGGCGGGTGGAGACCTACCTCACCCCCCGGCTGCGGGTCATGCTGGCACGCAGCAGCGCGCACTACGACCAGGACCTGCTGCGGGACGTGCTGTGGCAGAACCACATCAACGGGTCCATCTTCGAGGTGGTGGTGGTGCTCACCTTCATCCTGTTGGGCGCTTTCAGCGATGTGCCCTTCTTCGCCCTGCCCGCCGGCGCCATCGCCTTCCTTCTGCTCACCATGGCCCTCATGCTCATCAGCGCTCTCTTCAGCTGGCTGCAGGGATGGACAGGCACCCTGATACTGCTCGCCATTCTCACCCTGCACCTGCTCAGCCATCGCACGGATCGCTTCCTCTACGACACGCACGCCTACGGGCTCGACTATGATGCCCCGCCGACCGCCTACGACCAGGCCGGCATCACGCGCATGGCCAACGACACGCTGGCCGCCCAGGCCGATGCGCAGGCGATGCGCGCCACACTGGACCAGTGGCTGGCGAACAACCGCCGCCATGCCGATGCCAGCGGCAAACCGAAGCTGGTTATCGTCAATACGAGCGGCGGGGGCCTGCGCAGCATGCTCTGGAGCTTCCGATGCCTGCAGGCCGCTGACAGCATGCTCGGAGGCGACCTCATGGAGCGCGCTGCGCTCATCACGGGATCTTCGGGCGGGCTAATCGGCGCCGCCTACTACCGCCAGCTGTACTTCGCTGACCGCGCCAATGGCACCGATCAGCGCTTCGATCCGGCCTTGGTGCGCGAAGTGTCCACAGACATGCTGAATCCGGTGGCGTTCAGCTTCGCAACCAACGATATGTTCATCCGCTACCGCACGATTCAGGATGGGCACCGCCGCTATACGCTCGACCGCGCCACGGCCTTCGAGCGCCGGCTCAGCGCCAACACGCGGGGGCTGCTCGACATCCGGCTCGGGCGGATGGCTCAGCCCGAGCGCGAGGCCCGGGTGCCGTTGCTCGTGGCTGCGCCGGTCAGCATCAATGATGGCCGGCGGCTGGTGATCTCTGCACTGCCGGCGGCACACCTCACCTCAATCCGGCCCGATGCGGACCTGGTCGTGAACAGCCAGGCTGAATCCATCGAATTCCGCCGCCTGTTCGCCGACCACGATCCGGACAGCCTGCGCCTCACGAGCATGCTCCGGATGAGCGCGAGCTTCCCGTACATCACGCCCGTGACGACACTGCCCAGCGCACCGGCCATGCGGGTGATGGATGCCGGTGCCCGCGATAACTACGGGTACCGGACCACTTTGGCGTTCCTGCATGCCTTCCGCGACTGGATCGCCGAGCACACCAGCGGCGTGGTGGTGCTGCAGCTACGTGACACGCAGAAGGAACTGGAGGTCCACCCAAGCAGCTCATCCCTGCTGGGGCGCGTGCTCGACCCCATCGGCAGCGTGTACGACAACTTCGTGAGGATGCAGGACCAGGACTATGACCTCATGCTCCGCCTGCACGATCCGGAGGGCGGTGCACCGCTGGAGGTGATCGATGTGCAGCTGTGGCACGGTGCCGAAGAGCGCATCTCCCTGAGCTGGCACCTGACGCGTGTGGAGCGCGAGCGCGTGCTGCGCACCGTGGGCAGCCCGGTGAACCGCCGGGCCTTCCAAAGGCTCACCGAGGCCCTTGCCGGTGCTGCCCCGGCGATTGCCGATGCCAGCGGACCAGCCCATTGAGCGGGTCGCGCTCCACAGCCACGAGTTCCATGCCGTGATCGAGCAGGCAGTTGGCGAGGATGTCGCGGAACCCCCACGCCACGGAACCGGTGGCATGCACGCGCTCGCGCTGCTCCAGCGGATGGAATGGCTTGAAGGCCTCGATGAACGCTTGGAAGCGGGCCGTGATGAGCTCTCGGACGTAGGGCACCTCAGTCATCCCCGAAAGCCGGCCGGCATGGGCCGCCAAGGCCTTTGACGGGAAGGGGGAGCGGTACACCTCATGGAGCACCGTCCCCAGGTCGGGACCGCCGTGGCCGAAGAGCGCCACCCGCACCTCTTCCGGCATGCGCCTGTAGAAGGCATCCTGGAGGAGCGTGCGGCCAATGTCTGCACCGCTGCCCTCATCACCGAGGATGTACCCCAGCGAGGGCACCATCTGATGCACCGCGGCACCGTCGTACCAGCCCACATTGGCGCCGGTGCCCAGGATGACGACCAGGCCTTGCGCTGCGCCCATGAGCCCCCGCGCGGCCCCCTCCAGGTCGGTGCGCACGGTGATCGCCGCGGATGGCCAGATCTGCCGGAGCGCGCTTTCCATGACCGCCGCCCGCTCAGCGCTGCCGCAGCCGGCACCATAGGCTTCCACCACCGCTGCTGAGAGCGCCCCGGGCGCCGCAGCCTGGAACCGGGCGACGATACCTTGCGCGAAGGCCTCGGCATCACCGCTCAGCGGATTGAATCCCGGCATGGCATCGCCCGGCCTTGGGAGCACCAACGGGTCCCGGCCATCCAGGAGGACAGCCCAGCGCGAGGAACTGCCCCCGATCTCCGCGATCAGCCGTGCCATGGAGCGAAGATCGGCCTTGCCGGCTAGCGACCGGCGTTGAAGAGGAAGTGGTTCGGGCTGGCCAACCCGTTGCGCACCGCATAGAGCACGATGGCAGCCGTGCTGTTCACGCCCAGCTTCTGCATGATGTTCCTGCGGTGCGTGGTGATCGTATGCGCACTGAGGTGAAGGCGTTCGGCGATGCGTGTATAGGAGTTGCCCTCTGCAATGAGCCCGATGATCTCGCATTCCCGGTCGCTGAGGATGACCGGAGCGCACGAGAGCGGCTCCTCGGCGAAGCGGGCCGCATCATGGCCTGCGCGGCGCAGGGTCTCCAGCACCTTGCCGCAGAAGAACCGCTGCCCCTTCGCCGCAGTGGAGACGGCGTCGATGATCTCCTTGAGGTCGCAGTCCTTCTTCACGTAGCTGGTGGCCCCGGCCCTCACGGCATTCATGATCGCCAAGGAGGAGGGCGCGTGCGAGATGGCCACGAACCGTGCGCGGGGCGCGCGCTTGAGGCCCTCCCGGATATCCCGGGCCGCGAAGCCGTCCGAGGTATGGTCGATCAGCACCACGTCCGGGCGATGCCGGACCAGCAGCGCCTGAAGTGAGATACCGTCCCGCGCGCTGCCCGCGACCTCCACACCGGGCACGGCTTCGAAGACCGCGCGCAGGGCCAGCAGGGCCAACTCGCCATGGTCGGCCAAGAGGAGCTTGATGGACGCCATTATTTAGACCGATTCCAGATAGACCGCGAAAATAGGGGCACAAGCCCCTCGACCGCGCACATGTTCTACACGGCCGATCGTTCGATCACCGGATAGCCCCGCCCCTCCTCGCTCAGCTCGGTGTTGGGGAATATGGGCAGGGCCTCGGCCAGGAGCTCAGCGGCGCTCTTGTAGCGCGAGCTGAAATGGCCGAGCAGCAGGCGCCCGGCTCCGGCATCGAGGGCCATGCGCGCAGCCTCTGCGGCCGTGGAGTGCATGGTCTCCCGCGCGCGCCTGGCCATCTGGCTGGTGAACGTGGCCTCGTGGTAGAGCAGGTCAACGCCGTGGATGAAGGGCAAGAGCTCCGGGGCGAAGGCGGTATCGGAGCAATAGGCATAGCGCCTCGGCGGCGGCGGGGCATGGGTCAGCGCTGAATTCGGCAGTACGGTGCCATCCGGCAGCTGCAGGTCCTCGCCGGCCTTCACGCGCGCACGCATGAAGGTCGGAACAGACCGGAGGGCTTCCGGCCGCAGGGAGCGGAGCGCGGGCGTCTCCTCGAAGACGAAGCCCGTGCAGGGAATCCGATGCCGCAAAGCCAGCAGCGACACCTTCACGCGGGCATCTTGCCAGGCCACGGCGCCCGAAAGGGGTTCAATGGCATGGAACTCCAAGGGGTAGCGCAGGTAGGTCTGCGATGCCCGCAGCTGGACATCGATGATGCCGCGGAGCTCCGCTGGGCCGTGCACGTGCAATCGCGCGGTTCGCCCCATCAGGTGCATGGAGCTGATGAGCCCCATGAGGCCCAGGTAATGATCGCCGTGCAGGTGGCTGATGAAGACATGGCCGATGCGCATGAAATTGGCGCCGATGGACCGCAGGCGCTCCTGGGTGCCCTCGCCGCAATCGATGAGGTAGGGCTCTTCATGCACGATGAGCAGCTGAGCCGACGGATGCCTGCCGCGCGCCGGCAGTGCAGCACCGGTGCCAAGCGTGATCAATTCGAACCGTCGATGGCCCATGGAAGGCGGAAGGCCCCTCGCGGGGCCTTCCGGATATTCACTGAAGGGATCGGCTCACCGGCTCACCATCATTCGTCCCGTGAATGCCTCGCGCCCCGTTTCCACCTTGTAGAGGTACACGCCTTCGGGCATGGCGCCGGCTTCGAAGGGTACACGGTTCAGGCCAGCCTTAGCCAAGGACCTGAAACTCCAGAGCTCATCGCCGAGCAGGTTGAAGACGCGCACGCGCACCTCGCTGGAGCGATTCAGCTGGAACTCGATGTGCGTGCGGCCCTGCACCGGATTGGGGACGTTGCGTACGCCCGCCAGGCCCAATGCCGCCAGCTCCGCGGTCCCTGAGAAATCCTCCGTGACGATGATGCGATAGCCGGTAAAGCTGAGCGGGTAAGGCACCGCCGATCCGAAGAGGGTGAAATAGCCCGTCACATCCAAGGTGAGCGGGAATGTATCAGCCACGGTCGGCGTGCCGGAGATGAGGCCGCAGCCGAGCACCGATGGCAGGTAGGTGCAGGGCGCCGGGGTCTGGGAGGCACAAGCAACCGACAGGCCATCCGGCAGGCCGGTGACGCCCACGAACACCACCGAATCGATCTGCACGGCCGGGAATGTGGGATCGATGTCCTGGGCGTTCAGGGGAACGATCAGGTTGAGGTCCTGGCTATAGGGCTGGCCCAAGGTGGCCGGCGCAAAATTCTCAAGGGTATCCGGCCATACGCCGAAAACGCTGTCGGCATACAGCGGGTTGGGGGTGCAGGGCTGCGCCAGCACTGATGCACTGGCGGCGAGCGCAAGGAAGAGTAGAGCGTTGCGGATCATGCGGCGTTGGGTTATTGGTCCTTCTTCACGTCCTTCTCGATCTCCTCCATGTACAGGAGGTCGACCGCCTCGGCCGCTGTGGGTGTGATGGAGAGCACGCTCTCCAACTGGGAGATCTGGACGAGCTTCATCACCGGCTCCTGCAATCCGCAGACCACCAAGCTTCCGCCCACGCTCTTGCACAGGCGATTGGCGACGAGCAGGGCGCTCAATCCGGAGGAATCGCAATAGCGGGTGGCCGCCAGGTCGATGATCACATTGCGCACGCCCGTCTTGTTGAGGTAAACGAGCTCGCTCTTCAATTCGGGTGCGCAACTGGTATCGAGCTTGTCGGCATTGCTGGTGACGAGCGTGTACCGCCCTTTGTCCTCGATGGTGAAATTCATGGGTATGGCTTCCGGTCAAAGATAATCAGGGTCTCCGACCTTGGAAGCCCGGGCTCTGCCCGCCAGTTTCAAACACCGGCCCGTGGGATTCGCGCGGCCAGCAGGTAGAGCACGGCCATGCGTATGGCGACGCCGTTCTCCACCTGGTCGAGGATGATGCTGTTGGCATGATCCGCCACCTCGCTGGTCAGCTCGACGCCCCGGTTGATGGGGCCCGGGTGCATGACCACCACCTCCTTCCCGATGCGCTTGTACCGTGCAAGGTCAAGGCCATAGAGCATGGCGTACTCCCTGAGGCTCGGGAAGTTGGCCAGTCCGTCGCCGCCCTGGCGCTCGAGCTGGATGCGGAGCATGTTCACCGCGTCGCACCAACGCAGGGCCGTGTCGAGGTCGGCCTCCACCTTCACGCCGAGCGCCGCGATGCCCTTGGGCATGAGGGTCCGTGGGCCGCAGAGCATCACCTCCGCTCCGAGCTTCTGCAGGCAGAAGATGTTGCTGAGGGCCACGCGCGAGTGCAG
>DDRC01000173.1:10804-14026 GCA_002342985.1 Flavobacteriales bacterium UBA2426
ATGCTGTAGGCATCGAGCAGGCCCTGCGTCGGATGCTCGTGCGTGCCATCGCCAGCGTTGACGATGCGCGCACGCACATGCCTGCTCAGGAACAGGGCTGCGCCAGGGTCCGGGTGACGCATCACCACCATGTCCACCTTCATCGCCAGGATGTTGTTCACCGTGTCGATGAGGGTCTCGCCCTTGCTCACGCTGCTCCCGCTGGAGCTGAAGTTGACCACATCGGCGCTGAGCCGCTTCTCGGCCAGCTCGAAGCTCACGCGGGTGCGGGTGCTGCTTTCGAAGAAGAGGTTGGCGATGGTGAGGTCGCGAAGGGAGGGCACCTTCTTGATCGGCCTGCCGAGCACCTCCTTGAACCCGTCGGCCGTGCGGAAGATGAGCTCGATGTCCTCCGGCGTCAGCTCCTTGATCCCGAGCAGGTGCTCCACGCTCAGCTGCTCGCTGGGCGGTGTTGCGGAATCGAAGGAGCGCTGTCTCATTGGTCGGCGGTTGAGCCCTTGGCGACCATGCCGGTATCGCGGCGGTCGCCGGCGGTGTGGAGGAGCACGCGGTCCTGGCCATCCGACTCCCTCCACTCGACGGTCACTCGCTGCTCACCGATGCTGTCCACCCATTTGCCTGCGTAGTCGGGCTGGATGGGCAGCTCGCGGCTGAAGCGGCGATCGATGAGCACCAGCAGGTGCACGCTGGCCGGACGGCCGAAGGCCAGCAGCGCATCAAGCCCGGCGCGGATGCTCCTTCCTGTGTACAGCACATCGTCGACCAGCACCACGGTGCGGCCCTCCAGGTCGAAATCGATTGCCGTGGCGCTGGGCGTCGGCGGGCTGGAGCGGTGCCTGAAGTCATCGCGGTGGAAGGTGATGTCCAGCTCGCCGTAGGCCAGCCGCTCGACGCCGAGGATGGCCTTGAGCTCCCTGCGCAGCCGGCGCGCGAGCAGCACCCCGCGCGGCTGCAGGCCGATGAGCGCCACGCCCTGCAGGTCGCCATGGTCCTCGATGAGCTGGTGGCAGAGCCGCTGGATCGTCAGCCCGAGGGCCTTGGGTCCGAGTAGCGTGAGCGGCTCCATCAGCGGCCGAAGATAGGATCGCTGACTTCTGGGGAGCCTTGCGATCAGGAGAGAAGCCGCTGCCGGAGCGCGAACTCCAATTGCTTGTTGGCCTCCACCAAGCGGTTCGTATAGGCGGCCTGCTCCTCCTCGGCACGGATCTCCTGGTAGGCATCATCCACGGCGCGCACCAGCTGATCCTGCACCCATGGCTTGGCGAAGTACTTGGTCACCCCCCCGTTGTTCACCGCATCGATGATGGCCTCCAGATCCGCATAGGCGGTAACCAGCATGCGGCGCACCTGGGGGAAGCGCTCCTTCACCAGCGTGAGGAGCTCGCTGCCATTCATGCCGGGCATGCGCTGGTCTGCAATGACCACGTGCACGCGGTTGGCTGAAAGATGGGCCCATACCTCCTGCAGGTCGGCGGCAAGCAGCACGCGCATGCGGTGCCGGAAAGCCGCTTGGAAAGCCTGGCGATTGCCGGCATCGTCATCGACGAAGAGGACAACCGGGAGTTCCTGCGGGTCGGGAATACGGGCCACGGCATTCATGAGGGCGTGATTGAGCACGCCTGCTACGGCCAATGTGCGGAGGATGTTACCCCAAGACTGTTGAAAACATGTTAATAACCTGTCGTTGACTAGATTCGCCCCCACTCGGACACCTTGGACAACCCCTTGACTGACCATGAGCACCTGGCACGAAGCGCTGCAGCGCGCTTCAGCGGCTGAGGCTGACGCCTACCGCCCTGTGATCCTGCGGCCTGCCCTGGCCGATGACCGGCAGGCCTTGGAGGCCTTGCTGGAGCGGTCGCGGCCGGTCGTGCACGACCGGCTCCAGGAGCAGGTGCGCGAACTGGTCCGCGTGATGCACCCGGCCGCACGGCTCAGCGCGGCCGATCTCGACGCAGCCGCCAAGGCTCATCTGGGGGGCGTTCCAGCGGCGGACTATGGCGCATGGGTCTACTACCCTTGGTCGAACCGCCTGGTGCACCTGCTGGATGAGGAGGAATTCGTGCACGTCCGCACCGACCGCAACCGGAACAAGATCACCCGCGAGGAGCAGGAGGTGCTGGCCACCAAGCGGGTGGGCGTGATCGGATTGAGCGTGGGCCAGAGCGTGAGCTTGGCCCTCACCTTGGAGCGCGGCTTCGGAGAGCTCCGCATCGCCGACCATGATAGTCTCGACCTCAGTAATCTGAACCGCCTGCGCAGCGGGGTGCACCACTTGGGCCTACCCAAGACGGTGAACGTTGCGCGCGAGATTGCCGAGATAGACCCCTTCTTGAAGGTGACATGCTTCCACGAAGGCATCACTCGCGAGAACCTCGACTACTTCCTGACGGTCGGCGGCAAGCTGGATGTTCTAGTGGAGGAATGCGACAGTGTTGACATCAAGATCCTGGCTCGCCAGCGGGCAAAGGCGCATCGCATCCCGGTGGTGATGGATACCAGCGACCGGGGCATGCTGGACGTGGAGCGTTTCGACCTGGAGCCGGACCGGCCTCTGCTGCACGGACTGGTCGATCATCTGGATCTCGATGCGGCCGCAACGGCGCAATCACCTGAGGACAAGCTGCCGTTCGTGGCGCCGATGGCAGGCCTCAGTACCTTGAGCAAACGCATGAAGGCCAGCATGATCGAGGTTGGCCACAGCCTTGTTAGCTGGCCACAACTGGCCTCCTCCGTCTTCCTCGGGGGGGCGCTGGCATGCGATGCCGTGCGCCGAATCCTGCTGGGACAACTGACCATCAGTGGTCGCTTCCAAATCGACCCGGAGTCACTGGTGCCCGGTGTGGATGGACCAGCACCTCGGATACAACGAAGCGCTCGCCCTTCCCCTCTCACACCGAGCGAGATGCTTGCCGCCGTGCCTGCATCGCATCGACAGCAGCCGCCGTTGCGGGCTCTAGATGAAAGGGTTGCGGCCGCGCTTGTGGAGGCAGGGTCTTGGGCGCCATCGGGTGGCAATGACCAACCGTGGCGTTTCCTGCACGGATACGGTCGGTTGTATCTCTTCCACGATTCCGCACGCTCACACAGCGCCACCGACCCGGCCGAAATTGTGCCGATGCTTTCGATGGGCGCTTGCGTGGAAAATATCCTTGTAAAAGCAGCCGGCGAAGGGATTCGACTTTCCCATGAGTTGATTCACCTCCCCGATGCCCCCCGGCT
>DDRC01000173.1:14180-14510 GCA_002342985.1 Flavobacteriales bacterium UBA2426
TGGCGGTTTTCGAGGCCACCGGTGACCGTCCACCGGATGACAATGGACTTTCGCCCTGGTTACAGGAGCGCTGCACGAACCGACGCATGGGCGATGGCAGCTCACTGGATGATGCGACCAAGGCATCTCTGGTCCGCGCGGCACAGGAAGTGCCCGAGGCCCTGCTTCATCTGGCGGAGGGTTCTGGCCCGCTCGACCGCGTTGCCGAGCTCTGCGGTGCCGCCGAGCGTCTGCGGTTCCTGAACGCGACCTGCCACCACGAACTCTTCACCAAGGAAGTGCGCTGGACCGCGGAGGAGGCGCACAGGACGCGCGACGGCCTTGACCTGG
>DDRC01000173.1:14609-33016 GCA_002342985.1 Flavobacteriales bacterium UBA2426
GACCTGGCCACCTTCGAAATGGGGCCTGCCGAGGTTCTGGGCATGCAGGTGGCCTCGGATCCCAGCGCAATCGCCCTTATCAGAAGCTGGAATGCCGGGCGTGCCTTCGCGGACCTTTCGGGTCCGGCCATACGATCGAGCTCGGCCGTGGTCTGCGTGAGCATGCCCAGGATGGACCGAGAGAATGCCCTGCTGGCCGGACGTGCGATGGAGCGTGTCTGGCTGCGCGCCACTGCACTGGGTCTGGCCGTCCACCCGATTTCGGCCCCAATCCTGTTGGCCCTTATGGCGGATTCCCCTGTGTTCGATGCAACGGAACGCGAGCAGATCGCTCATTGCGCCGCGGGCATCCGTGAACTTTTCGCCACAGACGACCGCAGCCCAGCTTTCCTTCTTCGGATCTTCCGCGCCCCTGCACCCTCTCAAAGGAGCTTGCGTCTTCCCATTGACATGCTATGGTCAATCGCTCACCCAACGGTCACACCATGAACGAAAAGCTGGAACTCATCGCCTATAGCGCCCCTGACCGCCCGGACCTGAATGAAGAGTTCATTCGGCAGCACGAGCTCGTACTCACGGAGCTCGGCATCCCCTTGGTAGTCAAGAGCGATACACGCTGGGCCCTCGACCCCCAGTGCTATGTAATCGTGGCGATGCATCCCCTGCTCGGGATGGTGGGTGGCATCCGGCTGCAAATGGACCACGGAGAGAAGGGTTGCCTCCCGATGATGATGGCCATCTCCGAACGTGAACCGCGAATCGTTCCGGTCTTGGACCGACTGCGGGCAGAGGGCAACGGCGAGGTGTGCGGCCTTTGGAGCGCGAGCCGATACGCCAGCAAGGGAGTGACGGTTCTGCTGAGCAAGGCTGTGACTGCGATTGCGCCGCAGGTGGGAGCCCGTGCCATGGTCTGCTTCGTAGGGAGCCATACCCGCCGGCATCCAGAGCGGAATGGTTTCATCGCCTTGACCGAGGTCGGCAGCAATGGCGAGTTCGACTACCCAACGCCCGAGTTCCGGTCGATCGCGATGTACAATCCCGATACGCTGCTGCTGCCATGCACGACCATGGAGCAGCGCCAATCCATCTTCAGCCTGCGGTTGAGACCAGATCAGGTGCGGATGGAGAGCCCTGGACGCACGACGATCGAGGCACACTACAAATTGATCATCAACAAAGGATACCTGGACCTCGTGGCCTACGAGAGAATCCAGAAGGAGCGCCTCCGGCATACCGCTTGAGCCGGCAACCCTAGAGGCGGTCGGGCCGTAGGAGCGCCGGATGAAGATCCTGCTAGCCTTCCTGCTACTGCCCGCTGGTTTACTGGGGGCGGACCCGACGGCCGTTTGGCCGCTGCAGGAAAGCCTGATGGGCACGCACCTCGGCGAGCGCCTAGAAGTATGCTACGACAGCACGCGTGCCATGCACGTGGACGAGGTACTTGCTAGAGGCGTGTTCGAACCACTCGCATCTGCGGTACCGAACCTGGGGCTCACCGGCGATGCAGTTTGGCTGCGTACGAGGGTGCGAAACACCACGGAACTGGAGCGCTTCCATCTCTGCATCGAATATGCTGACCTCGACCGTGTCGATGTGTTCGCGGTATACGGTGGAGTTTCCATACTGGTCGGCACCAAAGGGCAATCGTTACCTACAAACGAGCGCATAGGCGCCGATCCGGAATTCGTCTTCCAAGTGCGCATACCTCCCGGATCCGAGGCCACCCTCGTGATCCGGCTGGAGAGCAACAAGCAGCTCCAGTTGCCTGTCCTCCTGCGCAGTGCGGATGAGCTTATCGCCATACGCTCGGGCCGAAACCTCGCCATCGGCATCTACACGGGGGTGATGCTCGTGCTCGCGCTGTACAACCTCTTCCTTCTTCTCTCCATCCGCGACTTGAGCTTCCTATTCTATGTCCTCTACCTGGTGGCTGTGCTCGCAACTCAGCTGGCCTTCCTGGGTGTGGGGCCTTTCTACCTCTGGGCCGGGAGCACCTGGTGGTCCTCGAACAGCACCCTGATCCTGACATTGATCACCGCGACACTGGGCATGGAATTCGCGCGGAAGTTCATCGACACACGGCGATTCGTGCCCGGCATGCATCGAATCAGCGTGCTGTTCTACATCGTCTTCGCGTTATGCATCCTTGCGCAACAGCTCGGTCTCCCGCGAACCGCCTATCAGGTTGCCCAAGGGCTTTCCGGCCTTTCGGCTGTCTTTACCCTCAGTATGGCGGTTGTAGCCCTTCGCCGTGGATCGCGCCAAGCATTCTTCTTCCTACTTGCATGGGCTGTGTTCCTCTCGGCCGTGGTGGTGTTCGTCCTGAAAGATGTGGGCATCCTTCCCTATAACGAGCTGACCATCCACGCCATGCCGGTGGGCTCGGCAATCGAAGGCGTCCTCCTCTCCTTCGGTCTAGCCGACCGCATCAACATCCTGCGGCGCGACAAGGAGCGCTCGCAGGCCGAATCGCTGGCCATGGCCCAGGAGAACGAGCGGCTCATCCGCGAGCAGAACATGGTGCTGGAGGAGAAGGTGAAGCAGCGCACGGCCGCCTTGGAGGAGAGCAATGAGCACCTCAAGCGGACACAGGTGCAGCTGGTGAGCAGCGAGAAGATGGCCTCCCTGGGTCAGCTCACCGCGGGCATCGCCCACGAGATCAACAACCCCGTGAACTTCATCACGAGCAACATCGCGCCGCTGCGCCGGAACATCGCGGATGTGGTGAACGTGATCCGGGCCTACCGCACCGTGGACCCGCATCGCGCCGCCGCGGAGCTGGAACGGGTGAAGGCCGAGGAGGAGGCCCTGGGCATCGGCGAGACCATCGATGAGCTGGATGACATCATCGGCTCCATGGCCGAGGGCGCACGTCGAACCGCCGAGATCGTACGCGGGCTGCGGAACTTCTCCCGCCTGGACGAGGACGACCTGAAGCCCGCCGACCTGAACGAGGGATTGCGCAGCACCCTGACGGTGCTGGCCCCCCAATACCGCGACCGGGTTGAGCTCAGGCTCGATCTGGGGGAGATCCCCAAGGTGGAGTGCTTCCCTGGCAAGGTGAACCAGGTCTTCATGAACATCCTCTCCAATGCGGCGCAGGCGACGATGGCCCGCGCGGATGGGCGTGAACGGGTGGTGGAGGCCCGCACGATGACGCACGAGGACCGCGTACTGGTGCGCATCACGGACACCGGGGTTGGAATGACCGAAGAGGTGAAGGCCCGGATCTTCGACCCCTTCTTCACCACCAAGCCCGTGGGCGAAGGGACAGGGCTGGGGCTCGCCATCGTATACGGCATCATCTGCGACCACGGGGGCACCATCGATGTGGTCAGCCAGCCCGGCGTGGGCACCGAATTCACCATCACCCTGCCGGTGCGCCAGAGCCGCCCGGCCCAGCAACGCGCCTGATCCATGGCCAACGATCGCATCCGCGTGCTCTTCGTCGATGACGAGGAGAACAACCTGAAGTCCTTCAAAGCCGCATTCCGCAGGGACATGGACGTCCTGCTCGCCGGGTCGGGCCAGGAGGCGCTCGACCTGCTGGCCCGGGAGACGGTGCACGTGATCATCTCCGATCAGCGCATGCCAGGCATGAGCGGCAGCGAATTCCTCGCCATCACCCGGGCGCGGCACCCGGAGGCCATGCGCATGCTGCTCACCGGCTATTCCGACCTGGAGGCCGTGGTGCGGGCCGTGAACGAAGGGGGCATCTACGCATACGCCACCAAGCCCTGGGACGAGAACGACCTGAAGCTGCGGATCCGCCAGGCCTACGAGATACACCAGCTCAGGCAGGAAAAGGAGGTGCTGCTGGACCGCTACGCCCAGGTGTTCGAGACCACCGCCGACCCGATCGTGATCGTGGACCAGCGCGGCCAGGTGCTCGAGGCGAATGCCGCCTGCGCCCGGCTGCTGGGAACGGACCGGGAGGAACTGCTGAGGAACCGCTTCACGGGATATCTTCAGGACGCCCCTGCGCTCGTGCAACGGCTTCGCCGCCACCGCTCCGGCAAGGACTTCGTGAATGTGGACCTCACCTTGCGCACGCCCCAAGGCGCGGTGATCGACTGCCTGATGACGGCCACCTACCTGGGCGCCCAGCGCGGCCACCGGAACGTCTTCCAGGCGATCATCAAGGATGTGACCGACCGCCGGCAGGAGGAGAAGCGCCTGCAGAAGCTCAATGCCGACCTGGACAAGCGGGTGGCCGTGCGGACTGCACAGCTCCTGGAGGCCCTGGAGGACCTGGGCTCGTTCTCCTACTCCGTGGCGCACGACCTGCGCTCGCCCCTGAAGAACATCGCCGCGCTGAGCGAGTTGCTGCGCACGACGGCCGAGCAGGATGAGGCCCTGGCCGAATGCCTGCCCTACGCCGAGCGCATCGAGCGCGGCGCGCGCCAGATGATCCAGCTCGTGGACGACCTGCTCCGGTTCTCCCAGACCAATACCCGCGAGATCGAGCGGCGCGAGGTGGCGGTTGCCGACATCGTGCGCGAAGCGGCATCCGAGATCGCGCCGCCGGAGCGGCTGGGGCAGATCCGGGTCGATATCGGCCCTGAAGCACTGGTGCACGCCGATGCGCCCATGCTGAAGGTCGTCCTGCACAACCTGCTCTCCAACGCCCTCAAATTCACGCGTACCGTGGACGGGCCAGCGATCACCGTGGGCCATGCCCGTGAAGGCGACCACGACCACCTCTGGGTGAGGGACAACGGCGTGGGCTTCGATGCCAAGCACAAGGACCAGGCCTTCGGCGCCTTCAAGCGACTGCACAAGGCCGATCAGTTCGAGGGTACCGGCGTGGGCCTCGCCATCGTGCACCGCATCGTGGCCAAGCATGGCGGCGAGGCCTGGGCGGAGAGCGCGGTGGGCCAGGGCACCACCATCCACATCCGCATCCCCACGGCCGGCGCCAGGCCGGCTGCGATGCCGTTCGGGCAGGTGGCCTGAGCGTAACCCCGCAATGATCGGCAGCGTATCAGGCGCAAAACCAAGCGAGCCATGCGCACCGCACGCCATTCCCCTTCCGCCCTCACGCTGCTAGCCGCCTTGCTGCTCACCGGCTCGGCCATCGCCCAGAGCACGCCGACCAAGGGCAAGCTCGTTGACCGCCGCGACCAGGCCGAAGGCTGGTATGTTCCCGTGCACGGTCAGGTGATGGTGGAAGGCGTGCAGGTAAAGGATGGCTTCGACATGATCCTCTACCGCGACAACGAGGAGATGGGCAAGCTGGGGGTCGACAAGCGCGGCCGATTCGAGCTGGAGCTGGACATCGACCAGTTCTATACGGTGCGCATCATCAAGCCCGGCTTCCAGGAGAAGATGCTCTACATCGACACCACCCTGCCCAAGGACCTTGTGAGCTACCCCGACTACGAGTGCTTCGTGAACCTCCAGCGCCCCAACGCACAGGGCGTGGACCCCTTCTACACGGACTTTCCCAGTGCCATCATCCGCTACGATGCGGAAATGGGCGGATTCTACCACAGCGAGCACTACCTCAGCCACATCCAGACCCGCCTGGCGGGCATCGCCAGCGCCACGTTCTGAACCGGAAGCCCTCCTCCGCCTCACGGAACCAACCGAGCAAGGCAGGAGGAACAGGAAGGCGGGCCTGCAGGCCCGCCTTGTTCCGTTCCGGCGGCACGTCCGCTAGTGCTGGTCGTAGTCGATCACCACGCGCTGCGAGCGTGGGTGGGTCTGACAGGTGAGCACGTAGCCATCGGCCACCTCGTCGTCCGTCAGCGCGTAATTCATCTCCATCTCCACCCGGCCCTCGAGCACCCGTGCCTTGCAGGTGCAGCAGACCGCGCCCTTGCAGGCGAACGGCACATCGAGCCCCGCATCGAGCGCGGCATCCAGCACGGCATCGCCCCGGGCGGGCACCTTCAGCTCATGCTCCCGGCCATCGAGGATCACCTTGACATCGGCCACGCCGGTGAACGAGGCCTCACCCGCAGCAGCCGCCTTTTTCTCGACAGGTGCCGCCACCGGCGTGGTGAACAGCTCGAAATGGATGCTCCTGCGGTCGACGCCCCTCCCTTCCAGCACCTCGCGCACGGCAGCGATCATCTGCTCAGGCCCGCAGATGAAGTACTCCTTGCCCAGCTCATCGGAGGCAAAAGCATCCATCAGGGCGGATGCGCGCTCACCGGTGATGCGGCCCTGGTGAAGCGCATCTGCACCACGGCCCTGGCTGATGATGTGATGGACATGGAGACGGTCGGGGTGCGCCGCGGCCATCTCACCCAGCTTGCGCTTGAAGATGATGGCGTCCTCCGAGCGGTTGCCGTAGAAAAGCGTCACCCGGCTCCGCGGCTCGGTCCTCAGCACGGTCTCCAGGATGCTCATGATCGGCGTGATCCCGCTGCCCGCAGCGAACAGGACGAAGTGGCGCGCCTTCGAGGGGTCGAGCGGCGTGGTGAAGCCCCCCATCGGGGGCATCGCCTCGATTCGCATGCCCGGCTTCAGCTTGTCCACGAGCTGCGTGCTGGCGCGGCCATGGGGCACCTTCTTCACGGCGATGCTCAGCCCGCCCGCATCCAACGGACAGCTGCAGATGCTGTAGGAGCGCCGGAGCTCCTCGCCATCCACCGTCAGGCGGAGCGTGAGGTACTGGCCATGCTGGAACGCGAAGTCCGAACGGGATGCCTCTGGAACAGCGAAATCGATGACGATGCTCTCGGGCGTCTCATGATGCACGGCGGACACCTCAAGGGTGTGGAATCGGGACATGGGAGGGCTGCTGCTTCGTGGCTGTGATGATGACCCGCGCTGGCGGAAGGGCGGCAAAAATAGACGCCTGCCGCAGTGCCGTACGCGTTCCGAACAAGGGCGGTCGGGCCTCTGTTCGGAAACTGACGCAACTCAATACCTACCAAGGCCAGGGTCCTATCTTGGCCGCCAAGTATGCAGCCATGACGGACGTTAAGAACCTGGAAGAGCTGTTCCAAGCCAAGATCGACGCCGAACAGAAGATCGAGCCGAAGGACTGGATGCCCGAGAAATACCGAAAGACCCTCATCCGCCAGATCAGCCAGCACGCGCACAGCGAGGTGGTGGGCATGCTGCCGGAGGGCAACTGGATTACCCGGGCCCCCAACCTGCGCCGCAAGGCCATCCTGCTCGCCAAGGTGCAGGACGAGGCTGGCCATGGTCTCTACCTGTACAGCGCCTGCGAGACCCTGGGCGTCTCCCGCGAGCAGACCATCGACGACCTGCTGAGCGGCAAGGCCAAGTACAGCAGCATCTTCAACTACCCCACCCTCACCTGGGCCGACATCGGCGCCATCGGCTGGCTGGTGGACGGCGCGGCCATCATGAACCAGGTGATGCTGTGCCGCACCAGCTACGGTCCCTACGCCCGGGCCATGGTGCGCATCTGCAAGGAGGAGAGTTTCCACCAGCGCCAGGGCTACGAGATCATGGCCGTGCTGGCCAAGGGCACGCCCGAACAAAAGGAGATGGCGCAGGACGCCCTGAACCGGTGGTGGTGGCCCAGCCTGATGATGTTCGGCCCCACCGACGCCAACAGCCCGCACAGCGCCGAGAGCATGAAGTGGAAGATCAAGCGCCAGAGCAACGATGAGCTGCGCCAGACCTTCATCGACCGCACCGTGCAGCAGGCCGAAGTGATCGGCCTCACTATCCCCGACCCGAAGCTGAAGTGGAACGAGGCCACCCAGCATTACGACTTCGGCGAGATCGACTGGACGGAATTCAACAACGTGGTGGCCGGCAACGGTCCCTGCAACAAGGAACGCCTGGCCGCCCGCAACAAGGCCCATGACAACGGCGCCTGGGTGCGCGAGGCCGCGCTGGCCCATGCCGCCAAGAAGGCCAAGAAGAAGCAAGCCGCCTGATCGAAGTACCTGTAGCGTCGACCCACCGGGTCGACCTACCATTTGATACCACCGGACCCCATGACCGACAACCCGAACAACTGGCCCCTCTGGGAGATCTTCATCCAGAGCAAGCGCGGCCTGGAGCACAAGCATGTGGGCAGCCTGCACGCCGCCGACGCACAGATGGCCATCGAGAACGCCCGCGACGTGTACACCCGCCGCCAGGAAGGCCAGAGCATCTGGGTGGTGCCCGCCGGCGCCATCAGCAGCAGCCAGCCCGATGATGCGGCCATGCTCTTCGACCCCGCCGACGACAAGACCTACCGGCACCCCACCTTCTACACCATGCCCGAGGGGGCGAAATACATTTAGTGAATGGCGAATGGGAGATGGTGAATGGTGCTTATGCGCATTCCCCATTCGCCATTCGCCAAGTCCCATTCACCATGAGCCAGGCACTGTTCACGTATACGCTCCGCCTCGCGGACGACCTCCTCATCCTGAGCCACCGCCTGAGCGAGTGGTGCGGGCACGGGCCCATTCTGGAGGAGGACATCGCCCTCACCAACCGGGCGCTGGACCACATCGGCGAGGCGCGCAACCTGTACACCTACGCCGGCCAGGTGGAGGGCAAGGGTCGCGACGAAGACGACCTCGCCTACCTGCGGAACGAGCGGCAATTCGTGAACACCAAGCTCGTTGAGCAGCCCAACGGCGACTACGCGCACTCCATCGTGCGGAGCTTCCTGTTCGATGCCTACCACCTGCCGCTGGCCGAGGCCCTCACCAAGAGCGCCGATGCCCAGTTGGCCGCCATTGCCGCCAAGGCCGTGAAGGAGGCCCAGTACCACGTGAAGCACAGCAGCGACTGGCTGATCCGCTTCGGCGACGGCACGGAGGAGAGCCACGGCCGCGCCCAGGAGGCGCTCGACAACCTGTGGACCTACACCGGCGACCTCTTCGTGATGGATGAGATCCACCAGCAACTGCTGAAGGCCGGCATCGCGCCCAATCTCGCGAAGATCAAGGCCGCCTTCGATGCCACCGTGGATAAGGTGCTGGGTGTGGCCACGCTGAAGCGCCCCGCCGACGGCTTCATGGCCACGGGCGGCCGCCAAGGCAAGCACAGCGAACACCTCGGCTACATCCTGGCCGAGATGCAATACCTGCAGCGCGCGTACCCGGGGGCGGAGTGGTAGGAATGCGCACCGCCAAGACGCCAAGAGCGCGAAGGAAGCACGTTGCCTTCCTCTGGATAGCCTTGGCGGCCTTTGCGTCTTTGCGGTGAACTACGAAGACCCATGATCACCAAGGACCGCATCCTCGAGCTCCTCGACTACGTGAAGGACCCGGAGATTCCGGCCATCAACGTGCTGGAGCTGGGCGTTGTGCGCAGCGTGGAGGTGGAAGCGGACGGCAAGGCCATCGTCACCATCACGCCCACCTACACCGGCTGCCCGGCCATGGACGTGATGGCGGCCGACATCAAGAAGGAACTGCTGGAGGCGGGCGTGCCTTCCGTGGAGGTGAGGACGAGCCTCTCCCCTGCCTGGACCACGGACTGGATCACCGAGACCGGCAAGCGCAAGCTGAAGGAATACGGCATCGCGCCGCCCGAGAAGACCGCCGACATCCGCGCGCTGAAGGGCGAACAACCCGTGGTGGCCTGTCCTCAATGCGGCTCCACGAACACCGTGATGCTCTCCGCCTTCGGCAGCACGGCCTGCAAGGCGCTGTGGAAGTGCAACGACTGCCTGGAGCCCTTCGATCAGTTCAAGTGCTTGTGAACTCGCCCTGACCCAGGCATCGGCCCGCTACTTTCGCGGCCCAATGCCGACCGGGCACCGATACACCGTTGATCCTGCGCGCCTCGATGGCGTTGCCGACGAGCCGCTATTCGCCGCGGTGGCCGCTGAAGCCGCGCAGCAGGGAATACCGGCTTTCGCCATCGGCGGCTACGTGCGGGACCGCTTGATCGGGCGGCTGTGCAAGGACATCGACTTCGTGGTGGAGGGCGATGGCATCGCCTTCGCGGAAGCCGTGGCGAAGCGGCTGGACGCGGGAGCCGTGCATGTCTTCAGGAATTACGGCACAGCCATGTTCATGCTCGGTGAGCTGCAGGTGGAGTTCGTGGGGGCGCGCAAGGAGAGCTACAACCGCAACAGCCGCAAGCCCGAGGTGGAGCCGGGCACCATCAAGGATGATCAGGAACGCCGCGACTTCACGATCAACGCCCTGGCCATCTCGCTGAATGCGGGGAGCACGGGCGCGCTGGTGGACCCCTTCGGCGGCATCCTGCACCTGGACCAAGGCCTGCTCCGGACCCCGCTCGACCCGGACATCACCTTCAGCGACGACCCCCTGCGCATGCTGCGCGCCGTGCGGTTCGCCACGCAACTCGGCTTCACGATCGATCCGGTCACCTTCGAGGCCATCCAACGCAACGCAAAGCGATTGGAGATCATCAGCGCCGAGCGGATCCATGCGGAGCTGAACAAGATCATCCTCGCGGCCAAGCCCAGCGTAGGCTTCGTCCTGCTCCGTGAGAGCGGGCTGATGGCCGAGTTCTTCCCCGAGTTCCTGGATCTGGCCGGGGCGGAGGAGCGGTTCGGCATCGGCCACAAGGACAACTTCTACCATACGCTGCAGGTGCTCGACAACGTGGCCCAGCAAAGCAATGACCTTTGGCTGCGATGGGCGGCCGTGCTGCACGACATCGCCAAGCCCTCGACGAAGCGCTTCGTGCCGGGGGTCGGCTGGACCTTCCACGGCCACGAGGACAAGGGCGCGCGCATGGTTCCCAGGATCTTCCGCCGCCTGAAGCTGCCGCTTGACGAGCAGATGAAGTTCGTGCAGAAGCTCGTGGCCCTGCACCTGCGGCCGATCGCGCTCACCAAGGAGGAGGTCACCGACAGCGCCATCCGCCGCCTGCTCTTCGATGCCGGCGACGACATCGACGCGCTCATGATCCTCTGCCGCGCCGACATCACCAGCAAGAACGAGAAGAAGAAGGACCGCTACCTGCGGAACTACGAACTGGTGATGCAGAAGCTGAAGGACGTGGAGGCGAAGGACCGCGTGCGCAACTTCCAGCCGCCCATCACCGGCGAGGACATCATGCGCGCCTTCAACATCCCGCCGTGCAAGCTCATCGGCGACATCAAGACCGTGATCAAGGACGCGATCCTGGACGGCGTGATCCAGAATGACCGCGAGCAGGCGTGGGCGCTGATGCTGGAGACCGGAAGGAAGCTGGGGGTGAAGCCGGTTGATGGGGTTGGGGCTTGAAGGTTGCCCTCTCCGTGTAGATTCGCCGTCAGGTCCGGAGGAACCGTGCCCAACCCTCAACCTGCCTCCGGCACAACCTGCAACCTTCAAGCACCCCAGTGAGAATCTACCGTTTCCGCGTACTGATCGACCACCCCAGCGAGGCCTTCCGCGACATCGAGATCGGGAGCGAGCAGACCTTCCTCGATCTCCACACCGCGATCAAGGACGCCTTCGGATTCATCGGCCAGGAGATGGCGGCCTTCTATGTGAGCGACGAGAATTGGGACAAGGGCGCAGAGGTTCCCCTTGCCGACATGGGATTCGCCGAAGAAGGCTCTGTGCCGGCGCTCATGCACGAGGTGCTGATCAGCGACCACATCCGGAGCGCGAATCAGCGCTTCATCTATGCCTACGACTTCCTCCATATGTGGCTCTTCATGGTGGAGCTCATCGGCGCGGGCGACCCCGAGCCCGGGGTGACCTACCCGCGGGTGGTGCTGAGCATGAATGATGCGCCGGATGAGCACAGCAAGGAGGATGAGCTCACCGCCGGCATCCTGGATGAGGACCCCTATGCGCTGGACGATGAGGAGCACGGGTACGAGGAAGGCGAAGAGGATGACCCCTTCGGAGACGATGGCGGAGAGGAGGGCGGCGAGGCCTTCGATGAATCGAGCGAGGATTTCCGGTAGGCGTTGCGTTACTTGAACCCGCGCCCGCGCTCATCGCCCACCTCGAGGCCGCGGAGCGAAGGACGCCGGGCTACCGGCAATCGCCCTGCGAGACCATGCGCACACTCCTCATCGTTGGCGGTCCCACGGCCTCGGGGAAGACGGATGCCGGCATTGCGCTGGCCCGGCACTTCGGCACGGAGGTGATCAGCGCGGACTCCCGGCAGTTCTACCGGGCCATGCGCATCGGTACGGCGCGCCCCTTGGAGCCGGAGCTCGGCGGGGTGAAGCACCATTTCCTCGGGCATCTGGAGCTGGAGGATACGTGGAGCGCCGGCAGGTTCGCGCGCGAGGCGGAACCGGTGCTGCAGGAATTGCTAGAGAGGCATGGCGTGGCCGTGCTCGTGGGCGGCAGCGGGCTGTACATCGATGCGCTGGTGAAGGGGCTTGACCCATTGCCCCTGAGCGATACACGGCTCCGGGAGCGCCTGATACGGCGCACCGATTCCGGCGGAATGCCCGACCTGCTGAAAGAGCTCGAGCGCCTCGACCCGGTCACCGCCGCACGCATCGACCGCAGCAACCCGCACCGCGTGATCCGTGCGCTGGAGGTGTGCCTGCTCACCGGAAAGCCCTTCAGCGCGCAGCGCTCCGGCGCCGGAGACCGCACCGACATGCGCCTGGTCCGCATCGCCATGGACGTGCCCCGAGAGGAACTCTATCGCCGAATCGATGCCCGGGTGGATCGTATGATGGCCGAGGGCCTGGTGGAGGAGGCGCGCTCCCTCCTGCCGCATCGCGCACTCAATGCGCTGCAGACCGTGGGATACCGTGAGCTCTTCCAGTATTTCGACGGCACGCTCACCCTCGAATCGACCATCGCGCTGATCAAGCAGCACACGCGCAATTACGCCAAGCGCCAGTTGACCTGGCTGCGGCGGGATGGCGGGTGGAATTGGATGGGGCCCGATGAGACCTTGGGCATGACATCGTTGATCGTACCTCGCCCTGTGCAATGAAAGCGCTCCGCTCCGAAACAGACGCCTGGGGCAAGGGGGCGTTCGCAGCGGCAGTGGGTGCCACCCTGATTGACCGGTTGATGGTGCTGATCGGGTTCGGCCTGCGGTACACGGGCGCGGACGATGTGGTCTTCTGGACCGCCGCATCGGACATGGCAAACGGCATTTTCCGAGAGCCTTTCCTGTATGGCCAGAACTACAACCCAGCACTCGAATCGCTCGTCGCCGTTCCGTTGCTCTGGCTCGGCGCTCCCATACAGGCCGCAATGCCCGTGGCCACGTCCATCCTGGCGCTCGCCCCCTTCCTCTCCTGGGCGGCTTGGGAGGCGCATCGCGGACGATGGACCGCCGGCGCACTGCTCGCGGCCTGTCCGGCACTGCTGCCCATAGAATGGGGGCTCATGACCACCATGACCCGCGGCTTCGTCAATGGCTTGGCGCTACTGGCGCTGCTCCCGTGGGTGCTTAGCATCCGTCGGGCCGAGATGCGCGACGGACTTCTCGGATTCCTCGCCGCTGCCGCCGTCGCCGTCAATCCGAATGCCCTGCCCCTTGCAGCCACGTTCATTGTTTGGCACATCTGGACGAACCGCGGGGGGCTCAAAGGTGTGTTCTGCATCCTCGGTGGCGCACTCCCGGCATTGCTGGCTGCCTGGGCGGGCTACCATTTCTATGCGGCCCATCCGGAACGCGTGGTGCACCGGATCGACGACTGGCGACTGACATTCCACCCGGCTGAGCTCATCCCCGAAGCGCTTGGCCAACTCGACAGGCACTTCGCCTGGCTCTGTCCGCTATGGTGGCCGAATGGGGAGGCGGTGATCTGGTTGCTGGTCGCAGCGGTTCCCTTATTCCTTTGGCTGCGCAGACCGGGTGTCTCCATCGCCCTGGCTGCCAGCACTTCAGTGGTTGCGCTGTCCTTCGCCTTCCCCAAGACCATGGACGGCCATGACCACGTAGTCTACCCCCTTTCCCGGATGTTCCTGGCCATGCCCTTGATCATGGGTTGGGCTGCCGCGCAGGTGCCTTGGGGGCCGCGCAGTGCCGTTACCATCTCGAGGGCGCTGCTCATCATCGCCCCTCTCCTCGTGGGGTGGAAGGCGCTCAACCTCGAGGCCGTGATCGCGCAACAGTTCGGAGAACCTTTGGAATTGCCCATTGCCACGGCAACCATTGCCGCGCTTCAGGCAGATGCGGATGCCATCGCCGAAATATCGGCCAGCGAAGGCATCGACCTGGTCGTTGCCTTCTCCAACGATCCGGAGAAGCGCTCCGCCGTGCTTTCCTATGCCGCACCGCTGCTCAATCCCCATGTGCCTAACACCCTGTTCGTCGGGCATGATCGCCGATACCACTTGCGGTCCGCTTCGCGGAACGCCGTATTCCCAACCATCCTGCTCCTGGGCTGCGACGATTCGATCTGGGATGAAGGCATGCGGTCGCTCCTGGGTGCATTTCCCGCAGCGATCCGGGGAAGACGGGCGCTGCTCCTGCGCGGCAATGGGATGCCGCTCAGCGAAATCCTGGATCGCCTAGGCCGGGACCTCGGCCCCCTCCCAGCGCAATGAGTGTCAAGGACATGCGCTCAGGCGGCAGGCTGGTGCTCTGGACCATCATCAGCCTGGCTGTCTTGCAGCGAATCTGGCTGCTTCACCGCTTCGCCTTCACCCACATCGGTATCGATGACGCGCTCATCCAGCAGGTGGCCAGGGACTACGGACAGGGCATCTTCAGGGAGCCCTACCTATACGGCCAGAACTACAATCCCATGCTCGAAGCGCTGCTGGCCGCGCCGTTCGTGCGCTTGGGAGCAGCGCCTTGGATCGCGCTGCCCATCGTCACCTCGCTGCTGACCCTGCTCCCGTTCTGGTCATGGGCGTGGTGGGCCCGGCGGCAGAACGCCGTGACAGCGGCGGTGATACTCGCAGCCATGCCCCTGCTGCTGCCGGTGCACTGGGGCCTCATCACCGCCATGCCGCGGGGCTGGGTGCACGGGCTGGCCCTGCTGGCCCTCATCCCGTGGATGCTCCACGCACGGAATGCATGGCTGCGGCACTTCCTCATCGGTTTCACGCTGATGCTGGCGCTCATGTGCAACCCCAATGCGCTGCCCTTGGTGGCCGCCATCGCGCTTTGGCTGGTGCTGTCCAAGGCCCGTGATCTCTCGCTATGGGTGGCTGGCGCGTCGAGCCTGGCGATCGGCTATGCGACGCACCGGGCCGCGCAAGCATGGTACGCGGCCCGGCCCGGCACCGTGGTGCATCCGCTGCTGCCCAGCGACATGACCTTCTCCGTTGACCTGCTGCGCGAGGGCATCACCGGGATCAACGCGCATGTGATGCACATGCACCCATTCGATGGCCTGGGCTGGTTGGCCTTCGCCTTGCCAGCCGCTATTGGCGCGGCCCTGATCGTCAGAGGCGATCGGAAGCCCGGTGCGGCCGTACTCATGTCATTGATCGTCCTTCTTCTCGCCCTTGGCCTGCCCAAGGTGCACGAGGGCTGCGCCAGCGTGTTCTTCTCGCAGTCGCGGATGATGCTCGGCCTGCCCCTGATCCTGGCTGGGGCCGCTGCACTGCTGCTCCGCCGCATCAAGCCGCCGCGCTGGGCGATGATCGGCCTTCCCGGGCTGCTGCTCGCCGTCGGCACCGTGCGGCTCATCGGCTTGGAAGCGACCGTTCATCAGGAGCTGGAGCATCAGGGCTGCGCGTGGGTGCGCGAGGAACCGATCACTGAGGTGCGCGACCTCTGCGCGCGGGTGAAGCGCGCCGCTCAAACATCGGATGCGCGGCTCGTGGTGCCCATCCGTTGGCCGGGCATCCGTGACGATCATGCCTGGCATTTCGAGGCCCACCTGATCTGCTACGCCTGCGAGGCGCTCGACCCGGACTTCCCTCCGACCTATGGCGCGGGCTATGACCGCAGGAGCTGGAGGCGCGAGGCGCATGAGTCCCAAGGCGCTGCCGGCGTGCTCTTCGTGGGAGGCCGGTGGGGCGCCTATCTCAACCCCATCGAGCCTGGCCTCACGCGGCAGTTCTTCGGGGACGAGCGCCTGCTGCTCTACACCGTGCGCAAGGAGACCCTGATCGACACATCGTTGCTGAAGCGGCGGCTGGACCGGTTGGCGCTATCGGAGTTCATCCTCGAATCGGGCGCGGATGACGACCTGGGGCGCTGATCAGGCCTGGATCCCGATCAGCAGCACATCATCCACCTGCTCCTCTTCGCCCTTCCAGATGCGGAAGCGGTCGCTGAGGGCCTGATGCTGCTCCTCCATGGACAGGCTCGCCGTATCCAGGAGCCATTGCCTGAATCCCGCGCCGCGCAGCTTCTTCCCGGCGGCACCGCCGAACTGATCGGTGATGCCATCGGAGAACAGGTAGATGCGATCCCCGGGCAGCAAGGCCACCTCCTGCTGCGTGAAGGGCGCTACCTCCCCCTCATGGATGCCGATCGGCATGCGGTCGCCCTTCAGCTCGGTGATGGCACCGTCACGCAGCAGGTACAGGGGATGATAGGCGCCGGCGAAGCGCAGGGTGGCATGGCCGGCATCCAGCGCCGCCACGCTCACGTTCATGCCATCGCGATGGCTGGCCCCTTCATTGCGGTTGAGCACCTGCATGAATCCTTCGCGAAGGGCATCGAGGATGGCCGCGGGCTCCACCGTGCGGCGGTCGCGCACAATCTCCTGGAACAGGGCTGCGCCGATTAGGCTGAGCAGGGCCCCGGGCACGCCATGGCCCGTGCAATCCGCAGCGGCCACCACCTTGCGCCCATCAACCTCGGCGAACCAGAAAAGGTCGCCGCTCACCAGGTCGCGTGGCCGGAAGAGGATGAAGCTCTCGGGGCAAAGGGCCTGAAGCCCGTCCGCCTCGGGCAGCACCGCCCGCTGGATGCGGCGGGCATAGCGGATGCTCGCGAGCAGTTCCTCGTTCTGGCGGGTCACCATGGCCTGCTGCTCCGCCACACGGGCCTCCAAGGCCCGCCGCTCACGGATGTCGCGTGCGAAGAGGATGATGGCCGGTTTGCCATTGTGGGAGGTGACCCGCGTGCTGCATTCCACGTGGATGCGTTCGCCATCAGCCGCCACCAAGGGGATGTCCGCATACACCGACCCCTTGTTCTCCCATGCCTCTGCGATGCGCTCCGCGCTGCGGCGGATGAGTTCCTGCGGGTGCAGGTCGAAGATGGTGAGGCGGGTGAGGCGCTCCACGGGGTGGCCGAGCAGCTGGGCCGCCCGGGCGTTGGCCTGATGGATGCGCCCATTCACGAAGTCGATCACGAACAGCGCATCGTTGCTGCCCTCCAGCACCTGCAGGTAGCTCTCACGGTCACGCTCCGCGCCCTCGTGCCGCTCGCGCAGCCGGTTGTAGGCGTGCGCCAAGGCCACCGCCGCGCCCAGCATGGCCATGGGCAGGGCCCCAAGCGCCAATCCCACGCTCAGGTCCATGCAGGGCCGGTGCTCGGGGTAAGCTGCTCGAGCACTCCGAAGATGAGCTCCGGGTCGAGGAATTCCCCCACCCGATCGGGGCGCGATACATAGCGCACGATGCCTTCTCGATCGATCAGGAATGAAGCCGGGAGGGGAATGCCTTCCGCGTAGTCCACCCCCAGTTCAATGACCGGGTTGCTGTACACCACACCGTACCTCGCGCTCACAGCCTGTTCGTCGTCGCTGAGCATGCGGTAGCTGACGCCGATGCGCTGCACCATGTCACGGTTCACCTCCAGGTCATCGGGGCCCACAGCCACCACGTGCACGCCCTTATCCAGGAACCGCTGCCGGCTGCGCTCGTAGGTCCGCAGCATCATGTGGCAACCCGGGCACCAGTCGCCGCGCACGAAGATGAGCAGCACCGGGTGCCGGCCCCGGAAGTCCGATAGGCGGACGGTTTCGCCGGTTTGGTCGGGCAATTCGAAGTCGATGGCGGGCATGCCGGGCTGGACGCGGTACCCGAAGCGCGTCCGCTGGCGCATCCGGTGCGCGTCCTGCACATAGCTCACCGTGAGGCCCAAGGCGAAGCCGATGGGCAGGATGGGGGCCAGCCAAAGGTCCCAGGCGAACGGCCGGTCTTGGAGAACGGCCAGCCAGAGCGCAAGCGCGGCCAAGGCCATTCCGGTATCAAGCCAGAGCAGGTTGACATAGGTGAAGCGTTGCATGAAGGCCTGCCGGGCCACGGCAGCCATGGATGCCAGCAGCAGTGACATCGTCAGCAGCGGCCACTCGGAGTGCCGCAGGTCCAGGAGGATGCCGAGGGCCAGCGCCGTGGCCAGGATCATGGCGAATTGATGCTCGCTCGTGTACTTCTTGAACTCGAGCAGTACGAAGCCGTGCGCCAGCACCAACAGACCAGCCGCCGCAACCGGTTGACCCAGCCACGCCGGGATCGCAGCAAGGGGCAGCAGCAGGGCACCGAGCGCGGTGAAGGGGTGCAACCGATGGAGCATCGCGCGTTCTACGTCGCCGCAGGCTCATGGTTCCCGCCGCCACTGCCGAAAACCGCCACCCGGGCAATCACATGCCGGCATGCAGCCGGTACCATCGCCGCACGATTCGATGCGCATGCGCAAATCCCTTGGCCTGTTCCCCGTGCATC
>DDRC01000173.1:33245-49918 GCA_002342985.1 Flavobacteriales bacterium UBA2426
ATACCCATCGGCACTACGACACCGACAAGACGCTCTTCAGCCGCTTCACGGAGACTGCGGGCATCACTGTGAACGTAATCCAGGCCGGTGACGATGAGCTGCTGGCCCGGCTCGAACAGGAGGGGCCTAAGAGCCCCTGCGATGTCTTCATCACCGCCTATGCCGGTCGCTTGGGCGTAGCCAAGCAGCGCGGTCTGCTGCAAGCCGCGCAGAGCGCCATCCTAAACGCCAACATCCCCGCTCCTCTGCGCGATCCCGATGGCCATTGGCACGGTCTCACGATGCGCGCGCGGATGGTGGCCTACGACAGGAAGAAGGTCAGGCCCGGAGCCATCATCACCTGGGCCGATCTAGCCAAGCCCGAGTGGAAGGGGGAAATCCTGGTGCGCACGTCGGAGAACGTCTACAACCAGAGCCTGCTGGCCGCCAAGGCGTGGGCCGATGGCATCGTGGCCAACATGGCGCGTGCGCCCAAGGGCAATGACACCGACAAGCTGCTGGCGCTGGGCGAAGGCCTAGGCACCGTGGCCATCGTGAACAGCTATTACGTGGGCAAGCTCATGGCAAGCGGTGAGCCGGAGAAACAGAAGGCGAAGGCCGCCATCGCCGTGGCCTTCCCGACCATCGGCACGCACGGCACGCATGGGAACGTGAGCGGAGCAGGAGTGGCCAGGCATGCCCCGCACAAACCGGAGGCCTTGGCACTGCTGGAGTACCTCAGCGGTGATGAGGCCCAGCATCTCTTCGCCGAGGGCAACAAGGAATACCCGGTGAAGCCCGGCGTGCGGCTCGCTCCCGAACTGGAGGCCTTCGGCTCCTTCACCCCGGATTCGCTGAATCCGGAGGCTTTGGCGCGCCTGAATCCCGACGCGATCAAGGTCTTCGACGCTGCGGGCTGGAGGTAATCCTGGTGAAGGACCGCCGCGGTGCCCATCATAACAGTGCACTGGTCAGCGCCATCACCGGGGTGGCGCTTGTTCTGGCGCTTCCCATCGGGGTAATGGTCACCTCACCGCCGCACACCGACGCGCCGGAGTGGCAGCATGCCGCCACGGTGCTGTTGCCGCAGCATGCCAAGGGCACCCTGCTGCTGCTGGCAGGCACCTTGATTCCCGCCCTGCTGCTTGCCGTGCCGTCTGCATGGCTGGTAGCGTGCACGACTCCCCCGGCCAACGCCTCTTCCATTGGGTGCTTCTCCTCCCGCTGGCGCTGCCCACCTGCATCAGCGCATTCACCTATGCTGCTCGGCCCGACGAACAGCCTTTCCGCTTGGCTGGACGCGAGCCTGGGGATGAATCCCGATCTCCTCCACCTGCCGGGCCTCTGCCTGGTGCTGGCCGCTGTCCTCTCCCAATACATCTACCTGCCTGCGCGCGCCGCATTCACCTTGGGCATGACCGCCCAGCTCGATGCAGCGCGGAGCCTCGGTGCCGGACCGCTGCGCCGATTCACCCGGGTAGCCCTGCTGCTGGCCTGGCCCGCCATCGCTGCCGGAGCGCTGCTCGTGGCCATCGAGACCCTCAATGACTATGGTGCGGTCCGGTATTTCGGCGAGCGCACGCTTACCACGGCGGTCTTCCGGAGCTGGGGCGGGCTCTACGACCTCGACAGCGCCCTCCGGCTCGGCTCGGTGCTCATACTTCTAGTGGACGCGCTGCTGTGGGTCGATCGGCGGTCGCGTCGCTGGGCGGGGCGGAGCACGGATCAGGTGCCAACAACGCCCATCCTGCCAACGGGGCACAGGGCCGCAATCGCCGTCGGTTGGTGCGCGATGGTCCTGGCGTTGGGTGCAGGCCTCCCGCTAGCCAAGATCCTCGTGGATGTGGCGCAGGCCAGTTCGCTCACTGACTGGCAGGAGATGGGGCCCGCCTTCAGCAATACATTGCTCGTGGCTGCTTTGGCCGCCGCCGTCACCTTGGCCGCCGCTGTGGCCTTCACGTTCAGGGAACGCCACGGGCAGAGCGGCCTTTGGGCCATCCGGCTTGCCAACCTGGGCTACGCCATACCGGGTGCCGTCATCGCCGTGGGCGCCATGGCCGCAGTCGGGGCGATCGATCGGAGCGACTGCCTGCCCTTCCCGCTCATCGGCAGCCTGGGGCTGCTCATCCATGCGCTGGCTGCGCGATTCCTGGCCGTGGGCAACCAGCCCTTGCGGGCGGGTCTGGAGCACCAGCCCAAGGCCCTTGACGAATCCGCCCAGCTGCTGGGCGCCTCTCCCCTGCGCATCTTCCGCCGCATCAACCTTCCGCTCTTCCGCCCGGCGCTGATCGCGGCCACCATGCTGGTGGCCATCGATTTCATTCAGGAGCTCTTGCTCACGCTGATCCTGCGGCCCTTCGCTTCCATACGTTGAGCACGCGCGCCTACAAGTTGGCCCGCATCGAGCAGCTGCGCGAAGCCTCCCTCCCGGCGCTCCTCATCGTGCTGTGCGGATTGCTGCTAGGGCTTGCATTGGATCGCTTGACCGGCCGGAGGCCATAGGCACGGCTGCCGCCCATCCTAGCTTCGCGACCGGACCACATGGCTAATCCGCTGCTCCAGCTCCGCAACCTCCCATTCGCGCACGGTGGTCGCGCCGTGCTGAGCGGGGTCACGATGGATCTGGCCGTGAACGAAGTGCTCGTGGTGATAGGCCCCAGCGGTTGCGGCAAGACGACCCTGCTCCGGCAGGTGGCCGGCCTGGGGCGGCCCAGCGGTGGGAGCATCGTCCTTTTCGGGACCGTGCTGAACGATGATCGGCGCCATGTGGTGCCTGAGTGCAGGCCGGTGGGCATGGTATTCCAAGGTCTGGAAGAGCTGCGCAACGTGGGGCTCGACGGCCTGGAGGACCGCTATCCGCACCAGCTCAGTGGCGGACAGCAACAGCGCGTGGCCATCGCCCGCTCGCAGGCGGTACGCCCCCAGGTCCTCCTGATGGACGAGCCCATCAGCGACCTCGATGCGCCCACCCGGCAGCAGGTGCGCGATGAGGTGCTCCGCATCCTGCGCGCACACAGCACCGCAGCCATCATCGTCACCCACGACCGCGGGGACGCCCACCACATGGCGGACCGCATCGCCGAAATGGACCAAGGGCCGATCGTCCGCAATGGATCCGCCGCCGATTTCAAGGATAACCGGGCCGTGCAGCCCTTCGAGCCATGAGCGCCGAGCGGCTTCAGCAATTGCGCGCCCTGCTGGCCGAGGAGCCCGGCGACCCCTTCCTGCGGTACGCCATCGCGCTCGAGCTGAAGCGCAACGGGGATATCCTGCAGGCCACCAGTGACCTAGAGGCGCTGCTCCTGGAACGCCCGGACCATGTCCCGAGCTATTACCAACTGGCTGTGCTGCTGGCCGAACAGCACCGTCGGAACGAGGCCATCGCTGCCTGTGATGCCGGTACGCTGCAGTGCATCGTGGCCGGCGATCGCAAGGCCCGCTCAGAATTGCTTGCGCTGAAGGAGGCGCTGGAGGACGGCGACGCATGAGTGCCGGACGTTCCAAGCGCCGCTTCCTCCGGCTGCTCATCGCCGCGTTGCTGGCCTGGTGGGCCGTGCTGCTCTTCGCGCACCCGTGGTTCGCCATTACACGGCCGAGCGGCGGCAATGTGCTGGTGGTGGAAGGCTGGATGCACCACCAGGGCATCGAGGAGGCCGCCCTCACCTTCCAGCGCGGCGGCTACGACCGCATCCTCACCACGGGCACGGCACGCCCCTTCGCGTACTACCTGCGTCAGGGAGACACCGCAGCCGTTCGCTTCGCTGCACCGGTTAGCGGCACCGTGGAGATGAGCCTGGCGGGCCTGCCGCGCGCATGGGTACGGATGCACACGGACCGGCAGCAGACCGCGGCGGCCATCGGCGTCGGCAGCAGCCGCCACCGGATCGAGCTCAGGAACGACACGCTGCTGCTGCTCATCGCGGGCATGGACACCTCGGAGCCGCAGGAGGCGCCCGTGGCCTTCATCTCCGGGCTCCGCTTGAATGGCGTGAACGTGCATATGCTGCGGCATGAGACGCGCATCCGACATGCCGACGGCACTGAATCACCGGGCACGCCGAGCTTCGCCCATCAAGGCCGGGAGCGCCTGGTGGAATCCGGCATCCCCGGCGCGCGCATCACGGCCGTGCCCACCTGGCACGTCGAGCGCAGCCGCACCTACAGCTGCGCACGCGACCTCACCGCATTCGCCGACTCGGCCGGCATCGGCGCCTACGATGTGGCCACGCTGGCCGTGCATGCCCGTCGAACCTGGAGGATGCACCGCATCGCCAGGGGGCATCGGCCCGGCGCGGGTGTGATCGCACTGGATGACCGGTGGTGCCGTCGCTGGAGCTGGTGGGCCAACTACTACGGCTGGTTCCAGATGCTAAAGGAGCTAGCCGCCCTGCCGGCGCCATGGCTGGTGGACCAAGCTGCCTCGAACGGCTCCCTGGACTAGCGGATCAGCGCCTCGGGTATGACGGTTCCGCTGCATGCATCGGGCAGGGTCATCCCGACGATCATGCTGATGGTGGGCACGATGTCCGTGATGGAGGTGCGCCGCAGCACGTTGCCCGGCCGGATGCCCTGTCCATAAAGGATGATGGGCGCATGCGTATCGTAATTCCAGCCGCTGCCATGGGTGGTGCCCTTCGATGGCGCGGACCCATAGGGCTCGAAGAAGCCTGGCCGATAGGCATAGAGCACATCGCCGCTTCGCTGCGGCATGAAGCCCCGCTGAAGGAGGCGCCGGATGCCGTCGGGGTAGCTGAAGCGCGCCAGATCGGCGGCCGTGAGGGCCTCGGCGATCAGCGGATCGCGGAGCAGGTGATCGGCCGCTGCACGCTGCACGCGCTCGGCATCGAGCTTCCGTGCGCTGATGAGCGAATCATTCAGGAACACCTGCTCATTGATCATGCGGCGCACCCATTTCCCGGGGCCGAAGCGCCGCACGAGTTCCGCATTGAGGTCGCGCTCCAAGGCCGCCACATCGGGGTAACCCGCACTGCCCTTGAGTGACTGGAGGTAGGCCGGCACGTCCACGCCGGCATGGTCGGCCGTGAGGAACACGGTGTATGCGCCCTTGCCGACGCGGCGGTCGAGCTCGTCAAGAAGACGGGCGATGTCCTGGTCGAGGCGCAGGTACATGTCCTCCACCTCAAGGGCGCGCGGCCCCATCCGGTGGCCAAGGATGTCGGGGCTGCTGTAGCTCAAGGCCAGCAGGTCGGTCACCGCATCGGCACCGAGCTGCTCGCCTTCGATGGCGGCCAGGGCGAAGTCGGTGGTAAGGGTGTTGCCCCACGGCGTGTAGGCCAGGATGCCGGTGGAGCCGCTGGCCTTGTGGAGCGCCTGCAGATCGAGCGGCAGCGTGGGCGAAGCTGCGCCGCTGAGCGGTATCTCGTAGGGGTTGTCGTCGGGCAGCGGCGCATGGTAGCGATCGCGCGGCAGCAGCAGGTCCCACGTGCGCCCCAGGTAGGCGCTCGCCAACCGCTCCCCATTGAAGCGCTGTACCCAATCAGGCAGCTCGCGCATGTACCACGTGCTCGTTCCGAAGGCGCCGTCAGTGCCTCCAGCGAACCAGTAGGCTGCATCGCCGGTGCGGCCGATGGGCAGGATGGCGCCCCGGTCCTTGAAGGCGATGCCGATGGTACGGCTCCTGCCATCGAAGCGGCGCTCGATCTCATCCGCAATGGTGGTGGCGAAGAGATTGCGCGGTGAACGACGGCCAATGGCGTCATCCATCCCAACGCCGCGGACGGTATCGGCGGCGGATGCGCAATAGTCCGTGGTGCCTGTGCTGCGCACGAAGCGGTCATTGGCCACGATGCCATGGCGCCCCGGAACGGTGCCGGTGTACACGCTGGCATGCCCGGGCCCCGTCTCCGTGGGGATGTAGTCGAAGTGGGCATCGCGCAGGAAGGCACCGCCCGTCGCCAAGCGCCTGAACCCTCCTTCCCCGAAGTTGTCCCAGTAGCGGTAGATATAGTCGGTGCGCATCTGGTCCACCACGATGCCCACCACCAGCTTGGGCGGCTGCTGGTAGGCGGGAGCCTGGGCGTGCAGCCCATCCTGCGCCAGGCACGTAGCGATCGCGATGATCGCCGCCATGGGCAGCCTTCGTGCCGACCCTCCGGGGCGGCCCGACAATGACCTGTGCATGGGATGCGGTGAATTAGGCATTGCGAGCGACGAAATGGAACACGGCCAGGCATGCCGCCACGCTGACGATGATGTTGACCGCCGCCATCACCGTCTGCCCTTCGCGCAGCAGCAGGAAGTTCTCATAGCTGAATGTGCTGAAGGTGCTGAAGCCGCCGCAGAAGCCCACGGCGAGGAAGGCCTTGAGGGCATCGCGGCCATCGAACTGATGGGGCATGCGCAGCACCAGCCAGGCCAGGAGGCCTGTAGCCAGCACGTTGGAGAGGAGCGTGGCCCAAGGGAACGCGCCCTTGATGCCGACCGCCAGCACGGCGCGCGTGATGCCGAAGCGCGCCACGCTGCCGATGCCGCCGCCGAGGAAGATCGCGATCCAGGTGTTCATGCTACCGAAGGTCGTGGCTTCGCGATGAAGCGCCGAAAGATGAGCGCCGCGAATGAACCGATCATCGCCCCGTAGAGACCGCCCACCAGCACATCGCCGGGATAATGCACGCCCAGGTAGACCCGGCTGTACGCGATGAGCATGGCCCAGCCGAGCAGGGCGCCGAGGACCCAGCGCGGCTTGGCGCCCAGCACGCCGATCATGAACAGCGCGATGGCGAAGTGGTTGCTGGCGTGCGAGGACACGAAGCCGAATCGGCCGCCGCAGTCCTTGTACACCAGATGCACCAGGCCGGAGAGCGATGGCTCATGGCAGGGCCGCAGCCGCTGCACGGTCTCCTTGAAGAGCATCACCGAGCCTTTGTCGCTGCACAGGATCATGAGGGCGATGAGCGGCAGCGACCAGAGCAGCGCCTTATCGCCGTGGCGCTTGATGATGAGCCAGAGGAAGAAGCCATAGAGCGGGAACCAGAGCACCATCTCGCTGGCGGCCTCCATGACCACGTCAAGCGCATGCGCATGCGGGCCGTTGATCGCCAGGAAGGCCTCGCGGTCGATCGCATCGAGGCGCTCCCAGAGGCTCATGCGCTCCACTCGGGGAATTGCGGGCGCTGCTCCACGGGCCTGTGCAGGAGCTTCCACAGCTTGTCCTTCAGTTCATCCAGGCCGATGCGCGCCACGCTGCTGATGAGCACGGCATCAACGCCCTTGGGCAGTTCCTTGCGCAGCTGGGCCATCATCACCTCGTCGAGCATATCGCACTTGGTGATGGCGAGCAAACGGTCCTTGTCGAGCAGCTCGGGCGAGTATTCCTTCAGCTCGTTGACCAGCACCTGGTAGTCGTGCCGTATATCGGCGCTGTCGGCGGGGATCATGAAGAGCAGCACGCTGTTGCGCTCGATGTGCCGCAGGAAGCGCAGGCCTAGGCCCTTGCCCTCGTGCGCCCCCTCGATGATGCCCGGGATGTCGGCCATCACGAAGCTCCGGTGGTCGCGGTAGGGCACGATGCCCAGGTTGGGCGTGAGCGTCGTGAAGGCATAGTCGGCGATCTTGGGCTTGGCGGCGGTGACCACGCTGAGCAGGGTGCTCTTGCCCGCGTTGGGGAAGCCCACGAGGCCTACATCGGCCAGCACCTTCAGCTCCAGCTTGAACCACCGCTGCTGGCCAGGCTCACCGGGCTGCGCGAAGCGCGGCGTCTGGAAGGTGCTGCTGTGGAAGTGCTGGTTGCCCAGTCCGCCGCGGCCGCCTTTCAGCAGCACCACCTCCTGGCCGTGCTCGGTGATGTCGAACAGGACCTCATCCGTTCCATCGTCCTTGGCCACGGTGCCCAGCGGCACCTCCACGACCACATCCTTTCCGCTCTTCCCGCTGCATTGGTTGCTGCTGCCCACCTCGCCATCGCCGGCGATCACGTGCTTGGTGTAGCGCAGGTGCAGCAGCGTCCAGAGCTGCTTGTTCCCACGCAGGATCACATCGCCCCCCCTGCCGCCATCACCGCCATCGGGGCCGCCCTTGGGCATGTACTTCTCGCGCCGGAGGTGCGCGCTGCCAGCGCCGCCCTTCCCTGAGCGGCATTCGATGCGGATGTGGTCGATGAAGTTCATGGTCGTGTGCGCAGGCGGGGCGAGGCCGGGTGCAGGATGCGCCCGGCCTCGCGTTCATAGGTTCATCCCACTGCGGCGATCAGCCGATCCGTGATCTCCGCAATGGTACCGACGCCCTCGATGGCCTTGAACTTGCCCTGCGCGGTGTAGTAGTCCTTCAGCGGCGCTGTCTTGCTTTCGTACTCGCGGATGCGGTTGCGGATCACCGCTTCATCCTTGTCATCGGCGCGGCCGCTGGTGGCGCCGCGCCCGAGCAGGCGTTTCACCAGCTCCTCCTCCGGCACGTGCAGCGCCAGCATGGCGGTGATGGGCTCGTTCTTGGCCGAGAGCATCGCATCGAGGGCCTCCGCCTGGGCTTTGGTCCGCGGGAACCCGTCGAAGATGAAGCCCTTGGCCCCGAGGTTGGCCTCCATCTTGTTCCGGATCATGCCGATGACGATGGCATCGGCTACGAGCTCGCCCCGGTCCATCAGCTCCTTGGCCTGGAGGCCGAGCTCGCTCTCCGCCTTGATCTCGGCCCGCAGCAGGTCACCGGTGCTCAGGTGGACAAGGCCGTAACGCTGGATGAGGAATTCGCTCTGCGTGCCCTTTCCCGCCCCCGGAGGGCCGAAAAGGACGATGTTCAGCTTGCTCATGATGATGGATTGGGAGCGCGTGGCTCAGGATTGCACGATCTTGTAGATACCGGGCAGGTTGCGGCCCAGCCCATCGTGGTCGAGGCCGCTGCCCACCACGAAATCGTTCGGGATGCGGAGCGCCACGTGCTCGATGGGTATGTCCTTGGTGTACGCGTCCGGCTTCAGGAGCAGTGTGGCCACGCTGACGCTGGCGGGGTGCCGCTCGCGCAGCTTCTCCATGATGTGCACGATGGTGTTCCCGGTGTCCACAATGTCCTCCAGCACCACCACATGGCGGCCCTCCACATGCTCATTGAATCCGATGAGGTCCGTGACGCGGCCGCTGCTGCTGGTGCCGTGGTAGCTCGCCACCTTCACGAAGGTGATCTCGCACTCGATGGGCAGGCGCTTGAGCAGCTCAGCGGCGAAGAAGAACGAGCCGTTGAGGATGCCCACGAACAGCGGGCGCTTGCCGTCGTACTTGCCCTGCAGCTCGCCTGCGAGCCGGCCGATGGCGGCGCCAAGCTCCGCCTCGCTGATGAACGGCTCGAATTCCTTGTCGTGGAGCTTCACGCGTGCCATGAATCCGCTTCCGGCGCTGGATGAGCCGCGCAGCGGGCGCGGCGAAGGTAGGCAACGCGGCGAGGGCGGCCCGGCAGGAGCTTGCCCGCCGCACCCTACATTCGGCGCGATGCGCCGTTCGATCACCGCCTTTCTCCTCGTACACGCCGGGCTCGCTGCCTTTGCGGGCGGCGACCCCCTTCCCGTCGGCGCGCGCTTCGCCGGCATGGGCGGCAGCGGCCTCACGCTCGCCGACCTCTGGAGCGTGCGCCTCAATCCATCCGGGTTGGCCGGCATGGAGGCCGCCACGGCGGGCATCTTCTACCAGCCCCACTTCCTGAGCGAGGAACTGAGCAATCAGGGCATCGCAGCTGCGCTGCCCGTGGGCCGGGGCGCATTCGGCATCGCCGCCGACCGCTTCGGGTACGACCTCTACACCGAGAACCGCGCGAGCCTCGCCTATGCGATGCGCTTCGGCGACGGGTTCCGCGCCGCGGTCCAGCTCAACTACCTGGATGTACGGCTGGGCGGGAACTACGGCAGCACAGGCGCCTTCACCGCCGAACTGGGCATGCAGGCCAGGCTGACGGAGGAGCTGTGGATCGGGGCGCACCTGTACAATCCCACGCGCACCGGGCTCGGAGCGCGCACCGAGAGCATGGTCCCGCTCGATGAGCGGGTGCCCACCATCCTGCGCGCCGGCTTCGGCTGGATGCCCAACAAGCGCCTCACCCTCACCGCTGAGGCGGAGAAGGACATCGACCGGCCCGAGCGCTTCCGCTTCGGCTTGGAATACGCTCCAACCAAGGCGTTCTTCCTGCGCACGGGAGTCAGCACGGGGCCGGTGAACGGCCACTTCGGCTTCGGCCTCCGGCTCAAGCAGCTGGAGATCGACATGTCCTTCGTGGCGCGGGCACAGCTCGGGCCCACCCCGATGGTGAACCTGAACTACCGGTTCAAGTGAGGCGCCTGGCCCATACGGCGTTCGCCATGGCGCTGGCGCAGCTCGCCGCCGGCCAGGTGGACGGTGTTCCGCGCGATGTGATCGAGCAGCGCATCGAAGCGGCCGTGGAGCAGCTCGGCGGGGACAACGACGTGGACCTCACCAACCTGTTCCAGGTGCTGCTCGACCGGTACAACGACCCGGTCAACCTCAACCGCACCGATGCCGAGGAACTCACCTCGCTCATGCTCCTGAACGATGTGCAGGTGAGCGCCCTGTTCCAGCACATCCGGCGTAACGGGCCGCTGCTCAGCCTTTACGAGCTGCAGGCCATCGATGGCTGGGACGTGAACACCATCAGCCTCGTGCGGCCCTTCATCACCGTGCGCGAGCGGCAGGCCGGCGCCCGCGCCTCGCTGAAGGAGATCCTGAAGCAGGGCGGGCACGAGGTCACCCTCCGCAGCACGATGAACCTGGAGTCGCGCCGCGGCTTCATGGACCGCGCCAACCCCTTCGGCCTCGGCTACACCGACCCCGACGGCGGCGCCTTGCCGGACTTCGAGGCCCCCGGCGTGCGCGACTCGCTCCGCGCCAACAACAGGGTCTACCTCGGCAGCCCCTACCGCGTCTATGGGCGCTACCGCTTCCGCTACCGGCAGAACATCAGCCTCGGCTTCACCGTGGAGAAGGATGAGGGCGAAGAGCTCTTCCGGGGCTCGCAGGCCAACGGGTTCGACTTCCAGAGCGCGCACCTCTTCGTGCGCGATCTGGGCCGGGTGAAGGCCGTGGCCATCGGCGACTACAGCGCGCAGTTCGGGCAGGGGCTCACCTTCTGGAACGGCCTGGCCTTCGCCGCCAAGAGCAGCTTCTCGCTCAACGTGAAGCGCAACGCCGTAGGCCTGGCGCCATACACCAGCGTGAACGAGAACCTCTTCATGCGCGGCGGGGCGGCCACCGTGGAGGTGCTGAAGGGGCTCGAGCTCACCGGTTTCTTCTCCTCGAAGCGCATCGACGGCAATGTCACCTCACTGCCGTCAGGGCAGGATACGCTGGACACCCGCATCGACGAGGTGGTGTTCAGCAGTTTCCAGGAGGATGGGTTCCACCGCACGCAGAACGAGATCGCCAAGAAGGACGCCATCGGGGAGCGCATCATCGGCGGCCACCTGCGGCTGAAGCGCCCCGGATGGAGCATCGGCGCCACCGCGGCCCGCGTCGACTTCGATGCCACGCTGACGCGCAACACCCGCCCCTACAATCAATTCGAGTTCCAGGGCAGGAGCAACACCACCATGGGGCTCGATTGGAACGTGCTGTGGCGCAACCTCACCTGGTTCGGCGAGGCCGCGCGAAGCGCCAACGGCGGAACCGCGATGAACACCGGCCTGCTGATGGCCGTGGACCGCCGGGTGAGCCTGAGCCTGCTGCTCCGCGACTACGGGCGCGACTATCATGGACTCTACAGCGTGGCCTTCGCCGAAGGCACCAACCCTTGGAATGAGCGCGGGCTCTATGCCGGCATCGAGGTGCGCCCCAACCGGCAATGGCAGATGAACGCCTATTTCGACCAGTTCCGCTTCCCTTGGCTCCGCTTCCTCACCGACGCGCCGAGCAGCGGGTACGATTGGATGACGCAGGTGAACTGGCGGCCGAGCAAGAAGGTGGAGGTGTACGCGCGCGTGCGGCGCCAGGACCGCGCCCGCAACACGGGCGAGGACGTCGGCGGCATCGACCCCCTGGTGCGCATGGAGCAGACGAACTACCGGGTGAATGCCGCCTATAAGGTGAGCGACGCCGTGAGCCTCCGCACCCGCGTGGAGACCGTGGATTTCCAGCGCGGGAAGCTCCCCCTGCAGCATGGCTTCCTGCTCTATCAGGACATCGTTCATCGCCCACTGAGGAGCCCCGTGGAGATGAGCGCCCGGTTCGCGCTGTTCGAGACGGGGAGCTATGACGCGCGCATCTACGCCTACGAGAACGAGCTCATCGGTGTCTTCAGCATACCGGCCTATTACGGCCGCGGCATCCGCTGGTACGCCATGGCCCGCCTGAATCCGCTTCGGGGCGTGGACCTCTGGGTGCGCTACGGCGCCTGGATCTACCAGGACCAACGCTCCGTGAGCAGCGGGCTTCAAGAGGTCAGCGGCAACGTGCGCAGCGATCTGAAGGTGCAGCTGCGCTGGCAGTTCTGAGGAGATGGCGCTTCAACACGTCCGCCTCACTGCCGCGCAGCCCGTGGCCCGATTCGCGGGCGCCAGCATGCCGCGCCTCGAATTCCGCCAGGCGCTCTTCCGTACCCCCGGCACCGACTGGCAGCAGCGCCTCTACCGCACCGCCTTGGTGGTCACCACCATCGCGAACGGGCCGGACGGCCGGAAGCTGGTGGTCGACCATCAAGCCCTTCGCTTCGCGCTGCTTTACAATGACAGCTGGCCCGAGCCGGTCTTCCTCAACATCACACGGTGGCCCTACAGGCCCGTGGAACTGAGGGAAGACGCCCCCGTCACCTCCTGGACCGTGGAATTGAGGTTGCGCGAGCTCCGTCTCTCTCCCGAGGAATGGGTGGAGGTGGCCTTTCTTGGCTGATGCGCCTTCACCGCCATGTGACGGCATGATAGGCGCCTTCCGGGATATTGAGACCATCCTTGAAGTAGACCACCGAGCCATGGCGGTCCGCGACACGGCGGTACTCACTGACGTGCCCGCTCGGCTCGACCAGCCGCACCACGGTGATCACGCGCAAGCGATCGATGTGGAGCTCTTCCCATCGACCCCGTCCTTCCGTCGACGGCATGGGGGACTCAACCCCGGTGATGCGGCCGCCTCTGACCAGGCGGCCGGTTGGCACGATGCCCCCCTTCGCATCGGCGGCTCGTGAACCGGATCCTTCCTCGGTCTCCGCCGCACGGCGCACCGACGGCGCGGCACCGTTCGTGGGCTGAGACGCAATGCCGGGCATGGTAGCCGTCGGCATCTCCACGTTCGAAGGGGATGCCATCGCTGCATGCCCGGCGCTGCGCATCACGGAATCACCGTCATCGGAGGACTCCGCCGTTCCGGCTTGCGTTCCCGTGGTCCGGTCCCATGCACCGGGATCGTAGATCCGCTCCGCCAGCGGTTTCCCGCCCGCATCGAACCGCTCCCAGACACCCGTCTTGCGGCCGTGCTCGAACCGGCCTCTGCTCTCCACCCGGCCATTGGTGTAGTAGTGCACGAAATCGCCGTGCATCTCGGTGAGTCCCGGATCGATGAACTGCCCCTGGGCCAGGAGCCTGCCATCCTCATCAATGGCCTTCCCCACCCATAGGCCTCCACGCTTCCCGTGTCGCTCCCACTTCAGCCCGGCCGCTGCCATCGGCGTCAATGAGGTTGGGCGGGGCGCCTCGCTGCCCTGCTTCGCGACGAGCTCGGCCCACGCACGCTCTTCCTTGGAACCCGGTACGGCCTTATAATCCGTGCGATGCACGAAATCCGCCTTGCCCTCATCGTAGTGGACATGCCCGACGGGACCCGCATATGCGGTGACGCCGTTCCAGCCCGAATGGAACAAGGTGACCTGGAAAGGGAATTCAAAGGCTCGATCAGCTTGGCCGGCGGGCACATGGGTGTCGAAGCAGACCAGCTTGGTCACCATATCCACCCGCTCGAAGCTGATGACGTATGTGCCCTCGAGCGCAAGCTCGAGTTCGAACCGCCCGGATATCCCTTCCATCACGATGCTCGTCGAGCTCATGCTCGTGATAACCACGCGTGCGGGTGCGTTGCGGTCGCCCCGCACGATGACCAAGCCGTCCAGATGCAAGTTGCCTGGAACAGATGCAACGGCCGCAGGGAAATGGAACGCCAACGCTGCGGCTATCGACAGCAACTTCTGCGTTTTCATGGCCTCGATCGGTTTGGATCGGTGACCGGCTTCACTCCCGCGGGTCCTCCCCATTCCTCGGTAAGAAGGTGAAGCTGATGAACCGGACATCGATCAGGTGTCAATACTTCACGCACTGAAGGTACCCGACCGAACCGCCTTTCCGCGATGACTGGCATCAATCTGCCCATTACTGGGCAAGGCCATTCGGGGCCAAGCAAGCCGGGTTCCCGGAATCCGACCAAACCAGCCTGAGAAGCAGGCCTGCCAGCTGCCGTTCGACCGGTGCGGCCGCGCCACCCGTGGCCCAGGGCAGGGTCAAGGCTTGGCGTCGCCGGGTCCCTGCGAAGCGCGGCGCTGGGGCAGCACCATGCCCACGAGCAGGTAGCCCATGATGGCGCCGTAAGCCGAACTCGTCCACCACCGGCCGGTGATCGCGCAGCCGTCGATGCAGCCGTACCAGTTCCAATACGCCCAACCGGCCCCTGCGCCCACGGTGAGGAACACCGCATACCACATCCATCGCTTCATGGCGCAAAGTTCGCGCATGCCAAGCCCCTTTCCAGTGACCTCCATCACAGCGGTGCCCCTACTTTTGGCCGAGCCCATGCGCGCCCTGCTCCTTCTCCTCCTCCTGCTGCCGGTGTCAGCGAACGCCCAACTCAACAATTGGGATCCATCATGGTACGCCACCGATAGCGCCCTGGTGTTCCATGATGACCTCGACTACTACCTCAACGCATACACCAAGGCCGAGATCAAGGCCATGCGCAAGCAGGTGAGCATCTGGCGGATGAACTGGGACAAGGTGATGCGCCAGACCATCCGCGAGCTGCGGGCCTACAGCGAGGGACACGGAATGGATCCGCGCACGCACGACTTCACGCTGCCCGTGGCGCAGGAGGATGCGCGCTACCACCTGCGCGGCCGCGATGGCCGTATACGGGCCTTCATGTTCGGCAGCATCAGCAATCCGCCCGCGCGCATGCAGATCGAGCGCTGGAGCAAGCTCGCGAAGAAATATGCGAAGGAACCCGATGTGGACCTCTTCGTGATCTATGGCCCGGAGCTGCACCCGGCCGACCGCAAGCGCTTCCGCCTCTATCCGCAGCCCAAGAGCGAGATAGAGAAGGCGGCCTATGCCAAGGAGTTCGCGCAGCTGGGCACGATCCCCGTACTCATCGATGGGCTCGATGACGGCGTATTCAACGCCTATGGCCGGGCGCCCAACGGAGCCTACCTCATCGACAAGGACGGCCGCCTCGTGTTCCGGGCCACTTGGGCCGATGACCGCAAGATGGAGCACATGATCGACACGCTCCTGAAGTGGTACAAGGCCGGTCGGCCGAAGGGATTCGAGGCCCGGTGACCGCAGCAGGCCGTGCACCCGTGGCACCCGACGCAAAGGCAGCCGATGCCTGCTGGGATGCAGCTCCATGCGTCGGCGAAGCACGGACGGATCACACCTTCACCAGCTTCCAGCGGCCCATCCTGAACAGGTAGCCGCTCAGAAGGGCCAATGCGCTTTCGCTGATGGCCACGGAGGCGAATACGCCATTCGGCCCCCAACCCAGGTACCGCGCGAGGAACCAGGCCAGCGGGATCTCCAGCACCCAGAAGCAGATCACGTTCATCCAGGTGGGCGTCAGCGTATCGCCCGCACCATTGAAGGCCTGGGCCAGCACCATGCCGTAGCCATAGAAGAAGTAGCCCAGGCAGATGATCCGCAGCGCATCGATGCCGAACGATGCAACAGCGGCATCCGTGGTGAAGAATGCGATCAGCCAGGGCGCTGCGATCCAGAAGAACACCGCCACCGACACCATGAAGGCCATATTGTAATGGCCGCAGAGCCAGGCGCTGCGCGCTGCCCGTTCGGGCTGGCGCGCACCCAGGTTCTGCCCCACGAGCGTGCTGGCGGCGTTGGCCATGCCCCACGCGGGCAGCAGGCTGAAGATGATCATCCGCACCGCGATGGTGTAACCCGCCACGGCCGGGCTGCCGAAGCTCGATACGATGCGTACAAGGAACATCCAGCTGCCGCTGGGGATGAGAAACTGCACGGTGCCCCAGAAGGAAACCTTGATGATGTTCGCCATTACGCCCAGGTTGACCCGTAGCGGCACGCCCCGCAGCGACACGCGGCCGGCCGGCCTGAAGAGGTACCAGAGCTGGAGCAGCACCCCGCAGCCGCGCCCGATGGAAGTCGCCACCGCGGCGCCCGTGAGCCCCATCTCGGGCAAAGGCCCGATGCCGAAGATCAGCAGCGGGTCGAGGATGCAATTGACGATGTTGGCCAGCCAGAGCGACCACAGGGCCATGAGCGCGTTGCCGGCTCCGCGGAAGATCGCGTTGATGCTGAAGAGCAGCAGGATGACCACGTTGCTGCCGAACAGGATCGCGGTATAGCCGCTCCCCGTGCGGACCACCGCTGCATCGGCGCCCATGAGGCGTAGGATGTCGGAAGCGAACAGCATGCCCGGCACGGCGATGGCCAATCCAATGGCGGTGGCGAGGATCACGCCCTGCAGCGCTGCGCGCGATGCCCCCCCCGCATCCTTCTCGCCGGTGCGGCGCGCCACCAC
>DDRC01000173.1:50062-50378 GCA_002342985.1 Flavobacteriales bacterium UBA2426
CTCGCCGGTGCGGCGCGCCACCACCGCGGTAATGCCCATGCCCATGCCCCAGGCGAGCGAGTAGATGATGGTCATCACGCTCTCGGTAAGGCCCACGGTGGCCACGGCATCCATGCTCACGCGGCTCACGAAGAACACATCGACCAGGGCGAAGAGCGCTTCGCCGGCCATCTCCAGCACCATGGGTACGCTGAGCAGCGCAATGGCCCGCTTCACGCCCATGGCGGTGAAGTCGAGGTCCTCCCCACCGCGGAGGACCTCCAGGATGGTCCGCTTGATGCGCTTGGCGAACATGGAGGCGGATGACGCGGCCGCC
>DDRC01000173.1:50618-53203 GCA_002342985.1 Flavobacteriales bacterium UBA2426
ATCCTGGCCGAGCAGTACCACGGTGTAAGCGCCCGGCACCAGGTCCGCCACCCCGATGGCCTCGCGGAAAGGCTGCTCCGCCACCCATCGCCCATCGGCTCCGAGGATGCGGACGGTGCCTCCTTGGCAGTCCACGGGGCGGGCCAGGAACAGGACCTCATCCGTCGGGTTGGGAAAGGCATGCAGCACCTCCCCTCCCGCATCGCCTACGGCCGTGCTCGACTCTGCGAGGAGCACGGCATCGTTGGTGCGGATCGGTGGGTTGAAGTCGAAGAGGATATCGGCCCGATTCACCCATTCGGTGCCCGGCGCGAGCGGGAGGGTCGGCCGGATGCGGAACGTGACCAGCCCGTGGCTGGCCGCCTCATTGGTGCCGCTATCGGGCAATAGGATGTCCGCGAAGCGCCATTCCAGCACGCGCCCGGGCTTCATCGAGACAGAGAACGGGTGCGATGCCACTCCCTGGTGGAAGGTGGTCAGGTCGAGCGCTGCCGGGATGGTATCCGTCACCACCACCGTGAAGGCGGTGTCCGTTCCGGTGTTCTGGAAGCGGATGCGGTAGTCGACCCATTCGTCCACCCCGAGGTAGAAGAGGGACCCGCTCCAGCCGCTGCTGGTGAATGCGGTCTTGTCATTGGGATCGTAGGCCCCTTGGAATACGCCCGCCACGGAGGCAGTGTTGTTCGACGATTCCGCCTCGGTCAGCGCCTGCACGGCCTCCACCTGATGGGAGAAGGGCAAGCCGAGCAGCCCCACATCGGGTGGCACCTGCAGCTGGAGGCTGAATGCATGCTCCGCGAAGGCGCCGAGCAAGGGCAGATCCCACGTGACGAGACTGCCGGCCACCGAAGTCGGAGCCGGCCAAGCACCGCTGAAGCTCATCTGGGCATCGAATTGCACCGTGAGCGTGATCGCACCGCTCTGCTGGCCGCCTAGGTTGCGCACGGTTCCCCACACCGTATGGGTGAAGCCCGGCCGCGCCGGTCCGCTGAAGGCCATCACCTCCAGGTCCAGGCCGATCAAGCTGCTATCCGCCAGATCCAGGGTTGCATTGCCGAAGCTGATGGCGAACGGCGCGGGCTGCACCGCTGGGCATAGGGGATAGAGATCGGTCCCGCTCACCCCCAAGGTGTAGTTGCCATTGGGCAGGGCCCTCTGGTAATCGCCTTGGGCGTCGGTGATCGTATAAAGGGGGCCGGGCAGGATCTCCAGCACGCGGTAGGGCACTCCCGGCTCGCCGGTGTCGATGGCGCAGTCCTGGTCGTGGTCCAGGAACAAGCGGCCCTGCACCGCGCCGCAGTCCGGGCCGAGGTCGACGATGTCGAAGCCCACCGTATCCAGATTGTTGCAGAGGTAGGCCGTATACTGGACATCGGGGTTCCAGTCGCGCGATACGTAGTAATGCCCGGGCAGCAGACCTCCGAAAACGGAGGTATTCCCGGCGTAGTAGTCGATCTGCACCACCTCGCCCTGTGCGTTGTGCAGGATCAGATTCGGCGCTGTCCACCAGCTGATGCCATTGTAGATATTGGTGATGGTTGCCGTGCCGACCGCACTTCCCGCGCAGACAGGCTGGACGGATTGCACGACCATGGGCCCCTCACCGACCTGGGGCTCGACCACGATTGCTGTGCCCACACCCATGCAGCCGTTGGCATCGGTCACCTGGATCTGCACCTCTGAACCGCCGGAGCAGGCGTTGGGGAAGTAGAAGAACGGATGGCCGTAAGCGTCGATGCCGCCGTAGAAGCCGCCGATCGGCTCATAGGTGTAGGGCGGGGTGCCGTTGATGCCGGCTTCGATGATGCGCACCTGGCCCCAGCACTGCCCTGGGCAATTGCCGTGGCCGTCCTGCGCCGCACTCTGTATGCTTAGTGCAGTCGCATTGCCGATGGTCCAATTCCCCGTGGCCTGCTCCATGGACGCATCCGTGACCGTGACGGTGTATGTGCCAGAACTGAGGCCGGTGGCCACCGCAGTAGTGGCGCCATTGCTCCATTCGTAGGCATAGGGAGGTGTGCCCCCGATGGCGTAAACCTCGATCGACCCGTTGCCTCCCCCGCAGGTCTCATGCGCCAGGTTGAGGAGGACCACGGTCAGCGCAGACGCCGGGGCGACCGCACTGATGGTAACGAGCAGTGCGGCGAATCGCAGGCGTTGTACAGGCATGGAACGAAGGTAGGAGATGATGACCGGACACTCCAGAGACGTGACAGCCGCCCACTGGATGCCCCGTCCACACAGCACCGTTCATTAACCGGGAAGGCCGATGCCCCTCTCCCCCTCTGCCCAGGATAGCTTTGAAGCATGCTCCGTTCCAGCTCTTTGGCGGCGCTGGCACTCGCCGCTGCTCCGTTGCATGCCCAGAACCTCTTCGAGCGCACGGTGGCGCATGACACCATGCCCAACCTGGTGCCCAATCCCGGATTCGAAGAAGTGGTGCGCACCAGCTGCGTGTGGACCACCGACCCGTCGAAGTTCGCCGCCAACGTGGTGGGCTGGAGCTCCCCCACGCAGACCACACCCGACCATTTCAGCACCACCCTCGACCCCGAGTGCTGGGCCCATCCGCGCAAGCACAGCGA
>DDRC01000236.1:0-4436 GCA_002342985.1 Flavobacteriales bacterium UBA2426
GAGCAGGTCGTTGAGCACCTTGCAGTCCTCGTAGCCGGCGTTCATGCCTTCCCCATAGAAGGGCACGATGGCATGCGCCGCATCGCCGATCAGCGCCACCTTGTCCTTGTAGGTCCACGGCGAGCAGCGGATGATGGCGAGGTTGCTCTGCGGGTTGCGGAAGTACTGCTCGGCCAGGTCGGGCAGCATGGGGATGGCATCCTTGAAGTGCGCCTCGAAGAAGCGCATGAGGTCCTGCTCATCCTTGATGTCATCGAAGGAGAACTCGCCCTCATGCGGCATGAAGAGCGTGCCGGTGAAGCCGCCATCGGTGTTGGCGAGGCCCATCATCATGAAATAGCGGCGCGGCCAGATGTGCAGGCAATGCGGGTCCATCTGCGGCGTGCCATCGGCGCTGGGCGCGAAGGCGATCTCCTTGTAGTCGTGCTCGATGTAGGTCTGGCTGAAGGTGAAGCGGTGCTTCATGAACTCCTGTCGCACCGCGCTCGGGGCGCCATCGCTTCCGAAGACCACATCGGCGGGCACGGCGCTCGCCTCACCGGTGGCCTCGTTGTGGAAGGTGCAGGTGCCGGTGTCGAGGTGCACGCCGGTGCAGCGGTGCTCGAAGTGCAGCTTCACATTGGGAAATTTCTCCGCCTCGTTCAGCATCACCTTGTTCAGCTCGCCGCGGCTCACGCTGTGGATGGCACGCTCATCGATGCTGTAGGGCAGGCGCGTCAGCTTGCCATCGCGGTCGTGCGTCATGCGCGCATGCACGGGCACCACGATGCGCTCCACGGCCTCATGCACCCCGGCCGCCTTCAAGGCGGTCCATCCGCGATGGCTCACCACCAGGTTGATGCTGCGCCCCGCATACACGTTGGTCTTCCGGGGATCCGCCCTGCGCTCGAACACATTGACCTTGTGCCCGCGCTTAGCCAGGAACACGGCCAGCAGGCTTCCGACAAGGCCTCCGCCGACGATGGTGATGTGCTTCATGGTGTTCAGATGCGTTGCGGAGGTAACGGTAATTCATCGGTGGAGCTCAAGAGGTGAATGGCGAATGGTCATTGGTGAATGGGTAGCAGAACCGGACATCGAATGCGCCTACGGCATTTCCTATTCGCTATTCACCATTGACCATTCGCCTGCATTTCATCACCCGTTCAAACATTCCGTTAGGATCTCCCCGAAGCGCCACACATCCTCGAAGCTGTTGTACAAGGGCACCGGCGCCACGCGGATCACGTTCGGCTCGCGCCAGTCGGCCACCACACCGCGCTCGGTGATGCGGTTGAACAGGGCCTTGCCGTGGCCGTGGGCCAGGATGCTCAGCTGGCAGCCACGTTGCATCGGGTCGCTCGGGGTGATCACTTCGAGGTGCGTGCCGGTTCGCTGTGCGACCTCGGCGATGATGAAAGCGAGGTAGGCCGTCAATTGTTCGCTCTTCGCACGCAGGTTGGCGATCCCCGCGCGATCGAACTGCTCGAGCGCCGCGCGGTGCACGGCCATGCTGAACACCGGTGCGTTGCTCACCTGCCAGGCCTCGGCCGTGGGCATGGGCTTGAAGGTGCGCTCCATCTTGAAGCGCTCGCTCTTGTCGTGGCCCCACCAGCCTGCGAACAGCGGCAGGTCCTTCCCCAGGTGACGTTCGTGCACGAAGGCGCCCGCCACACTGCCCGGTCCGCTGTTCAGGTATTTGTAGCTGCACCAGCAGGCGAAATCCACGTTCCAGTCGTGCAGCTGCAGGTGCAGATTGCCAGCGGCATGTGCCAGGTCGAAGCCGGCAATGGCGCCCACCGCATGCGCAGCCTTGGTGATCGCAGCCATGTCGAAGGCCTGGCCGGTGTAGAAGTTCACACCACCGAAACAGACCAGGGCCAGCTCCTCGCCGAGGTCGTTGATCTTCGCGATGATGTCCTCCGTGCGCAGGGTGTGCTCACCGGCGCGGGGTTGCACTTCGACCAGATCGGCCTCCGGATCACCGCCGTGGAAGGCGATCTGCGAGGCGAAGGCATAGGTGTCGCTGGGGAAGGGCCGCGTTTCGGTGAGGATCTTCTTCCTCTTTCCACTAGGCCGGTAGAAACTCACCATCAGGAAGTGCAGGTTGCTGGTGAGCTGGTTCATCGCCACCACCTCTTCCGGCAGGGCACCCACCAGCCGTGCGAGCGAAGGGGTGAGCTCCTCGTGGTAGCTGTACCACGGATGCTTTGCGTGGAAATGTCCCTCCACCCCGAAGCGGGCCCAATCGTCCAGCTCCTGCTTCAGCGCATCAGCAGCGGCCTTCGGTTGCAGGCCGAGCGAATTGCCGGTGAAGTACAGCGCATCCCGGCCTTCGTGCTGGGGGAAGCGGAACTCGGTGCGGAAGGTGCGCAGTGGATCGGCAGCATCACGGGTTTGGGCGAAGGCAAGGCTGTTCTCGAAGGTGCTCATGGGACTCGGCCAAAAGTAGCGGCCTGCTGCAGGCGGCTCTTGAGCGGCGTCACAACAGGCTTCCAGCCCAGGCCAGCAACGGGAGGAGTACTATGGAGGCGTCGAGCATCAACCAATGCCACACGGCCCGGCCCGGGGACGACCGTGCGATGAGGACTGCCAATCCGGGCAGCACCAGCCATGGCAAGGCAAAGGACCAATCAACAGCGGCGGGTCCGCCTGGTTCAGACGGCAGGCTCGAAACCGTCAGCGCCAGAGCCAGCATCACCGCAAGCGGAGCCAGCGCCAGCAACGCCAACGCCCTGGCGCCCATTGGCCCAAGCACCTGCGGCAGCGTGCGCAGAGCGGGCGGATCGAATGGCAGGTCGCGGAGATCGAACGCGATGGCGATCGCCAGGTAGAAACCGAAGAACACTGCGATCAGCAACGGGCCCAAGCCATCAGCCCGGTCGGTACCCGGGTGGGCGAGCAGCACGGTGCCCGCCGCCCACACCCAGGCGACCAACAGTGATTTGAGGAATGGGATTCCACGAAGGCCGATCCGGGCGCCGCTCCTAGAGCGCCAAGGGGTGATATACAAGGCCGCGGGCAGCACCACAGGCAGGAGCCGAACGATCACATCCAGCCACGCATCCCCGAGCGCCAGGCATGAACCGGCCGCAGCACCGGCGGCGAGCCATGCCGCGGCACGCGGGTGCACCCTGTACCAAGCGAGGAAGGGCGCGTTGTATCCGCCTTCATCACGTGAGCGCAGCCGCCGCATCCACCCGTAGCAAGCAAGCACGGCGAGGAAGGCAGCCACCGGGCGCGACCACGACGGGGCGAAGAACCAATGCTCTCCGAGCCAGCGCACCTGCGCCGCGGCGCCGAGCGCCAGAAGCAGGTGGCCGCGCACCATGGACCCCAGTACCGGGTTCCCGAGCCCGTTCATGGACTAATCGTAGCCCTCCAGGTTCGGATTGATGAGGAACTGGCGCACCCCTACGCCTACGGCGATGCCGGCTGCCGTGCTTAGCAGCGACCTGACCACACGCTTGGTGCGGCCCACCTTGGCATACCCGTACGCATAGTTGGGCTCGCCCTCCAGGTAGGGATCGCTGAGGGAGCCCCTGGTGACATGCACCCGAGGCAGGATCATGGCTGCGGCGTACACAGGGGGAAGGAACAGGGCGTTCACCTCGAGATTGGCCGCAATGCTCGCTCCGGCACCGAAAACAAAGCCGCCCCACGTGGCGATGCGCGGGCGGTAGGCTGCTCGGGCATCCTGCTCGCCTTTGATGAACCATCGCATCTCCTGCACCGTCAGCTCATTGCCGAACACCGTGTCGTGGAAGTACCAGATGCGCTCGCGACCCAGGCTGTCGGTGACACTGAACACATTCTCGGTGGGCTCGGACCGTTCCTTCGCCACTCCTTTGCGAGGGAACTCCAGGTAGCGGATCTCCAAGGTGCTCTGCCCGAGTACTTTCGTCTCGATGATCTCCCCGTTCATCAGCAGGATGCGGTCCGGACGAAAGGGCGATTGCGCGCAAGCCGCCCACCCGAAGGCAACGGAGAGAAGGAAAGCCAGCGAACGCATGCAGTGCGGCCAAAGGTAGGAGGGTGCCGCAGGTACCCCAAGGGTATATTTGCGCGCTTTCCACAGCGCACCCATCATGGAATCCGTCACCTATCACGAGCGTCACATCGGACCCCACGCAGCGGACACCCAGGCCATGTTGAAGGCCATCGGCGTGACATCGCTCGATGAACTGATCCAGCGCACCGTGCCGGCCGGCATCCGCGCCGCGCATCCGCTGGCCACCGGCGAGGCGCTCACCGAGCGTGAGCACCTGGAGCACATGAAGGCGCTGGGCGCAAAGAACAAGGTGTTCCGCAGCTACATCGGGCTCGGCTTCAGCGGCACGGTGACCCCGCCGCCCATCCTGCGCAACATCTTCGAGAACCCCGGATGGTACACGGCCTATACGCCCTACCAGGCCGAGATCGCGCAGGGCCGCCTGGAGGCGCTGCTCAACTACCAG
>DDRC01000236.1:4530-4700 GCA_002342985.1 Flavobacteriales bacterium UBA2426
GCGCTGCTCAACTTCCAGACGATGTGCAGCGACCTCACCGGCCTGCCCATCGCCAACGCCAGCCTGCTCGATGAGGCCACCGCCATCGCCGAGGCCATGCACATGCTGTACGCGGCGCGTCCGAAGGAACTGGCCAACGCACACAAGTTCTTCGCCGACAAGGGCCTCTA
>DDRC01000094.1 GCA_002342985.1 Flavobacteriales bacterium UBA2426
CCGCATCCTGATGCCCATGATCAACGAGGCCATCCAAACCCTGTGGCAGGGCGTGGGCGGCGTGGCCGAGATCGACAGCATCATGAAGCTGGGGATGGCCCACCCCATGGGGCCGCTGCAGCTCGCCGACTTCATCGGCCTGGACACCTGCCTCGCCATCCTCCGCGTGCTGCACGAGGGACTCGGAGACCCCAAGTACGCCCCCTGCCCGCTCCTGGTGCAGATGGTGACCGCCGGCAAGCTCGGGGTGAAGAACGGCGAGGGCTTCTACCGGTACACCGCTGGCAGCAAGGAATCGGTGGTGGCGCCGGCGTTCACGCGCTGAGGCCACCCGGCTTGCGCGATGACGCATCTCCGCACGGCCTCCATCGCTGACATCGCAGCCATCCGCTCCATCGCGCATGCCGCATGGCCGGCGGCATATGCCGCGATCCTCAGCCCCGCGCAGCTTGCCTACATGCTCGATCTCATGTACAGCGAGGCCGCCCTGGAGGAGCAGATGACGGCGAAGGGCCATCGCTTCCTGATGGCTGAGCGGGACGGCCACGCCGTCGGCTTCGCGGCATTCGAGCATGGCCATGGCGCGGTGCGGAGCACCCGCCTGCACAAGCTCTATGCACTGCCGATCGTCAAGGGCACGGGCGTGGGCAGCGCGCTGCTGGCCGGCGTGGAGGCAGCTGCCCTCTCAGCCGGCGATGCACAGGTGGAGCTGAACGTGAACCGATTCAACCCGACCAAGGCGTGGTATGCACGCAAGGGCTTCGCCGTTGTGCGCGACGAGGTCATCGAAATCGGCGAGGGCTTCGTGATGGACGACCATGTGATGGTGCGGGCGCTGCGCTGAGCCGTGGCGCGGCGGCGCGTATGTTCGCCGCGCAACCCCTGCCTCAGCCGGCCGTCAGTCCACCGATGCCCCGTCGCACGCCGCTCCTCCTGACCTTGTTGGTGGCCCTCGCCTTCGCGGTGCGCTTCCATGCCATCGACCGGTTCGCCACGGGATACGACGAGCTGTTCTCCGCGCTGGAGGCCAATGGCCTGTTCCCGGCGCTGATCGGGCCTGGGACGGCCTTCACCGGAGCGGACCTCAGCGCCCATGACAGCTGGCGGGGCGCGGCCCGGGCCTGCGTGGCCACCGATGGCGGCAACGGCATCCTCTACATCCTTGCCCTCCACGCCTGGACCGAAACCTTCGGGAACAGCAACCTCGCCATACGGCTGTTCTCGCTGTGCTGCGGACTGGTGGTGGTGCTCCTCACCCACCGGCTGGCCCTGGAGCTGAACGGCGATGGGACCGCCGCGCTGCTTGCCGCAGGCCTGGCCGCCATGGCGCCGCTGCTGGTCGATTACTCGCAGGAGGCGCGCGGCTATATGCTGGGGACGGCGCTCACCCTGGAGGCCACGCGCCTCTACCTCCGCATCTCCCGCAGCGCGGATGCATCCGTCTCCGCCCTTGCGCGCTACGGCCTCGTCGCCGGCATGGCGCTGCTGGTGCACTACTACGCCGCTTACATCCTGGTGGCGCATGCCGCACATGCCGTGCTCCGGCACGCGCCCCGGCGATGGCTGGGCTGGGGCGCGGTGGCCGTTCCCATAGCCGCAGCCTGCATGGGCGCCTGGATGCTGCTCGGCGGCTGGGAAGGCCTGGGCAACATGGCCCGTCACCAGGCGAGCTATGCGGCGCTGCTCGTGGCCAATCCGGAATACGATACCTATTACCGCGCAGCCACCCCGCTGCACCTGGCGCAGGAGCTCTTCGTCCAGTTCCTCTGGCTGAGCGGCAACAGCCTGCTCAACCTGGGTCCTTCGCTGCGGGTGGTGGCGCTGCTCCTGGCCGTTCCGGCAGGGCTGCTGGCAGGGCTGCGCTGGGCCGCAGCGAAGCAGGGCGATGGCGCGCTGCTCCTCGCCCTGCTCGCGATCGCCGGTCCGGCCTACACGCTCCTGCTCTCAGCCCTGTCCGGACACACTTTCGGGATGCGGTACTACTACGTGATGTTCTCCGCGCCGGCTGCGGTGATGCTGCTTGCGCGCGGGGCGCTCGGTTGGCTGCGCGCTGCCCGCGCCCCGCAGCGCCTCATGGGCGGTACGCTGCTCGCCTGCCTGGTGGCGGTGATGGCCCTTTCCATTTCCACCTTCTACCGCTTCGGGTATCGCGGCAACAACCAGCCCGAACAGGTGGCCCCCCTGGCCCTGGCGGTGGATGCGCTGGCCGCCGCTGCGCCCCATGCGCGAATCGGCCTTGTGCATGCGACGGACCGTGATGCCATCGCCTTCAACCTGCACCTGGGCCCTGATGCTGCCGGGGTGCCCCAGGTCATCGATGGCCTCTCCCCGCAACGGCATGCGGTGATCGCCACCCTTGGCGGTGAGCCGCGCGTGGTGCTCCGCCTGCGCTGAGCCCCTCCGGTCGGCGCGGCTGGCTACATTCGCCGCTCTCCCCCCGCGCCACCCGCGAAGACCATCATGCCCCAGACCGTCATCATCACCGGAGCCGCGGGATTCGTGGGCTCGAACCTCACCCAGCGCCTGCTCCAGGATGGGCACCGTGTCATCGGCGTGGACAACATGAGCTATGGGAGCCCGGCCAACCTGGCGGCGGTGAAGGGGCATGCCGGCTTCCGGTTCGTGGAAGGCGATGTGTGCGACCCGGCGGTGCTCGCCGCCCTCGAGGGCGACACCATCGTTCACCTCGCTAGCCAGAAGATACCACGGTACACCAACAGCTACCGCACGATCGAGGAGAACCACCGGATGAGTTCGCTGGTCATCCAGCGCGCGCTCGACCTCGGTGCGCGATTGGTGTTCGCCTCCACGAGCGATGTGTACGGGAAGAATCCCCGCATCCCCTTCAGCGAAGAGAGCGACCTGGTGCTCGGCCCCACCAAGGTGAAGCGCTGGGCCTATGCGGCGAGCAAGATCCACAGCGAGCACAAGATCATCGCCACGGGCGAGGAGAAGGGCCTGCGCTACGCCATCCTCCGGCTCTTCGGCTCCTATGGCCCCAACCAGAACCTCACCTGGTGGGGCGGTCCGCAATCGGTGTTCATCGGGAAGGCCTTCCGCAACGAGGCCATCGAACTGCATGGCGATGGGCAGCAGACACGCACCTTCACCTATGTGGACGACACGGTGCAGGGCTTCATGCTGGCCATCACGAAGCCCGAGGCGGAAGGCGAGGTCTTCAATGTCGCCTCCGATCCCTCGACCGAGACCACCATTGAAGGCCTTGCCCTCTTGATCTGGCGCCTGATCCGCCCGGCGGACCTCGAGCCGAAGCTCACCTTCATCCCATACGCCAGCTTCGGCGGCGGCTATGAGGATGTGCTGCGCCGCGTGCCCGACATCGGCAAGATCAGCAGGATGCTCGGCTTCGCCCCGCGCTACGGGCTGGAGGAGGGCATGCGCCTCACGATCGACTGGCAGCGCGGGCGCACCGCTTAGGGCATGCGGTACTTCATCGTGCCCACCTACAACGAGGCGGCCAACCTGCCCAATCTGGCGCGTGAGCTGGCGCCGTTCCTCGCCCAGGCGGACACCTGGCTGGTGCTGAGCGACGACGGTTCGTCGGACGGCACGCGCGAGCTGGCCCCCACCCTGTTCCCGCAGGAACGACTCGTGGTACTCGGCGATGGCACCAATCACGGGCCGGGGCATGCCTTCAATACCGGTTTCGAATGGGTGCTGGCCCGCGCCAAGGACGAGGACCTCGTGGTGACCATGGAGGCGGATTGCACCTCGGACATCGGCATCCTGCCGCAGATGCTGGCCATCGCCGACCTCGGCTACGACCTGGTGCTGGCCTCGGTGTATGCGCAAGGCGGCGGATTCGACCGCACCACATGGCTGCGCAAGCTGCTTTCGGCGACGGCCAACTTCATCTACCGGTTCATCTTCGACCTGAAGGTGAGCACCCTGAGCAGCTTCTACCGCGTGTACCGCGCCGGCACGCTGCGCAAGGCGCGCGCGCGCTGGCCGCAGCTGATCGCGGAGCCCGGCTTCATCTGCATGCTGGAGCTGCTCATCAAGCTCATCCGCGTCGATGCCCGGGTGATCGAAGTGCCCATGGTGCTGGCCTCGCAGAAGCGGATCGGCCGCTCGCGGATGAAGCTGGTGCGGACGACCCTCGAATACTTCCGCTTCCTCTGGCGGTTCCGTTCGGAGAACCGACGGCGGTGAGTCCGGTCAGTTGGCGGCATCGGCCCTGATGGGCATGCCGTACTTGCGGTAGAGCCGTGCCTTCCGCTTTTCGAGGCGTGCCTGCGCCTTGGCCGTGCGGGCCGCGCGCGCAGCAACGGCGAGCTCGCCGCGCTCGATCCGCTGCACGATCAGCTCCATCATCCGGTCCTCGCCCTCCCGGTCGTATCCGCTTCGCAGATCCTGGCCGAAGAGGCGCGCCATCCCCTGCCAGACGAAAGCGGTGAAGGAACCGCGAAGCTCCTTCACCAGCTCGAAGGAAGTCTTGCCGGTCTCACGGTCGATCAGCTTCACCAGCACCCTGCCCTGGCTGGTCGTAAGGTCCTTCACCTCCGCCTCGAACTCGGCGCGCAGCTCAGCCTCTGCGAGCTTGATGTACAGCTCCTGGTCGCCCTCCTTGGCGATGCGCGCCAGGTCATGCTCATACTCGCGGAGCAGGTCACCGGTGAGCCGTGCATAGGGGTAGACCTTGATGACGTTGCGGGTGAGTTTGTCATACCGCTCGGCCTGCCGCCGGTCACGCGCCGTCCAGCGGGTCTCCACCACTGCAGGACCCAGATCGATCACCGGCACGGTATCCCCGCCGATAATCACCGCCCGGTGCACGGTGCGCTGATGCTCCACCTGTGCCGAAGCGGCGGCCGGCGCGGTCAGCAGGGCAATCAGCAGGATACGGGGGAGACGCATGGGACAGCGGCGCGGGGATGCGCTACAGCGAAGCTACAACGCCGATCCCGTGCCGATATTCCCTTATACCCCCTCAGCGTCTGCTTAGTTTCCAGGGACTTGGGGCACTCGCAGCCGCAACCGGAGCAGATGGCCGTGATGCGGCATGCGTCACAGCCGCCACCAGGGCCGCCGCTGCCGCCTCATCCGGTGTCAAGCCCTCCAGGACCTCGGGATGGAAGTGGTCGCGGACGAAATGGGTGTCGTACCCGCCGCTGCGGAAAGCGCCATGCCCCATGACGAATCGGCAGAAGGGCAGGGTGGTCTCCACCCCGGTGATGGCATAGTCATCGATGGCCCGTTCCATGCGGCTGATGGCCTCCTCACGGGTGGCCCCATGGGTGATCAGCTTGGCGATCATGGGGTCGTAGTGGATGGGGATGGTCATCCCCTCTTCGAAGCCATCGTCCACCCGGACACCGGGTCCTTGCGGGGGCCGGTAGGTGCTGAGCCTTCCGATGTCCGGGAGGAAGTTGTTCATCGGGTCCTCTGCATAGACGCGTACCTCGATCGCGTGTCCATTGATCCGCAGATCCTCCTGCGTGAAGGGCAGCTTCTCCCCTTCCGCCACGCGGATCTGCAGCTTCACCAGGTCGAGACCGGTGATCATCTCCGTCACCGGGTGCTCCACCTGCAAGCGCGTGTTCATCTCCATGAAGTAGAAATCGCCGCCCTCATCGAGCAGGAACTCCACGGTGCCTGCGCCGACATAATCCACGCTCCTGGCCACGGACACGGCAGCCTCTCCCATCCGCTTGCGCAGCTCCGGGGTGAGCACGGCACTGGGAGCCTCCTCCACCACCTTCTGGTGGCGGCGCTGCACGCTGCACTCCCGCTCGAAGAGGTAGCAGGTGTTGCCGTGGGTATCGGCCATCACCTGCACCTCGATGTGGCGTGGACCGGCCACGTACTTCTCGATGAACACGCTGCCATCGCCGAAGGCATTCGTGGCCTCGCTGATGGCTCGCTCCAGGCCCTCCTTCAGGTCGGCCTCTTTCTCCACCACGCGCATACCCTTGCCCCCTCCGCCGGCCGCGGCCTTGATGAGGATGGGGAACTTAATGCTCTTGGCCACCGCGATCGCCTCCTCCAGCCCGCTCACGGCCCCCTCCGTGCCGGGCACCAAGGGCACGCCGAACTTCTTCACGGCCTCCTTGGCGGCCAGCTTGTCGCCCATCACCTTCATGGCATGGGGCGAGGGGCCCACGAAGACGACACCAGCCTTCTCCAGCTCACGGGCGAACGCCCCGTTCTCGCTCAGGAAGCCGTAGCCGGGGTGAACCGCATCGACCTTGAGGTCCTTGCAGACCTTCACGAGCTTGTCGATCACCAGGTAGCTCTCCTTGCTGGGCGGAGGCCCGATGCACACGGCCTCGTCGGCGAAGCGGACGAAGGGCGCGGTCCGATCGGCCTCGGAATATACGGCAACGGTGCTGATGCCCATCTCGCGGGCCGAGCGCATCACGCGCAGGGCGATCTCGCCGCGGTTGGCGACGAGCAGTTTCTGTATCCTCTTCGGCTTGGCCATGGATCGGTGTCGGGGGAGCGCGAAGATGCGAAGGGTTGGCCCGAACTTTGGCTGAAGCACTGGCATGCGCCGATCCTCCCTGCTCCTGCTCCTGCTGCTCGCCACCGCGGCTGCGGCCCAGCCGAAGGAGCGCACCTTCAGCACCGACACGGGCACCGTGGTGATGCGCTACTTCACCAGTGGCCAGGTGAGCACGAAGGAGTGGCGCGACAAGGACGACCGCTGGGGCCGCAGCTGGGCCTACACGAAGAGCGGCGCGGTGATCTTCGAGGGTCAGACCAGGCGATTCGCTGGGCATGCATCGGTCCGCTTCAGCTACCACCCCAATGGCGCGGTGAGCAAGGCGGAGACGAGCGATGCGGCCGATGGCGGCATCCAATGGCACAGGAGCACCACCACCTTCGACGAAGAGGGCAACCGGACGGGCTTCTGGGAGGAAGGCCGTGATGACTATGGCCCCCTCCCGCGGCTCACCATGCCGCCGCGCACCTTTCCGCCCAACCCCAGCGACCCGCGCGAACCGGGCCAGCCGGGCCTTGTGGAACCGAGCCCTCCCCCATGCCAGCGGCTCTTCGTCAACGAGGTCTTCCTGGTGAATGCCACACGGCAGGCGGGCAAGGCCAGGGTGAAGGCGCTGCACCCCTCGCCTGCCTTGAAGGATAGCGAGCACACCCTGGCCCCGGGTGATACCGTGCGCTTGGGCAGCTACAGCATGGGCGAAGCGTTCGCACCGCCAGAGAAGCAGTTGAACGTGGAGGTGCGCCGCGCCTTGCGGAACAGGAGGAAGGTCGCGGCACAGGGGGTGCTGCGCACGGAACAGGTGCAGGTCGGTGCCGAGCACCGGAGGTACTACCTCGTGGTGCGGGGGTGGAGCCGTTGATCAGGCCCCCACCGCCAGCCCCCAGAAAGCGCGCAGGTGCGGCAGCAGCACGTCCAGGTCAACGGCATCGAAGGGATGCTGGGTATTGGGCAGCACCAAGGCACCGGCCTGGGGCATGTGCCGGGCGGCCTCGAGGGTATGCTCGGGCACGGCCGTGCGGTCGCGGTCGCCCACGCAGAGCAGCGCTGGTGCCGTGATGGTGCCGAGCACCTCGGGCGTGAGCAGCGGACGCTCATGCAGGCCGGTGATCAACGCGGCCGTAGCGCGCAACAGGCCTTCCCACCGCGCCGGGCCATGTGCATGCTGAAGCTGCATGGCGAATTGCGGCACCTTCTCCTGCATCTTCTGCGGGTCCAGCATCCGCCGCTCGCGATCCAGGCCCTCGCGGTCCCACTTGACCTTGGTACCGAGCGTCACCGCCGACCTCACCTGCTCCGGGAAACGGCTGGCGTACAGCAGCGCCGCATAACCGCCCATGCTGTAGCCGAACAGGTGCGCCTCGCTCCACCCTGCCTCATCGAGCGCATCATGGATGTCGCCAAGGAAATCCTCCATGGAAAGGCCCTCATCCGGAATGGGCCTTCCGCCGTGGCCGCGGAACTCGAGGGCATGGGTGCGTACACCGGGCAGTGCCTCGCGCAGCCGGGCAAGCTGTTCGCGTGTACCGAGGGCGCCATGGAGCAGAAGGAGGTTCATGGATGGAAGCGAAGATGCTGCAAAGGACGGGGCCTTGGACGCGATGCCCAGCTGATCCAAGGGCGGACCTCACCCGCCTCATCAACAGGCATGAACTGGAATGCAGTCCGAAGGCAAAGCAGCAGTTCATTACTGTCCGGTGCATCGGATAACCGGAGGACGGAGGGAAATGCCATGATGGACCTTGTGGCGCGCAAGGCATCCCAGCCGCGTCACCCTCGCTGCGCGAACTGTCGCCCCTCCGCCTGCAGGATTTGCGGGCCATCAGGCGCACAGTCGCCGTTAACCCTGGCATTGACCCATCATGCGTGTTCACCGCTTGGTCATTAGCTTGGCGGAGCAAGCCGCTCCCATGCTCCGCCTCACTTTCCTCCCACTCGTCCTGGCCGCGCACGTCCTCCATGCTCAGCAGGCCAGTGTGGCCACCGGCGGCGACGCCGGCGGAGCCGGTGGAAGCATGAGCTACACCGTGGGCCAGCCCGCCTGCATCACCCTTGCCGGCGCGGCCGTTTCATTGGCGCAGGGCGTGCAGCAGCCGTACGAGATCAGCGTGACCACCGGCATAGGCGAGCGGGCCGATGGATTCACGCTCGCTGCCTGGCCCAATCCCACCGCCGAGGACCTTGAACTGACCGCGGCTGGCGACCTCCCCAAGCCCCTGCGCTACCAATTGCATGATGCCGCCGGCCAGTTGCTCGCGGAAGACCGCATCACCACCGACCGCACGCGCATCCCCATGGCCGGCCGCGCAGCGGGCACCTACCTCTTTGGCGTGCTGGGCCCCACCGGCCCGCTGCGCACCTTCAGAATCGTGAAACACTGATCCGCACCCACCCCGCTCCCCCATAATGAAGCCCTTCACCCTTCCCTCCGCGCTGCTTCTCGCGACTGCCCTCTGCGCCCAGGCCCCGCAGCGCCTCAGCTACCAGGCCGTGGTGCGCAATGCCGCAGACGCCCTGGTGACCAACGCCCCTGTGGGCATGCGGGTGAGCATCCTGCAGGGAAGCGCCAATGGCACGCCGGTGTATGTGGAGACCCACAACGGCATCACCAACGACAATGGCCTGCTCACCGTGGAGGTTGGCGGCGGCGCCGCCGTGAGCGGCAGCTTCGCGAGCATCAACTGGGGCACCGGCAGCTACTGGCTGCGCACCGAGGCCGACCCCAACGGCGGCACCAGCTACACCATCACAGGCACCAGCCAGCTGCTCAGCGTGCCCTATGCGCTGCATGCCGCCACGGCAGGCAGTACCGGGGGCACCTTCACGGCGGGCACGGGCCTCAGCTGGAGCGGCAACACCCTCAACGCCCTGTCCAACTCGCCGATCTGGAACGCCAACGCGCTGCTCAACATCCCCGTGAGCGGCAATGCCCCTGCGGTCAACAATGTGCTGCTCTTCAACGGCAGCGCGTGGGTTCCCGGCACGGTGAGCGGCAGTGGCGGCACCACGGTGGACTGCAGCACGAGCTTCAACACCAACCACACCATCCGCGGCACCGGCAGCGGCGGATGGGAATGCACCGACGCCGTGTGGGTGACCAGCACGGACCGCGTGGGAATCGGCACCACCTCGCCCAGCAGCAGCTTCGACCTCACCATCGGAAGCGGCGGCTTCCTGGCGGAAGGCAGCACCACCACCAGCAACATCGCCGGGCGGCTGCGCGTGGGCGGCACCACCAGCACCAGCTACGACCTGCAGGTGGACGGCCAGGGCTACTTCACCAATGGCCTGCGCGTGGGCACCACCAGCAGCCCGGCGAGCGGCGGCCTGCTGGCCAACGGGAACATCGAGACCAACGCCCGCTTCGTGCAGGGCAGCAGCACCAGCGGCACAGGCACCGTGATGGTGCGCACCAGCAGCGGCGAGCTGCGGCCGCAGAGCAGCACCCTGCGCGTGAAGACCAATGTGGCCCCCTTGCACGTGGACAAGGAGCGGCTCTTCGCGCTGCGACCGGTGGAGTACGACCTTAAGCCGGCGCTGGGCGGAGGCCACGAGGTGGGCCTCATCGCCGAGGAGGTGGAACGGGTGCTTCCCCAACTGGTGGTGTACGGCCCTGCCCGCACCTGGACGGACGACAGCGGCATCCCCGCCACCGATGCGCAGGGCCGCGAACTCGTGGACCCCAGCCGCACCGAGGCCTACAGCGTTCACTACGACCGCTTGGCCGTTCTGCTGCTGCAGGTGGTGAAGGAGCAGGAGCAGCGCATCGCCGAGCTGGAGCGGCGGCTGGCGGAGGGCGGCAGGTGAGCGGCTCCGCATTGATCGACAGCGTCGAGCATCCATCGTGATCCGCTGAAGGCTTCACCGCTCTAGGAACCATGCGCACCCGCCTTACCGACATGCTCCGGTTGGAGCACCCGCTCATCATGGCCCCGATGTTCCTGGTCTCCAACACGGCCATGGTGAAGGAGGGCCTGCGCTGCGGCGTGGCGGGCTGCATCCCGGCGCTGAACTACCGCACCCTGGAGGAACTGCGGGCCGCCTGCCGCGAATTGAAGGCCGCCAAGGCGGAGTGCGGCAAGGGCGCCTATGGCTTCAACCTCATCGTGAACAAGAGCAACCCCAAGGCTGCCAAGCAGCTGGAGGTCCTTTGCGCGGAAGGCTGCGACTTCATCATCACTTCGCTCGGCAGTCCGGAGGCCACGATCAACGCGGCGCACAAGGCGGGCATCAAGGTCTTCTGCGATGTCACGGACCTGCGGTTCGCCCAGAAGGTGGAAGCCCTGGGGGCCGATGCGGTGATCGCCGTGAACAACGAGGCGGGTGGCCACCGGGGCAACATCCCGCCCAAGGACCTCATCGAGCTGCTGAAGAAGCACTGCACCATTCCGGTGATCTCGGCCGGTGGGGTGGGCAACAAGGCGGAGATGGACCGGATGCTGAGCTACGGCGCAGAGGGCGTGTCGGTGGGCAGTCCCTTCATCGCCTCGGTGGAAGCCCCCATCACGGACGACTACAAGCAGGCCTGCGTGCAGTATGACGCCAAGGATATCGTGCTCACCGAGCGCATCAGCGGCACGCCGTGCACGGTGATCAACACACCCTACGTGCAGAAGGTGGGGCTGCGTTCCCCTTGGCTGGAGCGCTTACTGAACAAGAACAAGCGCCTGAAGAAGTGGGTGAAGATGCTCCGCTTCTACATCGGCATGAAGGCCACGGAGGTGGCGGCCCAGCAGGTGACCTACAAGACCGTGTGGGTGGCCGGCCCCAGCATCCAGCACACCAAGAAGGTGGAGCCGGTGCGGGAGATCATCCGGCGCTTGGTGGGGTGAGGGTTGCAGGGTCCTCTGCAGGAGACCCTGCGAAGGCATCGGGCCCGTTTCGCAAGACCAGGTTCCACGGCAAGGCCTGACCTAGCCCAGGAACGTTGTCAGGAGAACAGGTACTGCGAGTGCGATCATCAAGGGCAGCACATGGACCGCCACATCGCACCAGTCCTGGCTACGCCCCTCATGCCAATCATACCAAGCACCGCGATTATAAGTCGGCTCGCGGCGAAATACGCGCTTGTACAGGTATCGAAATGAAGCGTAGCAGGCTACATAGGAGAACGGCCCGAGAAGCCCATCCCACGTGTTCAGCCGTAGGTTCTCCGGCACGCGCCCGATGATCCCGACGACCGCCAATGCACCGGTCGATACGAGCAAGACCAAGAGCAGATGGTCGTTCCTGAGCCACTTCATGAAGCCACAGAACGCCGGGCAACAGGTGATAGCGACCCCGATCATGCCGCCAGAGGATTCGGCGCGGCTTTACGCCAGCACCTCCTTCACCCGGTCGGCGGCCTCCTGCAGCGCCACGGCGCTCAGCACCTTCAGGCCGCTCTTGTCGATCAGGTCCTTGGCCTCTTGGGCGTTGGTGCCCTGCAAGCGCACGATGATCGGCACCTTGATGTCGCCGATGTTCTTGTAGGCGTCCACGATGCCCTGGGCCACGCGGTCGCAGCGCACGATGCCCCCGAAGATGTTCACCAGGATCGCCTTCACCCGCTCGTCCTTCAGGATGATGCGGAAGGCCTTTTCCACCCGCGCCGCATCCGCCGTACCGCCCACATCGAGGAAGTTGGCCGGCTCGCCACCGCTGAGCTTGATGATGTCCATGGTGGCCATGGCCAGGCCGGCACCGTTCACCATGCAGCCCACGTTGCCATCCAGGCGCACGTAGTTCAGGCCGGCCTCCCCGGCCTCCACCTCGATGGGGTCCTCCTCCGTCTTGTCGCGCATCTCCACGTAGTCCGGATGGCGGTACAGGGCGTTGCCGTCGAGCCGCACCTTGGCGTCCACTGCAGCGATCTTGTCATCGCTGGTCTTCAGCACGGGGTTGATCTCGAACATGGCGGCATCGCAGCCCTCATAGGCCTTGTAGAGCGCGGCCACGAACTTCACCATCTCCTTCTTCGCGTTGCCGGTGCAGCCCAGGTTGGTGGCCACCTTGTTGCACTGGAAGGGGCGCAGTCCCACGCGGGGGTCCACCACCTCCTTGAAGATCTTCTCCGGGTGCTTCTCGGCCACCTCCTCGATGTCCATGCCCCCCTCGGTGCTGTACATGATGATGTTCTTACCGCTGGCGCGATCGAGCAGCACGCTCATGTAGTACTCCTTGGTCTCGCTGGCCCCGGGGTAATACATATCCTCGGCGATGAGGACCTTGTGCACCTTCTTGCCCGTAGGCGGGGTCTGCGGCGTGATCAGCTGCATACCGATGATGGCTTCCGCCCGCTCGCGCACCTCTTCGATGCTCTTGGCCAGCTTCACACCGCCGCCCTTGCCTCGGCCACCTGCGTGGATCTGTGCCTTCACCACCCACCACTTGGTGCCGGTCTCCTGGCTCAAGCGCTTGGCCTGATCCACCGCCTCATCGGCGTT
>DDRC01000218.1:0-350 GCA_002342985.1 Flavobacteriales bacterium UBA2426
CCAGAGGCCCAGCACCACCAGCAGGGCGCACAGCACCTCGGCGAAGACGATCAGGCCCAGGGAGAGACCGGGGCCCAGCCCGATGGGATCAGGAAAAGTGTCCGCCATCCCGCTGAAGCCCGCAAGCTTGGGCCAGCCGTGGTCCAGCAGCATGAGGCCACCGGCGAGCACGCGCAGGAGCAGCTTGCCGAGGTCCTCGGCGAGCGGATGGGAGTTGAGCAATTTGGTCATCGTGTGCGGTGTAGTGTCAGGCCTGCTTGGCGAACTGCAGCTCGGCGCTGAGGCGCACCTCATCGCTCACGAGCACGCCGCCCGTTTCCAAGGCCGCGTTCCAGTTCAGGCCCCAGTCC
>DDRC01000218.1:473-4868 GCA_002342985.1 Flavobacteriales bacterium UBA2426
CAGCGCGGCGTTCCAGTTCAGGCCCCAGTCCTTGCGGTTGATGCGGCCGTTGAGCGCGAAGGCCAGCTTCTCGTTGCCCCAGGGGTCGGTGTTGCGGCCGCCGAACTCCACCTCCAGCGTCACCGGCTTGGTGATGCCTTTGATGGTGAGATCGCCGGTGAGCGTGTAGTCGTCGCCGCTCACATGCTTCATGTCCCTGCCGGTGAACTGCAGGTGGGGGTGCTTCTCCACATCGAAGAAGTCGGCGCTGCGCAGGTGCTTGTCGCGGTTCTCCTCGTTGGTGAAGATGGAGGAGGCGTCCAGGGTGGCCTGCACGCGGGCGTTGGCGAAGTCGGTGCCCACGGCCTCGATGCTGGCGTTGAACTTCTGGAAGGCCCCCTTCACGTTGGCGATCATCAGGTGCTTCACCTTGAAGTTGACCTCGCTATGGGTGGGGTCCAGCACCCAGTTGGTGCGGGTGGCGGTGGCGGTGTCCGGGGTGGTCATGGCCGTTCGTTTTGCGTGGTACAAAGGTCCCGCAGCGGGCAGGGGTGGGGGTAACACTTTCCGGAAGAGCGGTTGCACAGGGCGTGGGCGCGCCGTGAACAAAAAGGCCCCCGGCCGATGCAGGGGGGCTTTTTATGCAACGCTCCCGATCGCTCAGCCGTTCCGGTGGATCAGGAAGCCATCGTCCACCGGCACGGTGCTGCCGTTGATGGCGCTGGCGGCATCGGTGAAGAGGAAGGCCACCACGGCGGCCACCTTGGCGGGCTCGATCAGCTGCTTGTGCAGGTGCATGTCGCCCAGCATCTTCTTCATGGCCGCATCGTTGCCCAGGATGGGCGTGTTGATGAAGCCGGGGGCCACGCCCACCACGCGGATGCCGTGGGGCGCCAGTTCCAGCGCGCCGCTCTTGCTCATCATCACCACCGCGGCCTTGGCGGCGTTGTAGTTGAAGCTGCCCACCGCCGCCTGGAAGCCGTAGATGGAGGCCGTGTTCACGAAGGTGCCCTTCGCGCCCAAAGCGACCATCTTCTTCGCCGCGTAGTACATGCCGTAGTACACGCTGTGCTGGTCCACCTCGATCACCTTGTGGTAGCTGGCGGGGTCCATCTCCAAAAAGGGTTTCACCAAGCCGATGCCCGCGTTGTTGAAGATGCCGTTCAACGTGCCCAGCTTCTCCACGGCGAAGTCCACCAGGGCCTCCACTTCGGCGACCTTGGACACGTCCACCTTGTAGGCGAAGGCCTTCACGCCTTTCGCGGCGATCTCCCGGGCCACCTGCTCGGCGCCTTCCAAGTTGAAGTCGGCGATGATGAGGTTGGCGCCTTTGTCGGCCAGTTGCAGCGCGGCCTGGTGACCGATGCCGCTGGCACCGCCGGTGATGATGAGGGCTTGTCCTTGGAGTTCCATGGTCGTGTGTGTTGGGGTGTTCATTTCTGCCGCGGCACAAAGGTCCAGCCACCATCCGCCGGGCGGGTAACACATTCCGGTAGAGGTGTTGCACACGTGGGCGTGCCCCTCTGCCAACGCGCACCGTCCACGCGCGGGTCGGGCTGTCCGCTGTAGCCGGCTTGGCCTGTGCGGCATCGCATCGGGCTCCGGGGTCTGCTCCTGCGTCGCAGCCTCCTCGCACCGTGCGTTCGCTCGCCCAGCCCATCGCCGGGCTGCCGCTGCCATCCTTCACGCGGGCTTCCGACCTCACGCCACCAACCTGCGCATCTCCTCGCGGAACTCGGTGGGCGTCTGCCCGGTGTTCTTCTTGAACACCCGCGTGAAGTAGGCCTTCTCGTTGTAGCCGAGCTCGAAGCCGATCTCGCTCACGGGCTTGTCCGTGGTCACCAGCAGGTTCTTGGCCTCGATCAGCTTGCGCGTCTCGATGATGCGGCTCACGCTCTGCTGCAGGATGTGCTGCGTGATCAGGTTCAGGTTGCGCGGGCTCATGAAGAGCTGCGAGGCATAGAACTCCACATCGTGAGGCTGGCGGAAGTTCTCCTCGAGGATGCGGAGGAAGTTGCGGAAGGTCTCGTTCTGCGTGTCGCTGGGCGCTTCCGCATCCGGATGCTGCCGCCGGTGCTCGCTGCGGATCAGGGTGAAGAGCGCACCCAGCAGCTGGCGCACCACGGCCAGGTCGGGTGCGGGCCGCTCCATCTCGCCGGCGATCAGGTCGCACACCGTGAGCAGCCGCTTGAAGCAGAAGGCATCGGGCAGCGGGATGTCCGCGTTGGCGTGGAAGAAGGAATAGAGCTGAAAGGTAGTCTCGGGGATGAACTCGCTGCGGAAGCGCATCACCCACATGTCGCAGCGGCCGTCCTTCGTGCGCGGCACCACGCGGTGCACTTTGCCCTTGGTTACGAAGCTGACGAAAGGCGCCTCGATGGTCGCCGTGCGGAAATCGATGAAGTGTTCCAATTGCCCCTCCACACCGATGATGAGCTCCTCGAAGTCGTGCTGATGCGGCTCATCAGGCGCTTGCGCGATGCGATCCGCCTCGGCGGCATCCACACGGAATAGTCGAAAGAGGGCATCCATGGCACCAAGCTAAGTCTTCCCATTGCGGGCATGTTCGTCGCCGTCAACGCAAACATTCCATTGTCATGGATGTTCCATCCACTCCAACCTCACGACCTTCACACCCCATGACCATCTACCACCTCGCCAATTGCGGCACCTGTCAACGCATCCTCAAGGAGATCCCGGACCTGAAGAGGTTCACCCTGCGCGAGATCAAGAGCGAGCCCATCACCGCCAAGGAACTGGATGCCCTGCAGAAGCTCGCCGGCAGCTACGAGGCGCTCTTCAGCAAGATCGCCATGAAGTACCGCAGCATGGGTCTGAACGAGATGAAGCTGAGCGAGAAGGACTACCGCAAGTACATCCTGCAGGAGTACACCTTCCTGAAGCGGCCCACGATCATCATCGGTAAGCAGGTCTTCATCGGCAGTGCACCGAAGGTGGTGAAGGCGATGGTGGAGGCGGCGGCGAAGGCGAAGTGATCACCGGAAAAAGGAGAGGCCAGCACGACGCTACGGCGGCCAATCACGGCTTCAGCATCCCTTCGATCTCGGCCTTCATCTCCTCGTAGTCCGCTTCATCCCTGGCGAACGCGGCCTGTACGTCCAGCGCCTTCAGCAAGCTCGCACGAGCCTGCGCAGGATCACGCTCCAGCAGGGCCTCGCCCAACCAGGCATGGAGGTAGTAGTCGTTCGGATAGAGTTCAATGGCGCGTCGCAGCAGCACGATCACATGGTCCGTGTAGCCGCTGTTCTCCAGCCGGGAGATCAGGCCGTTCGCCTCGGCCAGGTCCCAAGGAAGGGTGTCCCCGAGGAAGCGCCAGCTCTGTTCCAGTTCCCACAGTAGTTCTTCAGGGGGAGGTGGTGGCGCGGTCAGCTTGTAGTTGCTGTCCACTGCGGCCAACGTGTCGCGCAGGGCGTAGGGCATTAACAGGGTGGAGAGCAGTTCCGGGAAGGCGATGATGGGCAGCGAGGTGTGACCTGCGCTGGGATACTCCTTGAACACGAAACGGCCTTCGGTGCGCGAGGCATCCGCAGCTCGGACCGCCGCGGTGAGCTCCGCATGATGACCACCATCCTTTAGCCGCTGGGGACCTCCCACGGCCACCAGCACGCGTTCGTTGGGATGGCTGATGAGGCGTTCAATGACCAGGGGCAGCGACTGCTTCACCTGGTGCAAGGGAGAGAGCGCGATCACCGCATCGAACGCACCCGGCGCGGCCAACGAGGCGTACAGGGCGAAGCTGGCCGTGAAGGAATGCCCCACCAGCACCGTGAGGTCACCAGGTTTGTAGGGCTTCAACAACGGAGGCAGCTCCTTGGTGAGCAGCTCCAGCAACGGCATGGTGGGCTGGTCGATGCTGTCCGGTGCGCTTTCCTGCACCCGATCCGCATGGGGCACCGTGACCACGATGGCCTGCGGTACTTCGTGCGTGTACTGCAGGAAGCGGATGTCGTTCAGCACCGGGTCGAGGAACCACTCATGCTGGCCATCGAGCACGACGAACACCGGCATGCGGACCTCATTGCTCGCGTAGCGGTGGAACTCCGGCAGGTGCACCACCACCTCGCGGTGGCCATTGAACGCGGTGGAATGGAAGCGCAGCGTGTCCGTTCGCTGGGCGTTGGTGGACAACGTGGTCAGGAGGAACGATATGGCAAAGACCGGCGATCGCATATGCGCGAAGTTCAGCCTTTGGCGTTCTTCCGGCCGAGGGCCTCCATCACATCCTGCCGGCGCCGGTGGCTCACGGGCACCTCCTGGCCGTTGGTGAGCACCAGTGTGCCCCCATCCCGATGCAGGTACATGCGCACCTGGGACATGTTCACCAGGTGGGAGAGGTGGACGCGCAGGAAGCCGTGCGGCTCCAAGGCCGCCTCGAACTCCTTCAGCGTGCGTGAG
>DDRC01000252.1 GCA_002342985.1 Flavobacteriales bacterium UBA2426
CGAGAAAGCCATCCCCAGCAAGGTCGCCGAGGCCAAGGTCTTCCTGAGCGGCGCGCAGGTGACGCGGAGCGCCACCGCCTCCATCCCGGCGGGGACCAGCGTGCTGGCCTTCACCGGCCTGGCCGAGCAGCTCGACCCGCAGAGCATACACGTGACCGGCAAGGGCGGCTACCAGATCCTGAGCGTGAACCACCGCATCAACTACCTCACGGAGAGCCCGAAGAAGAAGGAGATCGAGGACCTGCAGGCGCGCATCAAGAAGCTGGAGAAGGACTGGGCCTACGAGAAGGCCATGCAGGATGTTTGGGTGAACGAGGAGCAGCTGCTGGGCAAGAACAGCAGCATCGGCGGGCAGCAGAACGGACTCACGGCCGCACAGCTCACTGCAGTGAACGACTACGTGCGCCAGCGGCTCACGATCACCAAGGCGAACTGGCTGGCGCAGCAGGAGAAGCTCACCGCCATCGGGCAGGAGGCCGACAAGCTGCGCCAGCAGCTGAATTCCCTGCAGGCGCAGGCGCCGCGCCCCACCAGCGAGGTGGTCGTGGAGATCACCAGCGGTGCCGAGGTGACCGCCACGTTCACCATCACCTACTTCGTGGGCAGCGCCGGATGGCTGCCCGCCTACGACCTGCGGGCCAAGGGAGTGGGACAGCCCATCGACCTGCTGATGAAGGCGCTGGTGACCAACAATACCGGCGAGGATTGGAGCAAGGTGAGCTTGAGCCTGAGCAGCGGCAATCCTACCCTCGGCGGGGTGATGCCCGCGCTGAACCCTTGGACGCTCTACACCTACCAGCCCCGTCGGCTGCAGACCGTGAGCATTGAGAGCCGCACGCGGCAAAAAGCCGAAGCGCCGATGGCCGCCCCCCCCGCCCATGCCGGCGCCGAAATGGACCTGCAGGAGAGGGAAGCCCGCAGCATCGTGGCGAACACCGTGGCCTTTCGCACCACCACGCGCGAATTCGTGATCGATGCCCCCTTCACCATCCCGAGCGATGGCCGGGCGCACACCGTGGGCGTGCAGAGCCAGAGCATCGCGGCGACCTATAAGCACTTCGCCACGCCCAAGCTGGACAAGGATGCTTTCCTCTATGCGCGCACCACGGGCTGGGAGGACCTCAACCTTCTGCCCGGCGCCGCCAATGTGTTCTTCGAGGGCACCTTCGTGGGGGAGAGCTACCTGAACCTCGACGAGCCCAAGGACACCCTCGACATCAGCCTGGGGCGGGACAAGGGCGTAGCGATCGAACGCGTGCGGCGCAAATCGACCAACGAGAAGGCCATCGTGAGCGGCAAGCGCACGGTCACAGTCGGCTGGGACATCACGGTGCGCAACACCAAGGGCGCAATGGTCGACCTGGAGCTGCGCGACCAATGGCCCCTGAGCCCGCAGAGCGAAATCGAAGTGAAGCTGGAGGATGCCGGCGGAGCCGCACGCGACGACAACCGCGGCGCACTGACATGGAACCTGCGCCTGGAGCCCAAGGCCACGAGGAAGGTGGGATTCAGCTACTCCGTGCGCCACCCGAAGGAGATGCCGGTGGTGCTGGAATAGCGCCGAACTTCGCAGGCATGCGGAGCGCCTTTGTGCTGGCCTTCCTGGCGGTAGCGGCTTGGTCGCTCGGGCAGGTACGGGCCTTGGACCAGCACCCGCAGCAGGGCCTTGCGGATATGCTGCTCGAATACCTGTCGGCGCGCTACCCGCAACAGCCGGTCACCGGCGATGTGCTGTACATCTCCGTGCACCGGCAGCGGCTCTTCCATGTCCGCGAGGGCCGCTTGGTGGCCGATTTTCCCATCGCCACGGCCCGCAATGGCCTCGGCACGGCCGTGGACAGCTACCGCACGCCGACCGGCCTGCACCGCGTGGCGGAGAAGATCGGCGACGATGTGCCGCCCATGGGCATCCTGAAGGACCGCGTCTACACCGGCCGGCTGGCCGACCCGGACCCCCAGGGCCCGGACAAGGACTGGATCACATCGCGGATCCTCTGGCTGGACGGACTTGAGCCCGGCGTGAACCAGGGCCCTGGCGTGGACAGCCGGGGCCGCTATATCTACATCCATGGCACGGCCAGCGAGTGCACGGTGGGTATGCCCAGCTCCATGGGCTGCATCCGCATGCGCAACACGGATGTCATCGCCCTTTACGATGAGGTGCCCGTGGGCGCGCTGGTGGTGGTGCTGGACAATTGAGCACCCGGCCCGCGCTACCTTCGTGGCACCATGCTCACCGGCATCCTCATCGGCCTCGTGCTCGGAATCCTCATGGGATTCGGCGTGCAGGCCTGGCGCTCCAGAGGCGCGCTGGAGGAGGCCGTTGCCGGCCTTCGCGCGACCCATCAGGAAGAGAAGGCCTCCCTGCAGGAGCAGCTCGCTCAAGCCCAGGAGCGCAGCGATGCGCGGGCGCGCGAAGCCGCCGGCATCGGCGCCCAATTGGCAGCCGAGCAGCAGCGCAGCGCGCACGCCCAGCAGCGGCTCCAGGAGCAGAAGGCCGAGATCGAGCAGCTGCAGGAGCGCATGACGAAGGAGTTCGAGCTCATCGCCAACCGGTTGCTCGAGGACCGGGGAAAGGCGCTCAACGCCCAGCATCAGGAGAAGCTCGGCACCCTTCTGCAGCCGCTCCAGCAGCGCATCAGAGAATTCGAGGAGCAGGTTCGCAAGGCATACGAGGCCGAGGGGCGCGAGCGATTCGCGCTGAAGGCGGAGATCGGCCGCTTGGTGGAGCAGAACCAGAAGCTGAGCCAGGAGGCCAACGACCTTACCAAGGCGCTCAAGGGCGACACCCAGGCCCAGGGCGCTTGGGGCGAGATGATCCTGGAGAAGCTGCTCGAATCCTCAGGGCTGATGAAAGGCCAGGAGTACAGCATGCAGGAGAGCACCACGCTCCACGATGGCTCGCGGCTGCGGCCCGATGCCGTGGTGATGCTCCCGGAGGACAAGCACCTGGTGATCGACAGCAAGGTCTCGCTGCTGCACTACGAACGGTTCGCCGCGGCCTCCGACGAGGCCGAGCGCGGCCGGCTGCTGAAGCTGCACGTGGAGAGCCTGCGCGCGCACGCCAAGGGGCTATCCGAGAAGGACTACACCAAGCTATACGGGGTTCGGAGCGTGGACTTCGTGCTCATGTTCGTGCCCATTGAGCCAGCCTTCCTCCTCGCCTTGCGCGAGCGGCCGGAGATCTTCCAGGAAGCCTATGACCGGCAGGTGGTGATGGTGACCCACTCCACGCTGATGGCCACACTGCGGACCATCCACGGCATCTGGAAGAACGAGCGCATCGCGCGCAACCACATGGAGATCGCTGAGCGCGCGGGCCTGCTCTACGACAAGTTCACCGGCTTCACGAACGACTTGATCGCCGTAGGCGCGGCGATCGGCAGCGCACAGCAGACCTACCAGGAATCCATGAAGAAGCTCTCCACCGGCGCGGGCAACCTTGTGCGGCAGGCAGAGATGCTCAAGGAGCTCGGCGCGAAGACCAACAAGAGCATCAACGAGAAGTTGCTGGCCCGGTCCCTGGAGGAATAGCCATGCGGACCGCACCGACCATCCTCGTGCTCCTGGCACTGCTCGCAGCGGGCTGCGGCTCGCGGCCCCCCCTGCTCCAGCGCGACAACCTGGTCCACGTCTATGGCAGGGGACCGGCCTCCATACGACTGGATGCGCGCGTGCATCACTCGGACGCCGGACTCACGACCCTTTACTTCAAGTTGAACACCGCCGACCTGCTCTACAAAGGCGATGGGGAGGGCGGTCCGTTCAAAGCCCGCGTGCGCATCACCTACGGGGCCTTCGCCGCATGGTCGTCGCGCCAGGTGATCGACAGCGCCAGCACCCTGGTACAGGACCGCAGCGATGCGCCTGGCGAAGAGCGCGAGCTGATCGGCAGCATGCAGCTGCGCCGGCGCCCGGGCAGCAGCTTCGTGGTGAAGGTGGCCGCGCGCGACCTCAACCGAGACAATGAAACGGTGGTTATGCTGCGCGTGCACGACGGAGCACCCGGGTCGCAGCAGTACTTCATGCCGATCGACCCGGCGACGGGGCTGCCGCTCTTCGAGGACCACCTGCCCCTCGGAAGGCCCGTGGCGCTGAGGAATGAAGCGATGGCCGGGCGTCCGATCAGCGTCACACGGCACCCCTTGGATGCCGCGTTACCGATGCCCGTGTTCAGCCAGGATACGCGCAATAACGACGATGTCGCTGCGGATTCCGCCTTCACGGTGCCGCTCGACTCTGCCGGCAAGGCCATCCTGGGCGGCTTGCGGCCGGGGGCCTACCGGTTCTGCGCGGATTCGGCTACCGGCCAAGGGGACTGCTACGTCCTCACAGTGCTGGAAACCGCCTTTCCATACGTTGATGAGCCGCACGACCTGCTGCGCCCCTTGCGCTACATCACCAGCACACAGGAATACGAGCGGATGACGAATGAACCCGATGCACGCAAGGCGATGGAGCGATTCTGGCTTGACGCGGCCGGTGACCGCGAGCGCGCCAGGGAGGCCATCCGCATCTACTACGGACGCGTGGAGAATGCCAACCGGCATTTCAGCTCCGTGGTGGAGGGCTGGCGAACCGATCGTGGCCTCGTGCACATCATCTTCGGCACGCCGACCTCCATCTACCGGAGCGAAACGGGCGAGACCTGGACCTACGGGGAGGAGAACAACATCATGAGCCTTTCCTTCAACTTCGTGAAGCGCCCGAGCGCACTCAGCGACAACGATTACCGGCTGGACCGCGATCCGATGTTCAAGGGCGCTTGGTACCGCAATGTGGAGAGCTGGCGAAACGGCCGCGTCCACCAGAACTGAGCCCGTCCGCACCATGCCCCACGCCCCAAATCCACTGCGCCCGGCAGGCTCCGAACCGATGCGGGCAGCGCAAACCGACCATGGCTGACAAGGAACTCATCTGCGGGATATGGCCCGTGATCGAAGCGATCCGCGCGGGCAAGAACGTGGAGAAGATCCTCCTGCGCCGGGAAGCCGGAGGCGATGGCATCCGGGAGATCAGGGCGCTGGCCCTGGAGCGGGGCATCCCCTGGCAGCCCGTGCCCGTTGAGAAGCTCGATCGGCTCACCCGTACGGAGCATCAGGGCGTCATCGGCCTGCTGAGCCAGGTGGAAGAACAGGACCTCGACGAGGTGATCGCCATGGCCTATGAGCGCGGCGAAACCCCGTTGATCGTGGCGCTCGACCAGGTGACGGATGTGCGCAACCTCGGTGCCATCGCGCGCAGTGCGGAGTGCTTCGGCGCGCATGCCCTGCTGGTGCCCAAGCAGGGCACGGCACGATTGGGCAGCGATGCCGTGAAGAGCAGCGCAGGGGCCTTGGTGCGCAAACCCGTGTGCCGCGTGGGACGCCTCACCGACGGGCTGAACCGCGCGCGAGCGCATGGCCTTCGGATCGTCGCCCTCACCGAGAAGGGCACCACTCCGCTGGAGAAAGCCGACCTTGGCGGACCACTCGTTCTGGTGCTGGGCGCGGAGGGTGAAGGGCTCTCCGAGGCGGTGCTCCGCATGGCCGATGAGCTGACCCGCATCCCCATGGCCGGAGCCATAGGCTCCTTGAACGTGAGCGTGGCGGCAGGCATCGCGCTGCATGCCGCCCTCAGCCGACGCCCTGCCTGACCTGTTCAACGGCCGTTGGACAGGGTGCCGATCCTGCACCCGCTCCCCCCACAGGAACCTTAAAGGTCCTCCGGCGGTATAACGCGTCCAGAACTGACCGGCTACGGCGGACCACTCCCCGCAGAGCCCCGAACATCAGGACGATGAAGCAGACCACATGCTTCGGATGGATGCTTGCAGTAGCGGCCGCCATCCTGCTCTCCTCCATAGAGGCCCAAGGACAATCCGGGTCACAAGGCCACCGCACCTATGCCGTTCAGGTGGAAGGGCTTACGACACAGGACCGCGATGCGCTGACCCGTTCACTGGCCGCAGAGCCGGGATTGAAGCTGGTCTTCGCCTGCGTCCCTGCAGGGCTGCTGGTCTTCGAGGCCACCGAGGGCGGCCCCCGGTCGATGGCGAAGGAACGCTCCCTGCCGGTGATGCGCGCGCGCATCCACGCGGCACGGATCACCGAAGTCGACCATGGACTGTCGGAGGCCGAGGAGGCCTGCGCCCAACAACGCAACCGATGATCCGGCAGGCGCAACCCGGCATCCGCCAAGCGCTTCGCCGCGCGGCACTGGCGAGCAGCGTCGTGCTCATCGCCTCAGGCCTACGGGCTCAGCTGAGCGTTGCGCCCCAGACCGATCTGCAGGCGCTGGCCCAGACGATCACCGGCAACGGCGTTCAGATCCTGAACCCGACCATCACCTGCCATGGGGAGGGCTACGGCTCATTCACCAACAGCGGCGGACTGCTCGGGCTCGATGCCGGGGTGGTGCTGACGAGCGGCCGCATCACGGACGCCATCGGCCCCAACAACGCGGAGAACCGCACCTTCCAGCAAGGCACGCCGGGCAGCTCCATCCTCAATGCCGTCACCGGCCGCACCACTTATGATGCATGCCGCTTCGAATTCGACGTGATTCCCAGCGGCGACAGCCTCAGCTTCAATTTCGTCTTCGGCAGCGAGGAGTACAACGAGTGGGTGGGCTCGCAATACAACGACGTTTTCGGGTTCTTCATCAGCGGGCCAGGCATCACCGGCGACCCGGGCATCGGCAACGACCGGAACATCGCGCTCATCCCCAGCACGAGCACCGCCGTGGCCATCAACAATGTGAACGCAGGGCAGAACAGCGCGCACTTCCAGCACAACCCGGGCGGACAGCAGCTGCAGATGGATGGCTTCACGCGCAATCTGGTGGCGCGCTCCCCGGTTCAGCCCTGCCAGACCTACCACCTCAAGTTGATCGTGGCGGATGCCAGCGACCGCAAGTTCGACAGCTGGGTCTTCATCGAGCGCATCCAGAGTCCCAGCATCACCTTGAGCGCAGTCACCGCCAATGGCGGGGCCGAGCTCGTGGAGGGCTGCAACCCGGGCTTCGTGCGGTTCACGCGCGATCCCGTGCTGCCCACCCCGGTGACATTGACCTATTACCTGCAAGGCTCGGCCATCAACGGTGTGGACTATGCCGTCATCGGCGACCCCGACCCGGACATGGCGAAAACCATCGTCATCCCCGCGGGTGCTGCGCATGCGGATGTCCCCATCACACCAATCGTGGACGGGCTGCAAGAGCCTGCTGAGACGCTGCTGTTCCTCTTGGGCAATCCCTATTGCGCGGGTGCAGTGCTCGACTCCTTGACCGTGCCGCTCTCCGACTCGCTCACCGTAGCGGTTTCGCCCGATGCCACCATCTGCCCGGGGGGATCCGTGCCAATCAGCGTGACGGGAGGGTCCACCTACAGCTGGAGCCCGGCAGCAGGACTCAGCTGCAGCGATTGCCCGAATCCTATCGCCTCTCCGACCTCAACCACAGCCTATTCGCTCACCGTTGCCTCGGGAGCCTGCACCCGCACGGTCAGTCGCATGGTGGAGGTGAGCGACCCGGTGATCACCGGCACCATCGTCCAACCCCTCTGCCATGGTGCATCCAACGGCGCGATCGGCTTGACGATCGGTGGTGGCCAAGCGCCGTACTCCTTCGCTTGGACGGGGCCCGACGGATTCACCGCCGCCACCGAGGACCTGGTGGGGATCGGAACCGGCGACTATGCCGTAACCATCACCGATGCGAATGGATGCAACCACACGCGGGCATTCTGCGTGGGCAGCCCGGCGCCGCTCTCCATCGCACTCACCCCTTCCATCCTCCCTTTCGGGCAGAACATCGCCTGTGGCGGCGAAAGCACCGGTGCGCTGAGTGCGAACGTCGATGGCGGGACCGGGCCCTATGGCTTTGCCTGGTCCGGCCCCAACGGATTCTCAGCCGTGCAGCAGAACCTCAGCGGCCTCGCTGCCGGCAACTATCAGCTGACGGCGACGGACGCTCATGGCTGCAGCGCTACGGCAACGTATATGCTGGTTGAGCCACCACCCTTGACGGGCACCGTGGCCTCCATTGCGGATGCCAGCTGCCATGGCGGCAACGATGGTTCGGCATCCATCCTGGCAGCGGGCGGTAATGCGCCCTATAGCTACGCATGGTCCACCAGTCCCGGTCAGGACGGCACGGTGGCCGACGGATTGGCCGCGGGCACCTACACCTGCACCATCACGGACGCCTATGGCTGCACCGCAATCGCGGAAGCCGTTATCGGCCAGCCGCTCCAGCCGCTCCAAGCCGTAATCACGGGCACGACCGATGCACTGTGTTTCGATGCGGCCACGGGCAGCGCACAGGCTGCTGCCACCGGAGGCACCGCACCTTATGCCTTTGCATGGAACACCAGCCCTGCACAGGGCGGTCCGAGCGCCACAGGCCTCCTTGCGGGCAGCTACACCGTGACGGTCACCGATGCGCTCGGCTGCGAAACGGCTGCGGCAGCGATCGTGGGCGGCGCTTCCGCCGAGCTCTGGGCCTACTTCGAATCCGTCACGCACGTCACCTGCTTCGGCGAGGCCGATGGCACCGCCACGCTTGATGTGAGCGGCGGCAGCGGCTCCTACAGCATCCTCTGGAACACGGCTCCGCCACAGACCGGCCTCACCGCCACCGGGCTCGCCCCGGGCGACTACCTCGTGGCCGTGTCGGACAACAACGGCTGTGACGAAACGAAGTACGTGCCGCTCACGATCCTTGGTCCCGCGGGTCCGCTGGCGGTCACCCTGGCGGTAACGCCGATCAGCTGCAACGGGGCCGAGAATGCTGCCGTGGACCTGCAGATGAGCGGAGGCCTTGCGCCCTACACGCATCAGTGGAGCGACAGCTTCGGCAACGCCACCGGCATCGAGGACCTCACGGGCCTCGGGCCGGCCGTCTACTACCTGCATGCCTTCGACGCGCTCGGGTGCGTCTACGACACCGCATTCACGCTGACCGAACCCCCAGCGATCGCCGTCACCGCATCGGTGAGCCCTGCCGAGTGCTCCGGCCTGGCGAGCGGCGCCATCGATGCAGCAGCCTCAGGCGGCACAGGGGCGTTGAGCTTTGCATGGAGCGGGCCTGAGGGATTCGCCGCTACGACGGAAGACATCAGCGCATTGGCGAGCGGGAGTTACCAGCTCGTCGCCACCGATGCCAACGGCTGCACCGCATCCGCCACCTACACCGTGACCCAGCCGGGCGATATCGTCATATCGCTCACCGTGGCCGATCACAACGGCGCAGGCGTGAGCTGCCCCGATGCAATGGACGGGGCGATCGATGCCACGATCTCAGGCGGCACGGCACCGCTCACGGTATCCTGGTCAGGACCGGGTGGGTACACCAGCGCTGATGCGGATATCAGCGGCCTTGGGGCCGGCACCTACTTGCTCACCGTGACGGACAGCAACGGATGCCGGGAATCGGCCCAGATCGAGGTCACGGCGCCGGACACGCTGACCACCTCGATTACCGCAGCGCTTTACAATGGCTATGGCACAAGCTGCGCCGGCGCATCCGATGGTGTCCTTTCCGCATCCGTTTCCGGCGGCATCGCGCCCATCACCTTCGCCTGGAGCGGGCCCGATGCATTCGTGGCAAGCGGAGCGACGATCCAGGACCTCGCAGTGGGCGGCTATACCGTTACCGCCACGGATGCGAACGGATGCACCGCCACGGCATCCGCGACCATCACCGCTCCCCCGGCACTCACCGCGACCGCCACACCCTTCTTCCACCCGGGCGGCTCAGCGATCTCCTGCGCCGGCGCTGCGGACGGCGCCATCGACCTTGCCGTGCTCGGCGGAGCCCCTCCCTATTCCATCGTCTGGAGCAATGGCCTAGGGTACGCCAGCATTGAAGAGGATATCAGCGGACTTGAAGCGGGCGGCTACCAAGCCACGGTTACGGACGCCAACGGGTGCAGCACTTCGGTGCTGGCGGTGCTTGAAGCGCCCGCGCCCATCGGCCTCACCGCCATCCTTTCCGGTGCGAATGGCAGCCATGTGAGCTGCTCCGATGCCACCGATGGCAGCATCAACCTCACCGCTTCCGGCGGCACCGGGCCCTATCTCTTCGACTGGAGCACGGGTGATGCCACGGAAGACCTCAGCGGAATAGGTGCCGGCGCCTATTCGGTGCAGGTGAGCGATGCCAACGGCTGCTCCGCCACGGCCACCTACGACCTCGTCGCGCCCGATGCGCTGGCCATCTCACTCAATGCGGAACAGGCGGCAGTGACCTGCCCCGGAGCCGCCGACGGTGCAATCGCTTCCGGAATCACTGGCGGCAGCGCCCCTTACACGTTGCTATGGAGCGGACCGGATGGCTTTGCAGCGGCAAGCGCCAGCATCGACGGGCTCGGGGCCGGCACCTATGCGCTCACCGTGACCGATGCCAGCGGGTGCATCGGCAATGCCGAGCTGTCGATCGCCGAACCATCGGGCATCTCAGTCACCATCACTGCCAGCAGCTACAACGGCGGCCATGCGATCCCCTGCGCCGGATTGAGCAATGGAAGCGCGGTGGCCAATGCAACAGGCGGAACAGGCAGCCACAGCTATGCATGGAGCGGCCCTGATGGATACAGCAGTCAAGCGCCCTCCATCACCGGCTTGGCCTCCGGTGACTACTCCGTGACCGTGACCGATTCCAACGGCTGCACCGGGGCTGCCTCCATCACGCTGCAAGCGCCGCAGCCGCTGGCTGCCACGCCCTCGGTCACCGACCTCAACGGGTACGGCGTCAGCTGCCAAGGGAACGATGGGAGCGCCTCGGTGAACATCGCCGGCGGAACGCAACCCTATGGCATCGCTTGGAGCGGCCCCGGTGGATTCACCAGCACGCAAGCCTCGATCAGCGGGCTTGCAGCCGGAAATTATGCACTGGTCATCAACGATGCCAACGGCTGCCAGGCCGTGGCAACCATTACGCTCACCGCCCCTCCGCCGCTGGAGGTGACGTTCTCAAGCACCGCGAACAACTGCCCGACAGGGGCCGCAGGACTGATCGACCTCACGGTGGTGGGCGGCGCTGCACCTTACTCCTTCGCATGGAGCGGTCCCGGAGGATTCGCCAGCGCGGTCGAGGATATCACAGGCCTCTCAAACGGAGACTATACGGTGGCCATCACCGACGCCCTCGGCTGCACCGCCACGCTCACCGCCGCCGTGGACAGCCCGCTCCCGCTGGGCACTGGAGCATACGTATCCTTCTACGGCAGCTACAACCTGCAGTGTCAAGGGGACAGCAGCGGCGTCATCGAGCTGGAACCCGTGGGCGGAACCGCGCCATGGACGGTGATGATCGCAGGGCCGGGTGGATTCGCCTCGAATACCCCCTTGAACAATGGCCTCGTTGCAGGCACCTACAGCGTGAGCATCACCGATGGCAATGGCTGCCAGCTGGATACGCTGATCGCGCTCACCGAGCCGCCCTCACAGATCGGCGCCAGCCTGCAGGTCAGCAACTATCCCAGCGGCTCCAATGTGAGTTGCCATGGCGCCAGTGACGGCTGGATCGACGCCACCGTGAGCGGCGGCTCAGGACCCTACACGTTCGATTGGCGCGGTCCGGACAGCCTCGCCTTCAGCAGTGAGGACATCACCGGCCTGCCTGCCGGTACCTATGCCTACGAGCTCGTCGTGATCGATGCGAACCAATGCGCGTTCGCGACGGAAGTGACCCTCACCGAGCCCGATAGTGCGCTGGAAGCAGGTGCCATCGCCAGTGCCTACAATGGCTACGGCATCAGCTGCCCGGGCGCCGCCGACGGCACGCTGGAGGCCCTCTTCTCCGGCGGCAGCGGAGGGTACACCATCAACTGGAGCGGACCCGCAGGCTTCAGCAGCGACCTCGCTGCGCTGGCGGGCCTCTCACCCGGTGCATACACGCTAACGGTCACGGACATCAACGGCTGCACGGCGACGCATGACCTCCTCCTCTCCGCTCCGGACGCCATCGTGACCGAACTGGTCCCCGGGCTGTTCAATGGGGGCGTGAACATCTCCTGCGCCGGCGCTGACGATGGGAGCATCGTCGCCGAAATCAGCGGCGGTGCCGGCAGCATCAGCTTCCAATGGTCGGGACCAGGCGGCTTCGCGGCCTCCGGCGCCGCCATCGGCAGCCTTGCGCCCGGCGCCTATTGCCTTGCGGCAACCGATGCCAATGGCTGCGCAGCGCAGCAGTGCGTAACCCTGACGGGCCCCGAGGCCCTCACCGCATCAACGACCGCAAGCGATGCCTCGTGCGGAGAAAGCACGGGCACGGCCGATCTGGCGGTGTCGGGCGGTACCGCTCCCTACATCTACGCCTGGAGCCAAGGCAGCACCATGCAGAACCTCGATGGCTTGGCGGGCGGCTCCTATTCCGTGGTCGTCACCGACGCCAATGGCTGCACCGCCACCGCTGAGGCCCTCGTTGGGTCCACTCCCCCGCTGGTCGCGGAAGGGACCGCCTCCGACGCGATCTGCCACGGCGGCACCGACGGCAGCATCACCGTGAACGTCACCTCCGGCGCCGCTCCATTCGCCTATGCGTGGAGCCACGGGCTCGCCACCAGCGATGCCATGGGCCTTTCCGCTGGCACCTATGCGATCATGATCACGGATTCCAATGGCTGTACCTGGAGCCAGGCCTGGACCATCGAGGAGCGCCCCGAGCTGATCATCGATGCCGTGACCAGCAACTACTCCGGCGGATATGAGGTGAGCACGCATCAAGGCCAGGATGGCAGCATCGATCTTTCCGTTAGCGGTGGTGCCCCGCCCTATGCGTACAGCTGGTCGAATGGCGCCTCAGGGAGCGCTGCGAACGCGCTCGGGGCCGGCATCTACACGGTAACGGTGACCGATGCGAACGGCTGCAGTGCGCAGCTCACCATCGAACTGACTGCGCCCGAGGACCTCATCATGCCCACGGGATTCACGCCGAATCAGGACGGATTCAACGACGCCTTCATCGTCCAAGGGCTCGATGCCCATCCGGCCAACCTGCTCACCGTGCTCAACCGCTGGGGCAACGTGGTCTTCGAACAGCTGAACTACCGCAACGACTGGAGCGGGGACAGCAGCACCGGGGATGCGCTGCCCAACGGCACCTACTTCGTCATCCTCAACATCAACAACGGCGAGCGCACCCTGCAGGGGTACGTCGACCTCCGCCGCTGATCCAGCAGCCACATGAAGAATCCAGTGCGGCGAATCCTATCGGCCGGGATGATCCTGGCCGGGCTGGCCGCTTCCGCGCAGCAGGAGGTGATGGTGAGCCAATACATGTTCAACGGGCTCTTCCTCAATCCGGCCTATGCGGGCAGCCACGGATACGCCACCTCCAGCCTGCTGCACCGGAGCCAGTGGATGCAGATGGAGGGCGCACCGCGCACCAGCATGCTCGCCATCGACGGCCCGCTCATGGGCAACCGGATGGGCGTCGGCTTCTCATTGGTGCATGACCAGATCGGCATCAGCCGCGACCTCGACATCAGCGCGCACTATGCCTACCACCTCCGCGTGGGCCCGAGCAGCCGCATCGCGCTTGGGCTGCGCGGCGGCCTTTCGCTCTACAGCGCGCGCCTCAGTGACCTGCGGTACTGGGACGCGAACGACCCGATGTACCAGTCCGACATCGCGAATGCCCCCGTGGGCAAGTTCGGCTTCGGCATCTACTGGTATGACGCCAGCAGCTACGTCGGCCTCAGCGTACCCACCATCTACGCGGCGGACGGGCGCATCACCCTCGACGCGCCTCATGCCATGCAGCACTACTTCACGCAGCACTACTACCTGAACGCGGGAAAGGTCTTCCCCTTGGGCGAATCGCTGGACATCAAGCCCAGCACGCTCATCAAGTACTCACCGGGTGCACCGATGGAGGCCGATGTGAACTGCAACGTACTCTACCGGGAACGCATCTGGCTGGGCCTGGGCTACCGGACCGGTGATGCCCTGGTGGCCATGGCCGAGTACCAGGTGAGCCCGCAGCTGCGCATCGGCTATGCCTACGACATGACCACTTCGCGTCTGCGCAGCTACACCACGGGCAGCCACGAGGTGATGCTGGGGCTCGACTTCGGAAAGGAACTCGTCCGCATCAAGTCGCCGCGGTACTTCTAAGCGCATGGCCATGAACAAGCTCGCACTCCCCCTCCTCGCAATCGCCTTGGCCGGGTGCGCGCAGCACCATGCCCTGCAAGGGGACAAGGCCCATGGCCGTATGGCCTATGCCGACGCCGCCTGCCACTATGAAAAGGCCCTTGCGCGCATCAACGACCGCGCGCTGGCGCTCCGAACTGCGGATGCCTATGCCCGCCTGAACCAGTACGCAAAGGCCGCCGATTGGTACGCGTATGCGGAACGCATGGCGCCGCTCTCCTCCGAGGAAGCCCTTGCCTTCGGCCGGGCGCTGCAGTCCCTGGGCCGCACCGGAGAGGCGGCCCGGCTCCTCGAGCAGGTGCTTGCCGAGCGCCCCGAGGACGCGGTTGCGCGCGAGATGGGCCTTTCCATCGCCGACCAGGAGGCCTTCTACGAGGACACCACGCTGTTCACCGTGGCACCGGTGCACATCCCCGGCGTGCACAGCGCGTTCGGCGCAGTGCCCTTCGGCAACGGCATCCTCTTCGCCGCGGACCGCGCAGCGGGCTCCGGCCGCGCCAACCCCTGGAACGGTGCATCGTTCCTCGACCTGTACACCGCAGACCTCTCAGGCGGCGGCGCCACCGCTGCCGTTCCGCTGGCCGGAGCGGTGAACGGACGGTTCCATGACGGTCCCGCCGTGCTGAGCGCTGATGGAAGCACCATGTACTTCACCCGAAGCGACTACTACCGGTTCCGGCTCAACAAGGACGAGAGCGGCACCAGCCACCTCATGCTGTTCCGCGCCGAGAAACAGCCCGATGGCAGTTGGGGAGCCGTGAGCTCATTCGCCTACAACGGCCTGGACTTCTCCGCCGGCCACGCCGCCCTGAGTGCGGATGGGAACACCCTCTACTACATCAGCGACATGCCCGGGGGCCTCGGCGGAACGGACATCTATGCCTGCCAGCGCACGCCGGAGGGCTGGGGATATCCGCGGAACCTGGGCCCTGCGATCAACACCGCAGCGAACGAGATGTTCCCCACCATCAAGGGCGACACCATGTACTTCTCCTCCAACGGCCATCGTGCGATCGGCGGGCTGGACATCTTCCGCACCATGCTGAGGGACGGCGAATGGTCCGTGCCGGAGAACATGAACTATCCGATCAACACGCAGCACGACGACTTCGCGCTGGTGATGCTCGGCGACGGCCGCAGCGGCTACCTCAGCAGCAATCGCACCGGCAGGGATGCGATCCATCGGATCACCTCGCATGACCCGTCACTGAGCCTGCATGCCGCATTCCTCGACGAGGAGGACGGCTCGCCCATGGCTGGCGTGGAGGTGAGGATGCTGGAGCCCACAGAGCCCGAGCCCGTGGTGCTCTTCACCGGCGATGACGGCCACATCACGCTGCCCCTGACGGTGGATCGCCTGTACGAGGTGATGGCGAGCAAGGATGGCGTCTTCACGGAGAGCCGAACGGTGAGCACCAAGGGGCAGCGCACCAGCAGGACCTATGAGGAGGAGTTCCGCATGAGGCGCGTGGTGGTCGACAAGCCCATCGTGATCGAGAACATCTACTATGATTACGACCGATGGGAGATCAGGCCCGATGCGGCCCAGGAGCTCGACAAGGTGGCGCGTCTGTTCCTCGACAATCCGTCGCTGAGCTTCGAGCTGGGGTCGCACACCGACAGCCGCGCGAGCACGGCCTACAACCTGGTGCTCAGTGATGCCCGCGCCAATAGCGCCGTGGACTACCTGATCCGCAAGGGCGTGCCCCCCGAACGTCTCAGCGCGAAGGGCTATGGGGAGGGCAGGCCCGTGAATCGCTGCGTGGACGGGGTGGAATGCACGGAGGAGGAGCACCAGGCCAACCGTCGGACCGAATTCAAGGTGGTGAAGGTGCAGCCCATGCTCACCGAGGAGCACAGCGCGCACTAGGCCTTCTGCACGGCCCTCCGGCGCACCACCTCGCTGAAAGGAAGGCCGAGGACATGGCTCTCCGCCCAAGCCAGCACATCGAAGTACTTGAGCACAAGGCTCTCGTTCGGATCCTTGAGCTGCACGAGCAGCTGCTCGTGCAGGGACTTGAAGAGCTCTCGCCGCTGCGTTGCCTCACCAGCGCGTGCAAGCTTCTTGATCTGGTCCATGAGCAGGGTCTCCACCTGGTGCGCCCGCTGGCGCTTCCCAAGGAAGCGCTGCGTGGAGCGGACGATGTAGCCGAGCAGGTCGAAATTGCCAAGCTCATAATGCACCACCAGATTGAATAGGCGGGCGTAGGTGAAGATGTCCTGGCGCAGGGTGGGCTCATTGTCGTTGAGCACCTTGTTCAGCCAGAACAGCGCCTTGTTCATCTGTCCGGCGCCGAAATGCACGCAGGCCATGCTCCATTGGAACTCCAGGGCCTGCTCCTTGTGCAGTCGGTCGCCGAGGCGCTCCATGCCCTCGATGACCTCCCCTGACATCGCCACGGCCTTGGCATGATCGCCGGCACGGTCCAACAAGCGCAGCTCGCTCAGGTAGCTCGTCACGAAGACCTGCGTCTCGATGTTGATGCCGCCGAAGCCGGGCTCCTCCGTGAGCGACCGCATGAGCCTCGTATTCTGCCGCGCACCATCAAGGTCGTGCAGTTCCACCTGAGCGTTGATGATGTAATGCAGCGTGCGGATGTAGCGCTCCGCGAGATCAGCCTTGATCGAGGGATTCTCATCGAGGATCTGCTTCACCCGCATGAACTTCTCGAGGCTCGTGCGCCAATCGCGCTTGGCCCAGTGGCAGAAGCCCTGGGTGTAGTAGCAGATGGTCGCGGCACGGCGGCTGAGGGCGGTGTTCCGGCCCTTGATCAGCGGGTGGTCGCTGATCTCCTCCACCATCGCATGCTCCTCCTCGGTGCGCACATAGCCGCCGCTCCGGAACACATAGTTGATCTTCGAATAGAGGATCTGGTAGGCGGCAAGGTTCCTGAGCTTCTCGATCACCTCGCGCTCCTCCTCGATGAGCGCATCCAGGTCCTTGGTGAATTCGCCGCTCTCGTAGGCCTCCTCGAGCAGCATCTTCTCCCAGCTGAGGAGCTCGAACCAATAGTAGAACCGCTCATTCTCGCGGGCGATGCGCTTCGCACGGTGCAGCAGCTTGTTGCACTCCGAATAGAGGGCCTTCTGGTAAAGGATCTCGATGTTCTTGATCTCCTGCTTCAGGATGCCGCTCACCGAGCTCTCTGCGTGGAATGCCCGCAGGGCCTTGAGGATGAGCTTGTACAGGTGATTCTTCTCCGACGGCAGGTGCTTGATGAAGGTCTCCTTGGCGAACTGCTTCTTGATCGCATCCTCATCGTATACGGCCTGCTTGTCGATGGCGTCGAAGATCCGCAGGTAGTTCTTCGGGCCGCTCTGGAGTGCGCTGTGCAGCTTGAAGAAGCGCTTCTCCGACTTTGTCAGCGACTTGATTAGATCATGCAGTTCGGTGCTCGGCTTCATCGGCTACGCGGTTACGAATCCAAAGGGACAATCCAAATGTAGGACTCCCAACAGCCTTCGAATTTCGCGCTCTCCAGGGTTTGCAACGGTACATTTGTCACATGGCTTGCCCTCCCATTCGGCTCATCGGGCCGATTCCTATGCTCGTCGCGCTCTTCACCGCTTTCCTCGATCCCGATGCAACGCTCGCCCAGCACGATTGCAAGGCGCAGAAGGGACATGCACACGCCGGCGCGGTGAAAGGTGGCGGGCCTGCGCCATGGCCGTGGGACCTGCTTCATCTCCGAATCGAACTGGACCTGAGCCAGGGCAGCGTGATCTCCGGCCAGTGCGCCTTGACAGCGACCCCGCGCACCGAAGGCGCCACCCAGTTGCCCCTTCAGCTGCTGGCGCTGAACGTCGACTCGGTGGTGCTGGCAGGCATACCGCTCCCATTCGTGCACGATGGCGAGGACCTGATGATCGACCTCCCGGGGCCGATCGGCATGCAGGACACCATCACGGTCACGGTCCATTACCGAGGCGACCCTGCATTGGACCCGAGCGGATTCGGTGGCCTCTACACCACCAGCCAGTACACATACAACCTGGGCGTGGCCTTCCAGAGCGTCCCGCACAGCTACGGACGAGCGTGGTTCCCCTGCGCCGACAACTTCACGGAGCGCAGCACCTATGAATTCATCATCACCACGAACTCGGCCTGGAATGCATGGTGCAACGGAACGCTGCTGGGCGAATGGATGCCGGCAGCCGGCAAGCGCACGCGGCACTGGCGGCTGGACACGGCGATTCCCGCTTACCTCGCCGCAGTAGCCGCCTCCGACTACGTGGTGGTGCGCGACACCCTGCCCAGCCTTGCGGGCGAGCCGGTGCCCGTTGACCTTGTGGCCAAACCCGGGGACACCACCGCCATGAAGAGCTCCTTCGTCAACCTCCCCATCGCCTTGGCGCGATTCGAGGAGTGGTTCGGGGCCTACAGGTGGGAACGGATCGGGTACGTGCTCACACCGCTGGGCGCGATGGAGCACGCCACCAGCATCCATTACCCGCAGAGCATCGCCAATGGGTCGCTTTCCTACCAGGACATCATGGCCCATGAGCTGGCGCACAGCTGGTTCGGCAACCTCGTGACCTGCGAGCGCGCCGAGGAGATGTACATCAATGAGGGCTTCGCCGAATACCTGAGCTTCCTCTTCATCGAGGCCGTGGAGGGGGAAGCCGCCTACCGGGACCGTGTGCGTGCCAACCACCGCACCATGCTGCTCCGCGCCCACCTCGACGACGAAGGCTGGTGGGCACTGGCCGATGTACCGCAGGAATGGACCTACGGCGAGCACTCCTACAACAAGGGCGCGGATGTGCTCCATACCCTGCGGAGTTACATGGGCGACAGCCTCTTTCGGGCGGGCCTTACGAGCTTCCTGGATGCCCATGCCCTGCAGCATGTGAACACGGTGATGCTGCGCGACCATCTCAACCAGGCCACCGGCCTCGACCTCACCGACTACTTCAACGACTGGATACTGCAACCGGGCTGGGCCGCCTTCGAGGTAGACTCCATGGACGTGGCCGCGATACCGCTGCCTGACGGCACCTTCCCCACCACTGTCCATGTGCAGCAGAAGCAACGAGGGCCTTCCCAGCCCTACCAGAACGTTCCCGTCACCCTCTCCTTCATGGCTGCCGATGGCACCACATGGACTGACCCTGAGCCCAAGCTGCTCGGCGGCCCGCAGAGCATGGCCGCTTCCGCACCGCCCTTCATGCCGCGCTGGGCCATCCTCAACGGCGATGAGCGCATCAGCCTGGCGCAGACCTTCGATGCCGATTCCATCACCGGGCCGGCCACGCGGGTCTATGCCAACGCCGACCTTCGCGTAACGGTCAACAGCACCCCCCACCCGTTCGCGCTCCGCGTAGAGGAATACTGGGTGGCCGCAGACCCCGAGGCGGAGGAGTCGTTCGCCTATGTGGTCTCGCCCGATCGGTACTGGCGCATCCTGGGCAGCATGCCGGAGGGGGCCAGCATCAGTGCGCGCTTCACCTATGACGGGAGGCCCGCACCCGCGGTATCGTTCGACAGCGGACTTATGCAGCCGTTCAACGGGCTCGCCTTCCGGGAGGACAGCCTGGTGCTGCTATACCGGCCCGATGCGCACTGGCCCTGGGTCAGGCACCCGAACCAAACGCTGAATACGGTGGGCAATGCCACCGATCGCTCCGGACGGATCGACATCAATGGCCTGCGTGCGGGCGAGTACTGCCTGGCGTGGCGCAAGAGCCCGGTGAACGTCGTGGAGACGACCGGAGGCATCACCGCTTGGAACATCCATCCCAACCCTGCGGCGCACTCCACCACGGTGAGCACAGGAGGGATGCAGCAGCAAGGCGTCCTCGAACTCTATGATGGACGCGGCCGCCTTGTGCGCTGGCTGCCGATGAATGGCGACTCCGCCGTGCTCGGCCTCGGGGGACTGGCACGCGGGAACTACCAGCTCCTGTTCTCACCGGCGATGGGCGCCCCCTCCGCTGTGGGCAGGGTGCTGGTTGACTGAGCCGGGCCCTACAGATCGAACGACTGGCGTTCACGCAAAACGCCATCCGTGGCGAAGAGCAGGCTGTACCGTCCCTTGGGCCAGCCGCGCACCGTCATCGCCACCTCGATGGTGAAGCGGCCCTTCTCAAGCACGCGGCCATCCTCGATCACGTGCACCGTGCGGCCTGCGGCATCCTTCACAACGATGCTCAGGAGCCCCGGATGCCGCTGCTGGAACTCCACCGTGCCGGACACGCTCACCGGCTCGTTGCTGAACAGCCTGCCCGGCTCCGGCACAGCGTACGCTGTGGTGTACCACGGCACCGACTGGCCGGTAACATCGGCCACGAGGCGCCGAAGCGCAAGGGTTGAGCCCGCATCCCCGCCATCGATGGCACTGATCGGATGGCCGTCGCTCACCGACCAAACGGCCTGCTGCACCGCTTGGTCGGGATAACGGTGCGCGCTGAGGTGCCTCCCCAGCTGCACAAGACGGCCATCAGCTGGGCCTCCCGCCAGATACACGCTCCCCGCTTGAGGGCCTGACTTGGAAGCCTCGCAGCAGAACACCCGGCACCGCACCGCACCGCTGGCACGCGGGGCCAGCACCAGCACCGACTCCTCCACCACCAGCAGGTCCTGCACGGCACTGTCCTGGCTCGCGAAGCGCCAGCCCGGCGGTATCACCAGACGAAGGGACCGCGCCTGTGGGTTGAAGGCCTCCACCGACAGCACCTCGCCCGCATGGCCACCTGAGCCGAAGGCGCGCAACTCCACAAGGCCCGAGCGCAGGAGGGAATCGAGCAGCTCCCTTGGGACTCCGCTCACAGGCCCGGCAGGCATCGCTGCGAGCCCTGCCATCACGATCCAATGCGACTTCATTCCCGGTAACAACGCATGCCACCGGGTGATCCGTGCGCAGGACAAGAACGGGGCCCTCAGCCAACGTAGCGGAGTCCACGGCCCGGATACCGCGCAGCGGTGCCGAGCTGCTCCTCGATCCGGATCAGCTGATTGTACTTGGCGATCCGATCGCTGCGGCTGGCGCTTCCCGTCTTGATCATGCCGCAATTCAGGGCCACGGCAAGGTCGGCGATGGTGCTGTCCTCGGTTTCACCGCTGCGGTGGCTCATGATGCTGGTGTACCCGCCGCGATGCGCCATCTCCACCGCTTCGATGGTCTCGGTCAGCGTGCCGATCTGGTTCACCTTCACCAGGATGCTGTTGGCGATGCCCTTGTCCATGCCTTCGCTCAGGCGCTTCGTGTTGGTCACGAAGAGATCATCGCCCACCAGCTGCACCCGGTCGCCGATGGCCTCGGTGAGCGACTTCCAGCCCGCCCAGTCATCCTCGGCCATGCCATCCTCGATGCTCACGATGGGGTAGCGTTTCGCCCAATCGGCCCACATGGCCGCCATCTCTGCGCTCGTCAGGGAATCCCCGGTGCTTTCCAGGGTGTAGCGCTTCTTCTTGGCGTCATAGAACTCGGTGCTCGCGCAGTCCAGCGCCAGCACGATGTCCTCGCCGGGCTTGAAACCCGCATGCTCGATGGCCTGCATCACCAGCTTCAGCGCATCCTCGTTGCTGGGCAGGTCGGGCGCGAATCCGCCCTCATCGCCCACGTTGGTGCTCAACCCCTTCTTCTTCAGCACGCCCTTCAGCGCATGAAAGACCTCGGCCCCCATGCGGAGGCCCTCGGCGAAGTGCTTGGCTCCGACGGGCATGATCATGAACTCCTGAACATCCACCTTGTTGTCGGCATGCGCCCCGCCGTTGAGGATATTCATCAACGGCACAGGGAGCAGGCTGGCGTTCACCCCGCCCACATACCGATAGAGCGGAAGCCCGGCTTCGCTGGCGGCGGCCTTGGCCACCGCGAGGCTGACCCCGAGGATGGCATTGGCTCCGAGATTGCCCTTGTTCGGGGTGCCGTCCAACGCGATCATGGCCTGGTCGATCATCGCTTGATCGGTCACCAGCGCTCCATGCAGCTCATTGTTCAGCGTCCCGTTGACATTCTCCACGGCTTTCCTCACACCCTTGCCGAGGTACCGCTTCTTGTCACCGTCCCGCAGCTCTGCGGCTTCATGGGCACCCGTGCTGGCTCCGCTTGGCACCGCGGCGCGACCCATGTGCCCCGCATCGGTCCACACGTCCACTTCAATGGTCGGATTGCCGCGGGAGTCGAGGATCTCGCGGGCCTGGATCTTGGCGATCAAGCTCATGGATGCAGGATTAGGCGTTCTGTGGTGACCGGTCCGCGAGCACGCTTGACCTCATGTGCTCCACGAAGCGGTCGAATAGGTAACGGCTGTCGTAAGGGCCCGGGCCAGCCTCCGGGTGGTACTGCACGCTGAATACGGGGCGGCCCTTGAGCCGGATGCCCGCCACGCTGCCATCATTCAGGTGCACATGCGTGATCTGCACATCGGCATGGGCCTCTGCATCCGAGCGCTTCACCACGAAACCATGGTTCTGCGAGGTGATCTCGTCACGTCCCGTGGTGAGGTCCTTGACCGGATGGTTGATGCCCCTGTGGCCATGGTGCATCTTTCCGGTGCGCATGCCCAGGCTCTCCGCAAGCAACTGGTGCCCCAGACAGATGCCGAAGATGGGCAGGCCGGTTGCCACTACCTCCTTAACCAGCGCTACGCTTGCCGGCATCGCAGCCGGATCGCCCGGGCCATTGCTCAGGAGGAAGCCATGCGGCCGCCAATCGAGCATCTCCGCCAACGATGCCACCATGGGGAACACGCGCACCCGGCAGCTGCGCTCGCCGAGGCATCGTTCGATGTTGCGCTTCACGCCGAAATCCACAAGCGCCACACGGAACTCCGCATCCGCTGGGCCAGTCTCGTAAGGAACCCGCGTGCTCACCCGGCTGCTCAATTCCAGACCCTCCATCGAGGGGGCCTCAGCCAAGCGCTGCCGGAGCGCATCGAGGTCCATGCTGCTGCTGCTGATCAGGGCATTCTGGTGCCCGTGGTCACGGATGTGGCGCACAAGGCGGCGCGTATCGATGTCGCTGATTCCGACCACGCCTGCGGCCTTGAGGTAATCATCCAGCGACCCGGTGCCGCCTGGACGGCTCCACACGTTGCTGAACTTCTTCACCACCAGGCCCGCGATGGTGACCTTTCCGCTCTCCTCCTCGCCCGCCTTGACCCCGTAGTTGCCGATGTGCGGCGAGGCCATCGTCATGATCTGCCCGGTGTAACTGGGGTCCGTGAATACCTCCTGATAGCCGGTCATTCCGGTATTGAAGCAGACCTCTCCCACCGCGATGCCAGGGGCGCCAATGGCGCGGCCCCTGAACAGCGTACCGTCGGCGAGGAGCAGGACGGCTTCGGGGCGTTGGCTGATGAGCATGACGGGCAGCGGGCGCGAAGATACCCGGCCCTTCGCAAGCGGGCGGGAGGGATCTTCCACAGCTGTTGAAAAGGTCAGCGCGGATAAGGGAAAGCCTCTTGTCGAGATTCACTGCCCGGTCGCGGCGGAGCTCCACGGTTTCGGTGCGGGGCCCATCGCCCTTGGCGCAGAACCGCTCAACGCCCAGGAGGCAGATCCGGCCGGAGCAGGCAGCCCCAATGATGTCTGCGGTGCGCGGACTTGCATTGCCTCCAGCCGCTTCGATCCATGTGAATGGGGCGGGCTCGCCGATGATGCCATCGGTGATGCGCCCTTTCAGGATGAGCTGGTGGTGGCGCCCAGGCTGAGCATGCAGCGGCATGGCGCACATCGCCGCGAGCGCAAGGAGTGCAGCGTACCGGATGGAAGGGCCGAGCCGCATCGCTGGACGCGGACGGATGACACTCCCTTGGGTTGACCATGAACGAATACAGCCCAACGCAAAGAGGCGCCCTCTCGAGCGCCTCTCCGCGAATCTCATTGCGGCGATCACTCGCCCTTGGCCTCCTCGGCACCGCCCTCAGCCTTGGCCTCAGCGCCGCCCTCGGCCTTCTTGCCGGTGCTGCGGCGGCTGCGGCGCGTCTTCTTCGCCTCGGCGCCGGCCTTCTCCTTCACGTAAACGGTGTTGAAGTCCACCAGTTCGATCATGGCCATCTCAGCCGCATCGCCTAGGCGATTGCCCAGCTTGATGATGCGGGTGTATCCACCGGGACGCTCCGCCACCTTGGGGGCCACATCGCGGAAGAGGACCGCCGTTGCCGACTTGTTCTGCAGGTCGGCGAAGACCATGCGGCGGCTGTTCGTGCTGTCGTCCTTGCTGCGGGTGATGATGGGCTCCACGAACCGGCGCAGCGCGCGGGCCTTGGCCAGCGTGGTCTCGATGCGCTTGTGCTCGATCAGCGAGACGGCCAGGTTGCTCAGCAGGGCGTCGCGGTGGGCCTTCTTGCGGCCCAAGGCGTTGTTCTTGTTTCCGTGTCTCATGGTCGTTGACTTTCGCTCGCGTAAGTGGCGACGCACGCGTCGCCACTGCGCTCACTCTTTATCCAGCTTGTACTTGCTCAGGTTCATCCCGAAGCTCAGGCCTTTGTTCTCCACCAGGTCCTCCAGCTCGGTGAGGCTCTTCTTGCCGAAGTTGCGGAACTTCAACAGGTCGTTCTTATTGTAGCTCACCAGGTCGCCGAGGGTCTCGATATCGGCGGCCTTCAAGCAGTTCAGCGCGCGCACGCTCAGGTCCATGTCCACCAGCTTGGTCTTCAGCAGCTGGCGCATGTGCAAGCTGTCCTCGTCGAAGCCCTCCTCCTGCACGCGCTCCTCGACCTCAAGGCTGATGCGCTCATCGCTGAAGAGCATGAAGTGATGGATCAGGATCTTGGCAGCCTCCTGCAGGGCGTTCTTCGGCGTGATGCTGCCGTCCGTGACCACCTCGATGGTGAGCTTCTCGTAGTCGGTCTTCTCCTCCACGCGGGTGTTCTCCACCGTGTACTTCACGTTCTTGATGGGCGTGAAGATGGAGTCGATGAAGATGGTGCCCACCGGGGCGTTGGTCTTGTTCTCGTCAGCAGGGACGTAACCGCGACCCTTCCCGATGGCGAGCTCAACGTGCAGCTTCACGCCCGGCTCCATGTGGCAGATCACCAGTTCAGGGTTAAGCACTTGGAATCCGGTGGTCTGGCGACCGATATCACCGGCGGTGAAGATGTCCTTGCCGGTGATGGTGAGGCTCACCCGCTCGGTGCTGCTGTCCTCCAGCTGGCGGCGGAAGCGCACCTGCTTAAGGTTGAGCACGATCTCGGTCATGTCCTCGATCACTCCCTTGATGGTGGTGAACTCATGGTCCACGCCGTCGATCCGCACGCTGGTGATGGCGTAGCCCTCCAGGCTGGAGAGCAGGATGCGGCGCAGGGAGTTGCCGATGGTGATGCCATAGCCGGGCTCAAGCGGCCGGAACTCGAAGGTGCCGCGCTTGTCATCGGATTCGATCATCGTGACCTTGTCGGGCCGCTGGAATTCGAGAATGGGCATGGTTGGGTTGTTCGTGTGTTCGTTCGTCAGTGGATGCTCCTCCGCCTCGTTCGTGCCCCAAGGGCGGATTACTTCGAGTACAGTTCCACGATGAGCTGCTCGCGGATGTTCTCGGGGATCTGCGCACGCTCGGGCATGGCGATCACCTTGCCGGTCATGCTCGCAGGGTTCCACTCGAGCCAGTCGAAGCGCCTGCTGCTCACGTTCACGCTGTTGGTGATGGTCTCAAGCGAGCGGCTCTTCTCGCGCACGGCCACGCTCTGTCCGGGCCTGAGCGTATAGCTGGGCACGTTCACCACCTGGCCGTCCACCGTGATGTGGCCATGGCTCACCAGCTGACGGGCGGCACGCCGGGTGGGCGCAACCCCCAGGCGGAACACCGTATTATCGAGCCGGGCCTCGCAGAGCTGAAGCAGCACCTCACCGGTGATGCCCTTCTTGCTGGCGGCCGTGTGGAACATCTTCTCGAACTGCCGCTCAAGGATGCCGTAGGTGTACTTGGCCTTCTGCTTCTCGCGCAGCTGGGTGGAGTATTCGCTGTCCTTCTTGCGCCGCTTGCTCGGGCCGTGCTGGCCGGGGGCATGGGGCTTGCGCTCCATCCACTTGTCGGGGCCGAGGATGGCCTCGCTGAATTTGCGGGCGATGCGGGTCTTGGGTCCAGTGTAACGTGCCATGGTCTTCGTTTTGGGTGCGGCCTTCGTTTCCCGCACCGACAGCGGAGCGTGCGTCAATCACGCTCCTACAGGTTGATTTATGGTTAAACGCGGCGCTTCTTGGGCGGACGGCAGCCGTTGTGGGGCATAGGGGTTATGTCGACGATCTCGGTGACCTCCACGCCGTTGTTGTGCAGGGCGCGGATGGCGCTCTCGCGCCCGCTCCCGGGGCCCTTCACGAACACCTTGACCTTGCGGAGGCCCAGTTCGAAGGCCTCGCGTGCCGCCTCTTCGGCGCTCACCTGGCCCGCGTACGGCGTGTTCTTCTTGCTGCCGCGGAAGCCCTGCTTGCCGGAGGACGACCAGCTGATCACCTCGCCCTTGTTGTTGGTGAGGCTGATGATGAGGTTGTTGAACGAGGCTTGGATGTGGGCCTGGCCGAAGGCCTCCACCACCACGTTCTTCTTCTTCTTCTTGCCGGAAGCGGCGCCTTTCTCTTGCTGCTTTGCCATGTCTGTTCAGTTGTCGGTGTCCGTTGCCGGCGGTCAGCAGCTGCCGACGGCTGACAACGGGCGGCTGATTCTTACTTGGTCGCCTTCTTCTTGTTGGCCACGGTCTTGCGCTTGCCCTTGCGGGTCCGGCTGTTGGTGCGGGTGCGCTGTCCGCGCACGGGCAAACCGCTGCGGTGCCGCTGGCCGCGCCAGCTGCCGATGTCCACCAAGCGCTTGATGCTGAGCTGCACTTCGCTGCGCAGCGCGCCCTCCACCTTCACATGCTCGTTGATGTGCTGGCGGATGCGGGCCTGCTCCTCATCGGTCCAGTCCTCCACCTTGGTGTCGGGATCCACACCGCTCTTCTGGAGGATGTCCAGCGCTGTGCTGCGGCCGATGCCGTAGATGTAGGTGAGGCCGATGCAGCCCCGTTTGCTCTTGGGTAGGTCGATGCCTGCGATACGTGCCATGCTCGTGCGTTTATCAGCCCTGACGCTGCTTGAACTTCGGGTTCTTCTTGTTGATGATGTACAGGCGCCCTTTGCGGCGGACGATCTTGCAGTCCGCCGAGCGCTTCTTGAGGGAGGCCCTGACCTTCATGGTTTCCTGTGTTCTTAGCTCTTGTATCGGAAGGTGATGCGGCCTTTGCTCAGGTCATACGGGCTCATCTCCACCTTCACCTTGTCGCCGGGCAGGATCCGGATGTAGTGCATCCGCATCTTCCCGCTGATGTGTGCGATGATCACGTGACCGTTCTCCAGCTCGACACGGAACATGGCATTGCTCAGCGCCTCCTTGATGACGCCGTCCTGCTCTATGGTCCCCGTCTTGCTCATCCTTCCGTTCGTTCTCTTGTTCGTTTCCTCTCCGTTTCCGCTCCCCGCATCATGGCGCCTTCTTGCGCCCTTATGCGGTGATCGATTCACCTTTCGACTTCAGCACATCCTCGATGTAGCTGAATGTTGACAAGACCTCTGCCTTTCCCGGGCGCACCGCCACGTTGTGCTCGTAGTGCGCGCTGGGCTTGCCATCGCGCGTCACCACCGTCCATCCGTCGCCCAGCTGCTTCACCTCCTTCACGCCCATGTTGATCATGGGCTCGATGGCGAGCACCATGCCGGTGCGCAGCCTCACGCCGTGCCCGCGGCGGCCGTAGTTCGGCACTTCCGGCGCCTCGTGGAGCCTGCGGCCCACGCCGTGCCCCACCAGCTCCCGCACCACGCTGTAGCCATTGGCTTCCGCGTGCTGCTGGATGGCGTGCCCGATGTCACCCGTGCGGTTGTTCTCGATCGCCGCCTCGATGCCCCTTTCCAGGCACTCGCGCGTCACCTGCAACAGGCGCCGCACCGGCTCGGCCACTTCGCCCACCGTGAAGGTGAAGGCGCTGTCGCCGTAGAACCCGTTCATCAGCACGCCGCAGTCCACGCTGGCCACATCGCCATCGCGCAGCGTGCGCTGGCCCGGGAGGCCATGCACCACCTCCTCGTTCACGCTGATCAACAGCGTGCTCGGGCAGTCGTACAGGCCCTTGAAGCCGGGCACCGCGCCATTGTCGCGGATGAACTCCTCCGCAAGGCGGTCGAGCTCACCGGTGGTGACGCCGGGCGCGATGCGCTTCGCCACTTCGGCCAAGGTCTTCCCAACAAGCAAAGAACTCTCTCTCAGCACTGCGATCTCGTCATCGCTCAGATGGACCAGGGGCTTGCTCCCCATGGTCTATCCGGCCATGCCGTAGGCCGCTCCCTGACTCCGCCCCTTGATGCGCCCGCTCTTCATCAGACCGTCATAATGACGCATCAGTAGGTGGCTCTCGATCTGCTGGAGCGTGTCCAAGAGCACGCCCACCATGATCAGCAATGAAGTCCCGCCGAAGAACTGAGCGAAGCCCTGCTTGATGCCCATCATGCCGGCGAACGTCGGCAGGATGGCCACGATGCCGAGGAAGATGGCACCGGGCAAGGTGATCCGCGAGAGCAGCTCATCGATGTGCGATGCCGTGGCCTTCCCGGGCTTGACGCCGGGGATGAAGCCGCCGTTCCGCTTCATGTCATCTGCAAGCTGGTTCGGGTTCACGGTGATGGCGGTATAGAAATAGGTGAAGGCCACCACCATGAGGAAGAGCGCGATGTTGTAGCCCCAGCCCTGGCTGCTGGCCGCCGTGTTCATCCAGTTGCGCACCGACTCGCTGAGGAAGGGCGCCTGGGCGATGTACATCGGCACCAGAACGATGGCTTGGGCGAAGATGATCGGCATGACCCCTGCGGCGTTCACCTTAAGCGGGATGTAGTTCCGAACGCCGCCGTACTGCTTGTTGCCAACGACGCGCTTGGCGAATTGAACCGGGATACGCCGGGTGCCCTGCACCAGCAGGATGCAGCCGGCGATGATGAGCACCCAGATCACCACCTCCACCAGCAGCAGCACCAAGCCGCCGCCACCGGGGCCCATGCGGCCCACCACCTCCTGGGCGAAGCTCTGCGGGAACTGAGCCAGAATGCCGATCATGATGATGAGGGAGATGCCGTTCCCAAGGCCCCGCTCCGTGATCCGCTCACCGAGCCACATCACGAACAGCGTGCTGGCGGTGAGGATCACGACGCTCGACCAGACCCAGCCCCAGCTGTCCAGCGGGGCAGCGTCGGGCTCGATGCTGGTGTAGATGTAGCCCGGCGCCTGTGCCACGCAGATGGCGATGGTGAGGTAGCGCGTCCATTGGTTCAGCTGGCGCCTGCCGCTCTCCTCCTTCTGTTTCTTCTGCACGGCCGGAATGGCGATGCCGGCCAACTGCATGATGATGGACGCCGAGATGTAGGGCATGATGCCCAAGGCGAAGATGCTGGCGCGCGTGAAGGCGCCGCCGGTGAAGATCGAGAGGATCTCTGCGATACCCCCGGCCGCCGACGAGGCATCGGACATCTTGGTGCTGTCCACCCCGGGGAGGACGATGAAGCTGCCGATCCGGTACACCAGCAGCAGGCCCAGCGTGATGAGGATGCGGTTGCGCAGCTCCTCGATGCGCCAGATGTTCTTGACCGTTTCGATCAGGTTCTTCATGCCTTAGGCCTTGGGGGCTACGGTGGCGATGGTCTCCGCCTTGCCGCCTTTGGCCTCGATGGCGGCCTTGGCGGTGGCGCTGAAAGCGTGCGCGGTGATGGTGAGGGCGCCGGTGAGCTCGCCGCGGCCCAGCACCTTCAGCTTGTCGTTCTTGGCGATGATGCCGTTGGCCCGAAGCACCTCGGGGTCGATCGCCGTGAGCTTCTTGGCATCGGCCAGCGCCTGGATCGCATCCAGGTTGATGCCCTTGTACTCCACGCGGGTGGGGTTCGTGAAGCCGAACTTCGGCACACGGCGCACCAGAGGCATCTGGCCGCCCTCGAAGCCGCGCTTGCGGTTGTAGCCGCTGATGGCCTTCTGGCCCTTGTGCCCCTTGGTGGAGGTGCCGCCACGGCCGCTGCCCTGGCCACGGCCCAGGCGCTTGTTCTTCTTGGTGGCCCCTTCGGCCGGTTTCAGTCTGCTCAGGTCCATTGTCGTTCGGTGCTAAGGGTTCAGGCCTGCTTCACGTTCACCAGGTGCTCCACCTTGCGCACCATGCCCAGCACCTGGGGGGTGCCTTCGAGCACGGTGCTCTTGCCGATGCGGCCCAGGCCCAAGGCCTTCAGGGTCGCCTTCTGGCGCTTCGGGCACTTGATCTGGCTGCTGGTCTGGGTGATGATGATCTTGCTCATGGTTCGTCCGCCATAGCCTTGGCGGGCGGGGTCTTTATCCGTTGAATACGCGCTCCAGTTTCACGCCGCGCTGGCGGGACACCATGTTGGCGTCGCGCATGCTCGTAAGGGCCTCGATGGTCGCCTTCACCACGTTGTGCGGGTTGCTGCTGCCCTTGCTCTTGGCGAGCACGTCGGTGACCCCGACGCTCTCGAGCACGGCGCGCATGGCGCCGCCGGCGATCACGCCCGTGCCGTGCGCGGCAGGCTTCAGGAACACCTGGGCCCCGGCGAACTTGCCCTCCTGCGGGTGCGGGATGGTGCCCTTCAGCACCGGCACCTTCACCAGGTTCTTCTTGGCGTCGTCGATGCCCTTGGCGATGGCCTCCTGCACCTCCTTGGCCTTGCCCAGGCCATGGCCCACCACACCGTTCTCATTGCCCACCACCACGATGGCGGCGAAGGTGAAGGTGCGGCCGCCCTTGGTCACCTTGGTAACACGGTTGAGGGCGACGAGCTTATCCTTCAGCTCCAGATCGCTGCTCTTGACCTTCTTGACGTTCGTATCGGACATGGGTTCGGTGTGATCAGAAGTTGAGGCCTGCTTCGCGGGCGGCTTCGGCCAGCGCCTTCACGCGGCCATGGTAGAGGTAGCCATTGCGGTCGAACACCACCTTCTCGATGCCCGCCGCCTTCGCCTTCTCGGCGATGGCCTGGCCCACCAGCTTGGCCTGCTCGATCTTGGGCACGCCCTGGGCCTTCTTGTCCTTGTGCGAGGAGGCGCTCACCAGCGTGCGGCCAGCCTCGTCGTCGATGATCTGGGCGTACATGCCCGTGTTGCTGCGGTAGACCGAGAGGCGCGGGCGCTCCGGCGTTCCGGATACGCTCTTGCGCACCCGTTGCTTGATCTTGAGTCTGCGTGATTCCCTGCTGAATGCCATGGCTCCTCGGATTATTTGCCTGCCGCTTTGCCGGCCTTGCGACGCACTGCCTCGCCCACGAACCGCACGCCCTTGCCCTTGTAAGGCTCCGGCTTGCGCAGCGCGCGCAGCTTGGCGGCCACCTGGCCGATGAGTTGCTTGTCCGCGCTCTCCAGGCGGATGATGGGGTTCTTCCCTTTCTCCTGGGCCGCCGCCACCTTGATCTGCGGGGGAAGCACCAGGGTGACGGTGTGCGAGAAGCCGAGCGCGAGCTGCAGCTGCTGGCCCTTGGCGGTGGCGCGATAGCCCACGCCCACGAGCTCCTGCTCGATCACGAAGCCCTCGCTCACGCCCTTCACCATGTTGGCGATGAGTGCGCGGTAGAGCCCGTGCTTGGCACGGTGCGGCTTGGCGTCGCTGGGGCGCTCCACGGTCACCACGGCGCCGTCCTTCTTCAGGCTGATGGCCGGGTCGACGGCCTGCTCCAAGGTGCCTTTCGGGCCCTTCACGGTAACCAGGTTCTTATCGCTGATGCTGATCTCCACCCCCTTGGGCAGTTCGATCGGCGCTTTTCCGATGCGGCTCATGTTCCTTTCGTTCTTAGCTCACGTAGCACAGCACTTCACCGCCCACGTTCAGCGCGCGCGCCTCCTTGTCGGTGACCACGCCCTTGCTGGTGGAGATGATGGCCACGCCCAGGCCGTTCATCACGCGGGGCAGCTGCTCCACGTGGGCGTATTTGCGCAGGCCCGGCGTGCTCACGCGGCTCAGCTCGCGGATGGCGCTCTGGCGGGTCTGCGGGTCGTACTTCAGGGCGATCTTGATCAGGCCCTGCTTGCCGTCCTGCTCGGCCTTCCAGGAGAGGATGTAGCCCTTGTCGTACAGGATGCGCGTGATGTCCTTCTTCAGGTTGCTCGCGGGCACCGTGACGACCTTCTTGCGCGCCTGGATGGCGTTGCGCAGTCGGGTGAGGTAATCGGCGATGGGATCGGTGGTCATGGTCGTAATGCGGTTCCAGGTTTACCAGCTGCCTTTGGTCACGCCGGGGATCTTGCCCTCCAGCGCCATCTGGCGGAACATGTTGCGGGAGATGCCGAACAGGCGCATGTAGCCCCGGGGACGGCCGCTGATCTGGCAGCGGTTGTGCATGCGCACCTTGCTGCCGTTCGCGGGCAGCTGCTGCAGCTTCTCCCACTCGCCGGCCTTCTTCAGGGCAGCGCGCTTGGCGGCGAACTTCTCCACCATCTTGGCGCGCTTGCGCTCGCGGGCCTTCATGGATTCCTTGGCCATGGTCTCTTGTGTTATTTCTTGTCTGCGAAGGGGAAGCCGAAGGCGGTGAGAAGGCTCTTGGCCTCCTCATCGGTCTTGGCGGTGGTCACGAAGGTGATGTCCATCCCCTGGATCTTCGTCACCTTATCGATGTCGATCTCCGGGAAGATGATCTGCTCCTTCACCCCGAAGGTGAAGTTGCCACGGCCGTCGAAGCCTCCGGGCTTCACTCCGCGGAAGTCGCGCGTACGGGGCAGGCTCACTGCGATCAGGCGATCCAGGAACTCGTACATCCGATCGCCGCGCAGCGTCACGCGCGCGCCAATGGGCATGCCCTTCCGCAGCTTGAAGTTGCTGATGTCCTTCTTGGAGGTGGTGGCAACCGCCTTCTGGCCCGCGATGGTGGTCATCTCGGCCACGGCGTTCTCCACCACCTTCTTGTCGCCCACGGCGCTGCCAAGGCCCTGGTTGAGGCTGATCTTGACGATGCGGGGCACCTGCATGGGGCTCTTGTACCCGAACTCCTTCTGGAGCTTGGGGGCCACCTCTTCGGTGTATTTGGCGCGGAGCCTGGGAACGTAGCTCATGGCTTAGGCCTTGGATTTCTTGGTCTTGACGTAGCGCTCCAGCTTGCCCTCCTTGGCGAGCCGGCGGCCTACGCGGCCCGGTTCACCCGTCTTGGCATCGATCAGCATGAGGTTGCTGATGTGGATGGGGCCCTCCTTCTCCACGATGCCGCCCTGGGGGTTGGCCGTGGTGGGCTTGCTGTGCTTCTTGTTGATGTTGAGGCCCTCGACGATGGCGACCATGCGGTCACGGTCCACCTCGAGCACGCGCCCCTGCTTGGAGCGGTCCTCGCCGGCGAGCACCTTCACCATGTCGCCCTTCTTGATGTGCGTCTTCTTCTGCATGGCTTACAGTACTTCGGGGGCCAGGGAGATGATCTTCATGAACTTCTTCTCGCGCAGCTCCTTCGCCACGGGGCCGAAGATGCGGGTGCCCTTCATCTCGCCGGCGGCGTCGAGGATCACCACGGCGTTGTCGTCGAAGCGGATGTAGCTGCCGTCCTTGCGGCGGGTCTCCTTCCTGGTGCGCACCACCACCGCCTTGTGCACGGTGCCCTTCTTGGCCTGCCCGTTTGGCATGGCGTCCTTGATGCTCACCACGATGGTGTCCCCGATGCGGGCGTAGCGACGGCCGCTGCCGCCGAGCACCCGGATGCACAGCACCTCCTTGGCGCCGCTGTTGTCGGCCACATTGAGCCGGGATTCCTGTTGGATCATGGCTGTGCTTGGATTACTTGGCTCGTTCGATGATCTCCACCAGGCGCCAGCGCTTGAGCTTGCTCACCGGGCGGGTCTCCATGATGCGCACCGTGTCGCCCACATGCGCCTCGCCCTTCTCGTCGTGCGCCATGAACTTGCTGGAGAGCTTCACGAACTTCCCGTACTTCTTGTGCATCACGCGCCGCTCAACGGTGACGGTGATGCTCTTGCTCATCTTGTCGCTGGTGACCACGCCGATGCGCTCCTTGCGCAGGTTGCGGTCGGTGGTGCTCGTCTCGGTGCTCATTTGCCGGCGGTATTGGCGAGCTCGCGCTTGCGGAGCTCGGTGAGGATGCGGGCCACCTCCTTGCGCTTGGAGCGCAGCTGCATCGGGTTCTCGATGGGGCTCACGGTGTGGTTGAACCGCAGCTTGGTCAATCCGCTGCGCTCCTCCTGCAGCTTGTCCTGCAGTTCCTGCACGGTGAGGTCCTTCAGTTCCAGTCCTTTCTTCTTCATGGCTCTCGCTTATTGGCCGTCGTAATCCTCGCGCACCACGAACTTGGTGGGGATGGGCAGTTTCTGGGCCGCCAGGCGCAGGGCCTCCTGCGCGGTGCCCATCGGCACGCCGTCCACCTCGAAGATGATGCGGCCCGCATGGCACACCGCCACCCAGTGGTCGAGCGAGCCTTTGCCCTTGCCCATTCGCACCTCGGCGGGCTTGCTGGTCACGGGCTTATCGGGGAACACCTTGATCCACACCTGGCCTTCACGCTTCATATGGCGGGTGAGCGCCACACGGGCGGCCTCGATCTGGCGGCTGGTGAGCCAAACGCTCTCCATGGCCTTGAGGCCGAAGGATCCGAGGGTGACACGGTGGCCGCGCTGGGCCGTGCCCTTCATGCGGCCCTTGTGCATATTGCGGCGCTTGCTGCGCTTCGGTTGCAACATGGCTCTTAGCTGTTACGGTTGTTTCCGCCACGGCGATCCCCGCCACGGCGCTCTCCTCCTCCACCACGGCGCTCACCGGCACCGGGCCCGCGGCGCTCGCGGCGCTCCGGACGGTCGCCGCCCATGCGGGGACCTGCCGGGCCGCCTTTGGGCTGGCCCACGTTGGGGCTCAGGTCGCGCTTGCCGTAAACCTCGCCGCGCATGATCCAGCACTTCACCCCGATGCGGCCCATCTTGGTGTGCGCCTCGGTGATGGCGAAGTCGATATCGGCGCGCAGGGTGTGCAGGGGCACACGGCCCTCGCGGTACCACTCGGTGCGCGCGATCTCGGCGCCGCCGAGACGGCCGGCGACGTTGATGCGGATGCCGAGCGCGCCGAGGCGGAGCGCCGACTGCACGGCGCGCTTCATGGCGCGGCGGAAGGCGACGCGGCGCTCGAGCTGCTGGGCGATGTTCTCGGCGACCAGCGTCGCGTCGAAGTCAGGCTTCCTGACCTCGAGCATGTTCAGGTGCACTTCCGACGACGTGAAGCGCGAGAGCTCGCCGCGCAGCTTGTCGATGTCGGCGCCCTTCTTGCCGATCACGATGCCCGGACGCGCCGAGTGGACCGTGACGCGGCACTTGCGGTGCGGACGCTCGATCACCACGCGGCTGACGCCGGCCTGGACCGCGTTCTTCTTGACGAAGTCGCGGATCGCCAGGTCCTCGTGCAGGAGCTTGCCGTACTCCTTGCCGTCGGCGAACCAGCGGCTGTCCCAGGTGCGGTTGACCTGGAGCCGCAGACCGATCGGATTGATCTTCTGTCCCATCAGGCGTCCTCCGCCCTGACCTGCCGCACCTTGATCGTGACCTGGCTGAACGGCTTCAGGATCTTGCCGAACCGGCCGCGGGCGCGCGGGCGGCCGCGCTTGAGCACCATGTTCTTGCCGACGAAGGCCTCGGCGACGACGAGATCGTCCACGTCGAGGCCGTGGTTGTTCTCGGCGTTGGCGATGGCCGACTCGAGCACCTTCTTCACGTCGCGCGCGATGCGCTTGTTGGAGAACTGGAGCATGTGCACGGCCTGATCCGCCTTCTTGCCGCGGATCAGCTGCGCCACGAGGTTGAGCTTCTGCCAGCTGATACGCAGGCGATTGCCCTTGGCCATCGCCTCGTTTTCCGCCAGCCGCCGCGGTGCTTTCGGCTTGCCCATGGCTATTCCTTCGCCTTCACGGCTTTCTTGTCGCCCGAGTGGCCGTGGAAGGCGCGCGTCGGCGCGAATTCGCCGAACTTGTGCCCCACCATGTTCTCGGTGACGAGGACCGGGATGAACTTGTGGCCGTTGTGGACGCCGAACGTCAGGCCGACGAACTGCGGCAGGATCGTCGAACGGCGCGACCACATCTTGATCACTTCGTTGCGCCCCGATCCGCGCGCGCGTTCGGCCTTCTTCAGCAGATAGCCGTCGACGAACGGGCCTTTCCAAACCGAGCGAGCCATCGCTCTTACCTCTTACTTCGCTTTGCGCCGGCGGATGATGAACTTGTCCGTCCGCTTGTTGTGCCGCGTCTTGTAGCCCTTCGTCGGCTTGCCCCACGGCGTGGTCGGGTGCCGGTTGCCGCGCGTGCGGCCGCCATGCGGATGATCGACGGGGTTCATGGCCTCGCCGCGCGTCTGTCCGCGGATGCCGCGCCAGCGGTTGCGCCCGGCCTTGCCGATCTGCCGGTTCTGGTGATCGGCGTTCGAGACGGCGCCGATCGTCGCCCAGCAATCCGCGCGCACGACGCGCATCTCGCCGGACGAAAGCCGGAGCTGCGCCATGCCCTGGTCGCGGCCGATGATCTGCGCGTAGGTGCCGGCCGAGCGCGCGATCTGCCCGCCCGAGCCCATCTTCATCTCGATGTTGTGGACGATCGTGCCCACCGGGATGTTCGAGAGCGGTAGCGCGTTGCCCGGCTTGATGTCGGCCTTCTCGCCCGCCTCGACGACGTCGCCGGCCTGGATGCGCTGCGGCGCCAGGATGTAGGCGAGCGTCCCGTCCTGGTACTTCAAGAGCGCGATGAACGCCGAGCGGTTGGGATCGTATTCGAGCCGCTCGACCGTGGCCGCGCCGGGCTTGCGGCGCTTGAAGTCGATGATGCGGTAGCGCTGCTTGTGCCCGCCGCCGCGATGGCGCGAGGTGATGTGGCCGTGATTGTTGCGTCCGCCGGTCGAGTGGATGCCCTCGGTCAGGAACTTCACCGGGTCGCCCTTGTGAAGCTCCTTGCGGTCGACGAGGATCACGCCGCGCGTGCCGGCCGTGACGGGTTTGAGCTGCCTCAATGCCATGTCGTCAGACTCCCGTCGTCACGTCGATGGTCTGGCCGGCCTCGAGCGTCACGATCGCCTTCTTGGTGTCCGAGCGCTGGCCCTTCATGCCGCGGAACAGCTTCTTCTTGCCTTCCGTGCGCAGCGTGTTGACGGCCTTCACCTTGACGCCGAACAGGCCTTCGATCGCGGCCTTGATCTCCGGCTTCGAGGCATCGAGCGCCACCTTGAACGTGACCTGATTGTGCTCCGAGCCGCGCGTCGCCTTTTCGGTGATCACCGGGGCGCGCACGATGCGGTACATCTGCTCTTTGGTGATGGGCGCCGGCTTGGCGGCCTTCTCGCCCTTCGGCTCTTTCGTCTTCTTGGCGTTCATGCCCGCGCCTCCTGGTTCCGCGCGGCCTCGTGCGTCAGGCCCTTGTGCTTGGTCTTGCCGAGCCGCGCCGCGAGCGTCTTCACGGCCTCCTCGGTCATCACCAGCGTGTCGCGGCGCACGATGTCGTAGACGTTGGCGCCCTGCGCCGGCAGCACGATGAGGTTCGGAATGTTGCGCGCGGCCTTGGCGAAGGCCCCGTCGATCGCGGCGCCGCCGACGATCAGCGCGTTCTTCACGCCGAGTCCGGCGAGCTTCTTCTTGAGCTCGGCGGTCTTGGCCGCGGCGAGCGCGCAGTCCTTGACCACGATGAGCTTGCCCTGGGCCTGCTTCACCGAGAGCGCGGTTTTCAGGCCGAGGCTGCGCACCTTCTTCGTCAGCTTGAACGAAAAGTCGCGCGGCTTCGGTCCGAAGATGACGCCGCCGCCGCGGAACTGCGGCGAGCGCAGCGAGCCCTGGCGCGCATTGCCGGTGCCCTTCTGCGCCCACGGCTTCTTCGTGGTGCCCTGGATGTCGCTGATGCCCTTGGTGTTGGCGGTGCCGGCGCGGCGCTTGGCGAGCTGCCAGTTGACGACGCGCGCGAGGATGTCCGGCCGCGACGGCAGGCCGAACACCGCTTCGTCGAGATCGATCTCGCCCGCTTGCTTGTTGTCGAGATCGACGATCTTGGCCTTGATGCCCATTACTGCTTGGCCTCCGCCCCTTGCTGTGCGGCATCCGCCGCGGGGGCCTTGGGCGCTTCCGCCTTCGCGCGGAGACCGGCGGGCTTCGGCGAATCCTTGTGCGCCGGCACCTTGGCGGCGTCGGCGATGGTGACGTAGCTGCCTTCCGCGCCCGGCACCGAGCCCTTGACCATGATCAGGCCCTTGGCCGGGTCGGTCGCCATGACCACCAGGTTCTGCTGCGTGCGCCAGCGCTGGCCCATGTGGCCGGCCATGCGCTTGTTCTTGAACACGCGGCCCGGATCCTGGCGGCCGCCGGTGGCGCCGTGCGAGCGGTGCGACACCGAAACGCCGTGCGTGGCGCGCAGGCCGCCGAAATTGTGCCGCTTCATGGCGCCGGCGAAGCCGCGGCCGACCGTGCAGCCGCGCACGTCGACGTATTGCCCGACGACGAAGTGGTTGGCGCCGATCTCGGCGCCCACGTCGACCATCGACTTGTCGTCGACGCGGAATTCCATGACCTCGGCCTTGAGCTCGACCTTGGCCTTCGCGAACTGCTCGCGCGTGGGCTTCGCCACGTTCTTGGCCTTGGCCTTGCCGATGCCGAGCTGGACCGCCGTGTAGCCGTCCTTTTCCTTCGTGCGCACGCCCGTGACCTGGAGGTTCTCGAGCGCGAGCACGGTGACCGGCACGTGGCGTCCGCCGTCGGCGAACATCCGCGTCATGCCGATCTTCCTGGCGATGACTCCGGTGCGCATCAGCGTTTGTCCTTGGCGTGGAGCTTGATGTCGACGTGCACGCCCGGGGACAGATCGAGCTTGCCCAGCGCGTCCACGGTCTGCGGCGTCGGGTCGACGATGTCGATCAGGCGCTTGTGCGTGCGCATCTCGAACTGCTCGCGGCTCTTC
>DDRC01000216.1:0-16719 GCA_002342985.1 Flavobacteriales bacterium UBA2426
AGCGTGCTCCAGAGGAGCGCCAGATCGATTTCCGAAGGCAGGCGGCGAGGCCCGTCGAGAGTTCGCAACATCAGGCGGCCTCTCTTTCGATACTGCGAACGGCCGCGACGAATGCCTCGGCACGATGCGCGTAGTCACGATACATGTCCATGCTCGCGCAGGCCGGAGAAAGCAGGACGGCTTCACCGGTCTGCGCCTGCGCGGCGCACCAGCGGACCGCTTCCGCCATGTCAACGCACAGGCGTGTGGGCACACAGCAGCCCTCGAGAACGGCGGCAATCGCCGCCGCATCGCGTCCGATCAGCGCCACAGCGCGTGCATGTTGCTCTATTGCACTACGCAGAGGCGCGAAGTCCTGCCCCTTGCCGTCGCCACCAAGAACGATTGCCAGCCGGCGACCCAGGCCCTGAACGGCTGCCAGAGTGGCGCCGACGTTGGTGCCCTTCGAGTCATCGAAGTAACTGACACCATTGATTTCGGCAACCCACTCGACGCGGTGCGCGAGTCCGTGGAAGGCGGCGAGGGCCGGCAGCACCGAGTGTGAATCGATACCCACCGCCTGACAGAGGGCCAGTGCCGCCATCGCATTGCTGGCGTTATGACGTCCGACCAGCTTCAGCTCGGCCAGCGGAATCAACGGGTCAGCGCCGCGCACGATGCAACCGCCCTCAAGCCCATAATCAGACGGGCGCGGTGGCGGGTTGAGGCCAAAGGTCACGACCGCCCGGCCGGGGCGAGCGGCGGCCAGACTGCGCGCATCGTCGCGATTGAGAACCTGCACGCCCTGCCCCTGGAAGACACGCGCCTTGCTGGCTGCGTAGTCATCCATGCCGGCATAGCGGTCAAGATGATCTTCGCTGATGTTGAGGACGGTCGCCGCATCGGCCTGCAGCGTGTGCGTCGCTTCAAGCTGGAAGCTCGACAGTTCCAGAACCCAGATTGCCGGCAGGTCATTGCCGTCAATCGCGCTCATCAAGGCGTCCAGCGCTGCCGGACTGATGTTCCCGGCGACCCCGGTACTGCGGCCGGCAGCGCGACACAGGGCACCGGTGAGGGCGGTGGTGGTGGTCTTGCCATTGCTGCCGGTAATCGCAATCACCTGGGCCGGCCGTGCGTTCTGCCGCAGGCCCCAGACAAAAAGTTCGATCTCGGAAACAACCGGGATGCCCTGCGCAAGCGCTTGCTGAACCAGCGGCGCCTGCAGCGGCACGCCGGGAGAAATGGCGACCAGTTCGACCCCGACAAAAGCTTCCGGCGCAAAAGGACCGGCGAACAGAACCGCCTCCGGGATGGCGGAACGTAGCGCGTCGGCCTGGGGTGGCGCACGCCGACTATCGGCCACACGTATGCACGCGCCCTGGCGCGCCAGCCACCTGGCCATCGCCAGCCCGCTCTCGCCAAGGCCCAGGACCAGTGTCAGCTTTCCCTGCAGGTCCATGTCAGCGCAGCTTCAGGGTGGACAGGCCGATCATGGCAAGCACGATCGCGACGATCCAGAAGCGGATCACGACAGTCGATTCCTTCCAGCCGAGCTGTTCGAAGTGGTGGTGGATCGGGGCCATCTTGAACACCCGCTTGCCGGTTCGCTTGTAGACCGCGACCTGGATGATCACCGAGAGCGCCTCTGCCACGAACAGCCCGCCGACAATCGCCAGGACGATTTCATGATGAGCGGCAACCGCAATCGCGCCCAGCGCTCCGCCCAGCGCCAGGCTGCCGGTATCGCCCATGAAGACCTGCGCCGGATAGGCGTTGTACCAGAGGAACCCGATGCATGCGCCGAGCAGCGCGCCGATGAACACCGCCAGCTCGCCAGAGCCGGGGATGTACATGATATCCAGGTACTCTGAGAAGATGATGTTGCCGCTCACGTAGGCAAGGACCCCCAACGTGAGCACCATGATGGCGCTGGTACCCGTGGCCAGGCCATCGAGCCCGTCGGTGATGTTGGCGCCGTTGCTGACCGCGGTGATGATGAAGATGACCACCGCGATGTAGATGAGCCAGGTGTAGCCGCGCGCCTCGGGGCCGAAGGGCTTCAGCAGCGACGAATAGTTGAACTCATTGCCCTTCACGAAGGGGATGGTGGTGTTCGGCGACTTGCGGTCCAGCATCCAGTGCACGGTGCCGTCCTCCTCCGTGATGGTGTGCAGCGACGCGGGATCGAGCTGGTCGGCGAGCACCTCGGGGATCTCCACGCGCGTGCGGATGTCCGGATGGAAGTACACCGTGGCGCCGACGATGAGGCCGAGGCCCACCTGACCCACCACCTTGAACCTGCCTGCCAGGCCGCGTTTGTCCTTCTTGAAGACCTTGATGTAGTCGTCGAGGAAGCCGATGAGGCCCATCCAGACGGTGCTCACCAGCAGCAGGATGATGTAGATGTTGGTGAGCTTGGCGAAGAGCAGCGTGGGGATGATCGTGGCGGAGAGGATGATGAGGCCGCCCATCGTGGGCGTGCCCTGCTTGCTCAGCTGGCCCTCGAGGCCGAGGTCGCGCACGGTCTCGCCCACCTGCATCCGGCGCAGCAGCCGGATGATGCCCTTGCCGAACCAGAGCGAGATGAGCAGCGATGCGAACACGGCCAGGGCAGCGCGGAACGAGATGTAGCCGAACGCGCCCGAGCCGGGCAGGCTGTAGCCGATGCTGTCGAAGAGGTGGTAGAGCATCTACTTGTGCAGCAGTTCGAGGGTTTCCTTCAGCACGGCGGCATCGTCGAAAGGGTGCTTCACCCCCATGATCTCCTGGTAGGTCTCATGGCCCTTCCCCGCCAGGAGCACCACGTCGCCTGGGCGCGCCATGCCCACGGCCTGCCGGATCGCCTCGCGCCGGTCGGCGTTCACGAACACCCGCCCCTGGTCGCCGGCGGGCACGCCCGCCCGCATCCCTTCGATGATGGACATGGGCTCCTCGCTGCGGGGATTGTCGCTGGTGAGCACGACGACGGCGCTGAGCGCGGCGGCGATGCGCGCCATCTCCGGCCGCTTGGCGCGGTCGCGGTCGCCGCCGCAGCCCACCACGGTGATCACGCGCTCATCACCGCCGCATACGGCGTTGATGGTCTCCAGCACGTTGCGGAGCGCATCGGGGGTGTGGGCGTAATCGACGATGCCCAGCGCACCGGAGGGCCCGCGCACCACCTGGAAGCGGCCGCGCGGCGGCTCAAGGTCGCTCAAGGCGGTGAGCACGTCGAGCGGCTTCTGCCCCAGTAGCAGCGCCGTGCTGTATACGGCCAGCAGGTTGCTCGCGTTGAACTCCCCCACGAGCCGCGCATACAGGTCGTGACCGTCCACGTTGAGGTGCAGTCCGGTGAGCTGGTTCTCGATGATGCGCGCATGGTGGTCCGCGAGGCTCCGCACGGCGTAGGAGCGCTTGGCGGCGCGCGTGTTCTGCACCATCACCGCGCTGTTGGGATCATCGGCGTTCACCAGCGCGAAGGCGGTGGAGGGCAGGCCGTCGAAGAAGCGCTTCTTGGCTTTGATGTACTCGGCGAACGTGCCGTGATAGTCGAGATGGTCGTGCGTGATGTTGGTGAAGACCCCGCCCGCGAAGCGGAGCCCGGTGACCCGATGCTGCACCACGCTGTGGCTGCTCACCTCCATGAAGCAGTGCGTGACGCCGGCTTCAACCATGGCCGCCAGCAGCTCGTTCAGCTGGACGGCATCGGGCGTGGTATGCGTGCTGGGAATGGCTTTCTGCCCGATCCTCGTCTCCACCGTGCTGATGAGGCCGCACTTGGTGCCCAGCGCGCGGAAAAGACGGAAGAGCAGCGTGGCCACGCTGGTCTTGCCGTTGGTGCCCGTGATGCCGATGAGGCTCAGGCGCTTGCTGGGGTGGTCGTGGAAGTTGGCGGCCACGAGCCCCAGGGCCTCGGCCGCGTCCTTCACGCGCACATAGGCCACTCCATCGGCGAACCGCTCGGGCATGCGCTCGCAGAGGATGGCGCTGGCGCCGGCGGCAACCGCCTTCTCGATGAAATCATGGCCATCGGCCCGGGTGCCCGGCACGGCCACGAATGCGGTCAAGGGCTTCACGGCACGGCTGTCGAAGGCGACCTGCTCGATGGCCGTGTTGGTGCTGCCCTCCACCTGCTCGATGGGGACGCCGTAGAGGATGTCCTTCAGCAGCTTCATGCCAGCTCGATGAGTATGGTGGCGCCATCGGCGGCGCGCGTGCCCGGCGGGAGCGATTGCCGCTTCACCATGCCGCTTCCCATCACCCGGACGCGCAGCCCGCGGTTCTCCAGGATGTAGAGCGCATCGCGCAGGCCCATGCCCAGCACGTTCGGCACGAGCCCGCTGCCATCGGTGGCGATCGCGCGCGGCCGGGCCGTCACCGCGGAATCACCGGCCTCGGTGGTCACCCACTCGGATTCGCCCTCGAGGCGGAAGGGTACGCCCAGGCCCGCCATCGCCGCGCTGAGGTCGGCAGCGCGCCCGCTCATGCTCACCGGTGTGCGCGGACCGCTGAGGTCCGCCAGCGGCCGCTCCTGCTGCAGCTCCAGCCGGTTGCTGTAGATCTTGTCGGCGATGGCCTGGAAGATGGGACCCGCCACGATGTTCCCGTAGTAACCGCTCATGGTTGGGCCATTCACCACCACGATGCAGCTGTACTTGGGCGCGTCGGCGGGGAAGTAGCCGGCGAAGGAGGCCTGGTAGCTGAGGCCGTGCTGCTTGTAGCTGCCATTGCGGGCCACCTGTGCCGTGCCCGTCTTGCCGGCGATGGCGAAGTGCGCGCTGCGCAGGTTTGTAGCGGTGCCGCTGTCCACCACGCCCTGCAGCAGCTCGCGAACCGTGGCGAGCGTGCGATCCGAGCAGATGCGCTCGTTGAGGACGCGGGGCTCGAACTCCTCCACCGTGCGTCCGTTGCGCGATACGCGGGTGACGAGCTGCGGCTGCATCATGCGGCCATTGTTGGCCACCGCGTTGTAGAAGGTGAGCATCTGCAGGGGCGTCAGCGCCACCTCGTAGCCGATGCTCATCCATGGAAGGCTGATGCCGCTCCAGCCCTTCTCGCCGGGGCCACGCAGGGTGGGGACCGCCTCACCGGGGATCATCACGCCGGTGGGCTCATGGAGGCGCATGCGCCTGAGCCCTTCGATGAACCGCTTGGGTTCCTTGCCGTAGGCCTTGTGCACGGCCAGGCTCACACCGGTGTTGAGCGAGAGCTCGAAGGCGCGGCGCACCGTCACCTTGCGGTGCTTGCCGGGGTGGGAGTCCTTCATCTGCTGGCGGTGGTATTCCACCACGCCCCACCTCGTGTCCACCGTGTCGGTGACGTTGATGAGGCCCTCGTCCAGGCCCACCATGAGGGCCGGCAGCTTGAAGGTGGAGCCGGGCTCCGTGGCCTGCGCCACCGCGTAGTTCAGCGCCTCCACGTAGGTGCTGTCCTCGGTGCGCGTGAGGTTGCTGATGGCCTTGATGCGGCCGGTGGCCACCTCCATCACCACCACGCAACCGTACTGCGCGCCATGGTGGTGCAGCTGGCGCTCCAGCTCCGCATCGGCCACGTCCTGCAGGTTGATATCGATGGTGGTGTGGATGTCCGTGCCCGGCTCGGGATCCACGCCCTCGCCATCGATCGGCATCCAGGTTCCGCCGGCGAGGCGGCGCTCGAGGCGGCGGCCGGTGCGGCCCTTAAGCCAGGGATCGAAGCCCGCCTCGAGGCCCACCGCGCTGCTGTCGCGCAGCACATAGCCCACGGAGCGGGCTGCCAGCCGGCCGAACGGCCGCGCTCGGACCAGGCGCTTCTCCGTGACCAGTCCGCTCTTGTAGCGCCCCTCACGGTAGAGCGGGAAGCGACGGAGCGCCTGCACCTGCGTGTGGCTCGCCCGGCGCTTCACCAGGTGGTACCGTTCGCGCCGCTTGCGGGCATCGACCAGGTCGCGCTTGTACTCGGCCGCCGTGCGGTCCTTGAACAGGTCGGCCAGGTGCCAGGCCAGCGAGTCGATGGCGGTGGCGAAATGCTCATCGGTGAGCGCTTCGGGCACCATGTCCATGCGCACATCGTACTCCGGCACACTCGTGGCAAGCAGCCGGCCGTCCTCGCTGAAGATGTGGCCTCGCTCGGGCTGCACCGTGCGCCAGGCAGTGCTCACATGCTCGGCCTTGGCCCGCCAGCGCTCGCCCTCCACCAGCTGGATACGGAAGAGCTGCACGGCGATGGCGAGGGCGAAGAGCACCACGCCCAGGTACACCGCACCCGCCCGCATCACCAATTGCCTATTGTCGCTCATGGCTTCCGGATCTCCTCCAGTTGTCCCTCCTCGACCTTGATCTTCACCGGCGGCACGCGGCTCTCGCGCAGGCCCAGCGCACCGATGCGCCCGGCCACCTGGCTCTGCTGCTCCTGCTTCTCCAGCTCGGCGCGCACGGTGATGTACTCGGCGCGCTGCTCCTTCAGCGCAGCCCCGGTCCGTTCCAGCTCGCGCACGACGCGCTCAGTATGGTAGCCATAGGCGATGTAGACGAGCATGAGCCCCGCGCAGAAGAGCATGAAGGGCATGTTGCGCAGCACGTTCTCGCGGGTGAGGAAGGATCCGCTGAGCAGGCTGACGAAGGCGCCCGGCAGCCGTGCCGGCTTCCCGGCCCGCTTGGGCTTCGGCTGCTCCTCCTGCTGCGGCGCTCGCATGCGGTTCATGTGCGTTCGGCTATGCGTAAGCGGGCGCTCCGGGCCCGCGGGTTTCGGTCGATTTCTTCTTCGGTCGGCTTGATGGCCTTGCTGCTCGTGGGGTTGAATGGCCGCAGCCGATTGCCGTAGAGGTCCTTGCGTTCCTCGCCCGAGGCATCGCCGGCCCGCATCCAGCTCTTCACCAGGCGGTCCTCCAGGCTGTGGTAGCTGATGATGGCCAGCCGGCCGCCCGGCGCGATGACCTGCTCGCACTGCCGCAGCAGCGATTCGAGCGCGCCCAGCTCATCGTTCACGGCGATGCGCAGCGCCTGGAAGACCTGTGCGCGGAAGCCGCTCACGTCCCTGCGCGGCGTCACCGGGGCGATGGCCGCCACCAGTTGCTGGGTGGTGGCGATGCGCTGCTCCGAGCGTGCGCTGACGATGGCCCTCGCCACGCGTCCGGCGCCTTCCACCTCGCCATAGGTCCTGAGCAGCCCCGCCAGGCGCGCCTCATCCCATCCGTTCACGATATCAGCCGCTGTGGTGCGCGCGCGGCGGTCCATGCGCATGTCCAAGGGGCCTTCGAACCGGATGCTGAAGCCTCGCTCGCCGCGATCGAACTGATGGCTGCTCACGCCAAGGTCGGCGAGCAGCCCATCGATGGGCAGCGCACCCAGGAAGCGCAAGTGGTTGCGGAGCCAGCGGAAGTCGGCCTTCACGAGCGTGAACCGCGGATCCGCCGGCGCATTGGCCCACGCATCCCGGTCGCGGTCGAAGGCGATCAGGCGCCCATGCGGCCCGAGCCGCTCCAGGATGGCCCTGCTGTGGCCGCCGCCGCCGAAAGTGGCATCCACGTAGGTGCCGGCGGGGCGGATGTTCAACCCTTCGATACAGGCTTGTAAAAGAACGGGGTCGTGGTACTCATGCGTCATTGGCCTTGGGCTTGCCCCCCATCACTCGCGCTGCCAGCGACTTGAAGTCCTCTTTCCCGTCGAGCGCACGCCGGTGCAGCTCCTCGTCCCAGATCTCGATGCGGTCGCCGATGCCCGAGAACACGATGTCCTTGCCCAGCTTGGCATAGTCCATCAGCGGCTTGGGGATCAGCAGTCGCCCGTTGGCGTCGAGCTCCACCGGCGTGGCCCCATTGAGGAACCGCCGGAGGAACTCCACGTTGTCCGGGTCGAAGCGGTTCAGGCTGCGCACATCGGCGCTGGTCCTTCTCCACTCCTCCATCGGATAGAGCACGAGGCACTGGCTGAACACATCCCTGTTCACCACGAAGCCCTTGGCCACCTCTCCACCGAGCTGCTTCTTCAGCGCGGCGGGCAGTAGGGCCCGGCTCTTGGCGTCCAGGGTGCTGGGGTATTCTCCGAGCAGGTCCAGCATTGCGCATGCACGAGGGAATCGCAGCGAAAGTAGAGGGCGTTTGCCCACTTACTCCCACAAACTACCCCATTTTCGTCTCCTTGTTGATAATTCTTCAACGCCGAAGGTGTGCAAAAGTTGTCACACAAGCGCATCAGCACTAGAAAAGTCTGAGAATCAGCAGTGGGAGATCGTGGGCATTGTTAACAACAGATCTCCTACTTCCGCCTTCAACCTTTACCGCTCACCCACCTATCATCTCACTGGTTATGAGGGCTATCCAGAGCAACAGCTCAGAGGAGCCTCTGCCAAGCATCCCGGCCCCTCCGCCGTGATCGGCCCCGCACCGTTGGCGCCATGGCCCGCTGCCGCCACGGTGCCGCCCCCCCTCCCATCGCCCTTCCTCGGCGCCGGCTTGGACCAGCTTTTCCGCGCTCCCCTACATTTGGTCGCACACCATGCCGCACGCACTCAAGCAGGAAGGCGAGTTCCACTACCTCGAAGCCGGTGAAGGGCCGCCGATCGTGCTGCTCCACGGCCTGTTCGGCGCCCTGAGCAACTTCCAGCCGCTCTTCGACCACTTCACCGCGCGTTACCGGGTGCTGGTGCCCATGCTGCCGCTCTACACGCTGCCGATGCTGAACACCAACGTGCCGGCACTGGCGGATTTCCTCGACCGCTTCCTGCGGCACAAGGGGCTGGAGCGCGTGAACCTGCTGGGCAATTCACTTGGAGGCCATGTGGCGCTCATCTATTGTACCAAGCACGCCGAACGCGTGCGGACCCTTACCCTCACCGGCAGCAGCGGGCTCTACGAGAACGCATTCGGAGGCAGCTTCCCCCGGCGCGAGGACAAGGAGTACCTGCGCAAGAAGATCGCCCTCACCTTCCATGACCCCAGGCACGTGACCGATGAGCTCGTGGAGGAGTGCTACGTGACGGTGAACGACAAGGCCAAGCTCATCCGCATCCTCTCACTGGCCAAGAGCGCCATCCGCCACAACATGGCCAAGGAGATCCCGAAGATGGCCATGCCCGTGCTCCTCATCTGGGGACGGCAGGACACCATCACGCCGCCGGAGGTGGCCGATGAGTTCCACAGCCTTTTCCCCAGGAGCGAGCTCCATTGGATCGACGGCTGCGGCCATGCGCCCATGATGGAGCACCCCGAGGAATTCAACAGGATCCTGGAGGGCTGGCTGGCCAGGACCCTGGCATGATGCCCTGCCGAGCTTCAGGGCCGGAAGGTCTGCCGCGCACAGCGGCATGAGGCGCCTCCAACGAACCCCAGCGGCATGAAATCCCTAAGGGCCGAGCACCTCACCAGCGGACGCGAGGCGAAGCATTGGGCGCCGCCAATGCTGCCCGAATATGCCTTCATAGGCCGCAGCAACGTGGGCAAGAGCTCTCTGATCAACATGCTCTGCGCCATCCGGAAGCTGGCGCGCGTGAGCAACACCCCGGGCCGCACGCGGAACGTGGAGCACTTCCGGGTTGAGGGCACCCTTACCAGCGACCGGCCATGGATGCTCGCCGACCTTCCCGGTTACGGCTTCGCCAAGGCCAGCAAGGCCGACCGCGCGGTATGGGAGCGCATGATCCATACCTACCTGCTGAAGCGCGAGAACCTGCAATGCGTGTTCCTGCTCATCGACTCGCGGCTCGAGCCGCAGGACAATGACCTCGGCATGGTGCAGTGGCTCGGCGAGCGGGGCATCCCCTTCTGCATCGTCTTCACCAAGGCCGATAAGCTCTCGCCCCCCAAGGTGCAGGCCAGCATCGCGCGCTTCCGGCGCAAGCTGCTGGAGACCTGGGAGACCCTGCCGCCCATGCACACCACCAGCACCGCGACCGGAGAAGGTCGCGAAGGGATCCTGGCCTTCATCGAAGAGGTGAATGCGCGATGGGAAGGCCGGTGGCCGCAGGGCGCTCAATGATCATGCGCCGGCGCTCCGCCTGCCGCTTGAAGGCAGCCGGCCCCGAGCCCCTGCGCAGGCTCAGCCCTTCAGCCCCGGCAGCATGTGCTCGGCGAAATACGCCGCGAAGTCGCGCATCTGGGCAGCCATCCTGCCCTCGCCCGTCGCCCGCTCGAAGGTGTCGGCCATCGTGAGGATGTTCTGATGGAAGAAGGCTTTCATCTCCTCCACGGTCATCTCCTTCGTCCACAGATCGATGCGCAGCGTGTTGCGCTCCTGCTCGTCCCAGATGGAGAGGAGCACGGCCTTGCTCGCGCTCTGCGTTCCGCCGTCCTCGGCCGTCCAATCGATCCGCTCGGGGACGCGATTGTCATCGAGGGTGACGCGCAGGGTGATGTCAGAGGTCTTCATGGGGAGGGATGCGTTGGGTTGTGCTTGCGGCGCAGCCGGGCCACGATTGGCTGGTGATTGTGCGCCAGTTCGGCCTATCGCGGTTTGTAGGCCTTGAGGACAGCCCGCGGATCGTCAATGGCGAAGAGCTGCGGGTAAGTGGTGCCGGGGTGCTCCTTGAGGTAGGCCTGCACCATGCGCAGCCCTATCCATTCCCCCAGGTGGCCCGGGCTCTCGCGCGGCATGCCGTTGGTGAAGGGCCCGTCGTTCATCCAACGGCCGATGTCCTCGCCCTTGCGGCTGTAGAGCTGGTCCTTGCCCACCAGCTCCTTCCAGATCGCGTACTCGTTGGCCTCGCACCAGGCCAGCTGCTCGGGGCTGAAGGCGAGCTTGCGGTGCGCCGGGGTCTCGGGGAGCAGCGCATCGAGCAGGGCCATCACCTTCCCGGTCTCCACCAGGTTGCTCAGCAGGTCGCCCCCGCTGACATCGCGCGTGTAGTGCACGAGCAGCCAGCCCTTCACTGCGCTGGGCACGAGCATTTCCGGTTCCATGCGGCTCTTCACGTAGTGCGGGAAGGCTTCCGGCGCCAGGTAGCCGATGACGCGGTGCCCCTTGCCGATGAACCATTCCACGCCCACGCCCAGCACGCTGTCCGTGGGGAAGATGCCGTAATTGTACCCCGAGTTGAACGCCACCACGCGCGGGGTGAGGCTGTCCGGGAAGAGGCCTTTGAGACGGGTGAATGCCAGCGATAGCTGCACGCGCTGCGGCTCCAGGTCGCCGAGCACGCTATCCACCGCCTGCTGCGCATCGCGCCAATCGGGGTCGAGCACGAAGCGGTGCAGCACCATCGGCAGCCGGGGATCGCCGATCGGAGCGCCCTGCAGGATGTCCTCGATGTAGATGCGGTAGAACTCGCCGTACTGTGCGTAGGCCTTCAGGCTGGTGGCCGCCATGCTGTCCGGCGGGGCATGGAAGAGGTCCTGGTCGAGCCGCTCGATGCGGATCTCCACGGGCTCCGCCTCCGGGACAGGCGGTCCGTCGGGGCCGCCGCAGGCCGGCAGGGCGAGGGCGGCAATGATCAGCACGGTATTCGCTGGGCGCAGGAACCGCTCTTTACTTTCGCACTCGAACATCGAGCCCAAACCTATGAAGACCGCAACGTCCCGCATCGGAGGGAAGGCCATTGCCGCCCTCGCCATTGCCCTGATGGGCGTTCTCTCCACCCAGGCGCAGGACGACGTGGGCGTCCGCTTCGGCCTGAAGCTGAGCCCCAACATGGGCTGGGTGAACCCCGATAGCAAGAACATCAAGGCCGGCGGTGCAGGCTTGGGCTACACCTTCGGCCTGCTCCTCGAGCTGCCCATCGGCACCACCGGCAATTACCGGTTCGCCACGGGCCTCAACCTGAACAACATGGTGGCGAAGTGGCAGCAGGACTTCGAGTACTTCGATGCCCCGGGCGGGCCGAAGAAGCTGAAGGAGCTTGAGACGGACGTGAAGCTGCAGTACATCGAGCTGCCGCTCACCATCAAGCTCATGACCAACGAGATCGGCTACATGCGGTACTACGCGGTGGTGGGTGCCGGCAATGCCTTCAATATCCGCGCACGGGCCGATTACGTGGTGCCGCAGTACTACGCGAATGCCCCCACCCTGGTCGAGAAGTTCGAGGAGGTGACGGACGAGAACCTCCAAGACGACATCGCGCTCTACAAGGCCTCGCTCATCGTGGGCGCCGGCCTGGAGTACAACTTCAGCGGCAACACCAGCCTGGTGACGGGCATAACCTATAACAACGGGTTCACCAACATACTCGATGTGGATGGCGTGAAGGCACGCGCGCACTACCTCGAGCTCACCGTGGGCGTCTTCTTCTGAGCCCGCCGATACGGATTCGGGAAGCCCTGCCGAACTTGGCAGGGCTTTTCCATTGCTACGCTATGCAGACAGCACGCATCATCGACCACATCACCGACTGGCTCCGCTCCTATTGCGGGCGCAACGGCCAGCGTGGCTTCGTCATCGGTATCAGCGGCGGCATCGACAGCGCCGTGACCAGTGCGCTCTGCGCCCGCACCGGCCTGCCCACGCTCTGCGTGGAGATGCCCATCCACCAGGCCTTCAGCCAGGTGCAGCGCGCGCAGGACCACATCGCGTGGCTGCGCCAGCGGCACCCCAACGTGCAGGTGGAGGTGGTGAAGCTCACCCCCGTCTTCGACCAGCTGGTGGCCGCCTTCCCCAAGCCCGACGGCGACCACCAGCTGCAGCTGTCGCTCGCCAACACCAGGGCGCGGCTGAGGATGACCACGCTATACTACTTCGCCGGCCTGCTCCGCTTCCTGGTTGCGGGAACCGGCAACAAGGTGGAGGACTTCGGCATCGGCTTCTTCACCAAGTACGGTGATGGCGGGGTGGACCTGTCGCCCATCGCCGACCTCACCAAGACCGAGGTGTACGCCGTGGCGCGCGAGCTGGGCATCATCGAGAGCATCCTGCAGGCCAAGCCCACCGATGGCCTCTGGGGCGACGACCGCAGCGACGAGGACCAGATCGGCGCGAGCTATCCGGAGCTGGAATGGGCCATGGACCTGCGCGAGCGCGGCCTTGAGGCGGAGGCGCTCGGGCTCACGCCCCGGCAGCGCGAGGTGCTCGCCATCTTCGATCGGCGGCAGGCGGCCAACGCGCACAAGATGACGCTGCCCCCGGTGTGCGCGATACCCGCGGAACTGAAGCGCTGAGCGCTACGCAATGGTCCAGGTGTGCTCGCCCTTGAGCAGCGCGTCCAGGTCGCCTGTGCCCTTCACCTCCTTCGCGCGCCTCACCTGAGCCTGCAGCTTCTCCTCGTGCGTGGGGCGGTCGGCCACATAGAACACGCCGAAGGGGCGCGGGAAGGCGCCCTCATGGCGCGGGTCCTCGAAGAGGCGCACGAGGATGGAAGCCTTGAAGTTGTCTCGCTCATCGTGGATCCAGCAGTCGTTGGGCGAGAAGTCCGGGCCGATGTCGATCACGCGCGGCCTCATGTCCTTGATGCAGATGCCCTTGGTGCCGCCTGCGAAGGTGAGCGGCTTGCCGTGCTCCACGAAGAGCGTATGCGTCGGCTTGCTGGCCTTCTCCGTGAAGACCTCGAAGGCGCCGTCGTTGAATACGTTGCAGTTCTGGTAGATCTCCACGAGCGAGGTGCCGCGATGCGCATCAGCGCGGGCGAGCACCTCGCGCATGTGCTTCGGGTCGCGGTCCATGCTGCGGGCGATGAAGGTGCCATCGGATCCCTTCACCAGCGCGAGCGGGTTGAATGGATGATCGGTGCTGCCCATCGGCGTGCTGCGCGTCACGGCTCCTTCGGGCGAGGTGGGCGAGTACTGGCCCTTGGTGAGGCCGTAGATCTCATTGTTGAAGAGCAGCACGTTCACATCCACGTTGCGGCGCAGCAGATGGATGATATGGTTGCCGCCGATGCTGAGCGCGTCGCCGTCGCCCGTGATCATCCATACGCTGAGATCGGGGCGCACGGTGCGCAGGCCGCTCACGATGGCCGGCGCGCGTCCGTGGATGCCGTGCAGGCCATAGGTATCCAGGTAGTATGGGAAGCGCGAGCTGCAGCCGATGCCGCTGATGAAGACCACCTCTTCCTTCTTCCTGCCGCTCTGCTCCAGCAGCGTCTGCACCTGCTTCAGGATGCTGTAGTCGCCGCAGCCGGGACACCAGCGCACCTCCTGGTCGCTCGCGAAATCCACCTTCTCCGCGGGCGCGGATCCATTCACGGCGCTCATTTCCTCAGCAGGTTTAGCACGGCCTCTTTGATCTCCGCGCTGGTGAAAGGCAAACCTTGGATCTTGTTAAGGCCTTGTGCATCCACGAGGAATTCCGCGCGGAGCAGCTGTCGCAGCTGGCCGCTGTTCATCTCGGGAACCAGCACCTGCTTGTACTTCTTCAGCAGCGGCCCCAGACCTTTGTTGAAGGGGAAGAGGTGGCGCAGGTGCACGTGCGCCACGCTGCGGCCCTCGGCCTGCAACTCGAGCGCGGCTGTCCGAATCGCGCCGTACGTGCTGCCCCAGCCCACGATGAGGACATCACCTTCGGGGGGGCCGCTGTCCAACCGGATGGGCTTGAAGCGGTCGGCTATCCGCGCGACCTTCTCGGCGCGCAGGCGCACCATCAATTCATGGTTCCTCGGCTCGTAGCTGATGTTGCCGGTCTTGTCCTGCTTCTCGATGCCGCCGATGCGGTGCTGGAGCGCCGGCTGTCCGGGAAGCGCCCATGGGCGCACGCCGCGCTCGTCGCGCAAGTAAGGCAGGAACCGCTCGCCATCGTTCGGTGCCTTGATGAAGGGCGGGGCGATCTCCGGCAGATCGCCCGACTGCGGGAAGCGCCAGGGCTCCGCGCCGTTGGCGATGTAGCCGTCGGTGAGCAGGATCACGGGCGTCATGTGCTCCAGTGCGATCTGCACCGCCTCGAAGGCCATATCGAAGCAGTCGATGGGCGTGCTGGCCGCGATCACGGGGATGGGCGCCTCGCCGTTGCGGCCATGCACCGCCTGCCAGAGGTCGGCCTGCTCGGTCTTGGTGGGCAGGCCCGTGCTGGGGCCGCCGCGCTGCACGTTCACGATCACCAGGGGCAGCTCGAGCATGAACGCGAGTCCCATGGCCTCCGTCTTCAGCGCGACCCCGGGGCCACTGCTGGCCGTCACGCCCAGCGCCCCGCCATAGCTGGCACCGATGGCCGAAGCGATGGCGGCGATCTCATCCTCTGCCTGGAAGGTGACCACCCCGAAGTTCTTGTGGCGCGAGAGCTCGTGCAGGATGTCGCTGGCCGGCGTGATGGGGTAGCTGCCATAGAAGAGGCCCAGCTTCGCCTTCTGCGCGCCCGCCACCAGGCCCAGCGCCACGCCCTGGTTACCGGTGATGCTGCGGTATGTGCCCTTGGGCATCGGCGCGGGCTTCACCTCGAAGCGCGTGGTGAAGGTCTCGCTGGTATCCCCGAAATGGTAACCGGCCTTGAGCGCGCGCAGGTTGGCCTCGAGCAGGTCCGGCTTCCTGGCGAACTTCTGCTGCAGGAAGCGCTCGCTGCTCTCCATCCCCCGGTTGAACATCCAGTTGATGAAGCCGAGCACGAACATGTTCTTGCAGCGGTCCTTCTCCTTCATGCCGAGGGTGAGGCCCTCGAGGGCGGCACGCGTCATCTTGGTGACATCCACGCTGTGGAGCACGTACTGCGCCAAGGTGCCGTCGGTGAGCGGGTCGGCCTCGTCGATGTAGCCCGCGAGGCGCAGGTTCTTCTTGTCGAAGCCATCGCTATTGGCGATGATGATGCCGCCAGGCTTCAGCTTGTTGAGGTTCGCCTTGAGCGCCGCGGCGTTCATCACCACCAGAACGTCGCACTGGTCGCCGGGAGTGAAGACCTCCACGCTGCCGAAGTGGAGCTGGAAGCCGCTCACGCCGGCGAGGGTGCCCTGCGGCGCCCGGATCTCGGCCGGGAAATTGGGGAAGGTGCTGACATCATTGCCGAAGAGCGCACTGCTGTCCGTGAACTGCGCGCCGGTGAGCTGGATGCCGTCGCCGCTGTCGCCGGCGAAGAGGATGACCACGTTCCGCCGTTCCTCGACGGCCTTGGCCTGCTGCGTTGCTGTAGGCATGGAATTCCGGCGCGAAGGTAGGGCTGCGTCGTTGGGCGTGGGGGTGACCACCGTCACCGCAGCAAGCAACACGGCTGGCGCCCGGATGTTCGCGCCCTCAGGCGGTAAGGCCCGCCCCCGGCTCCCGAACGGGCAGGTTGACGGCCTCCACGCTCAGGATGGCGGGCGCCGCGCGCTTGATGGCCTCCTCCACACCGGCCTTCATGGTCATGGGCACCATGGCGCAGCTGGTGCAGGCTCCATGAAGGCGCACCCGGGCCACGCCTTCGGCCGTCACCTCCTCCAGGGTGATGTCGCCGCCATCGGCCTCGAGGAAGGGCCGCAGCTCACCGAGGGCTTCCCGAATGCGGGCCTCCAACGATTCACGTTCCATGCGGTCCATGGCTCAGGCGGGCATGGCATGCAGCACCTTGTCGGCGACTGCGGCGCAAAGATGGCCGAACGGCTCGGCAGCAGGCGTACCGCCCTGCAGTACAGCCGGCCGGCCCACGTCACCCGCCTCTCGCACGCTCTGAATCAGCGGCACCTCGCCCAGGAAGGGAACGCCCAGCTCCTCGGCCAGCGCCTTCGCCCCCCCCCTGCCGAAGATGTAGTAGCGATTGCCCGGCAGCTCGGCCGGTGTGAACCAGGCCATGTTCTCCACGATGCCCAGCACCGGCACGTTCACGCTGGGAAGCCTGAACATGCCAACACCCTTGCGCGCATCGATGAGGGCCACCGGCTGCGGCGTGCTCACGATGATGGCGCCCGAGAGGGGCACCGCCTGCACGAGCGAGAGGTGGATGTCGCCGGTGCCCGGCGGCA
>DDRC01000216.1:16849-33430 GCA_002342985.1 Flavobacteriales bacterium UBA2426
GCCGGTGCCCGGCGGCAGGTCGATGAGCATGAGGTCGAGTTCGCCCCAGTCCACATCCTTGATCATCTGTTCCAGCGCCTTGGTGGCCATGGGACCGCGCCACACGATGGCCTGATCGGTCTGAGCGAAGAAGCCGATGCTGAGGAGCTTCACCCCGTAGCTCTCCACGGGGACGATCCAATGCTTGCCGTCCCGCTCGCGCGTTCCGGGCTTCTCGTGCACCACGTCGAACATCAACGGCATGCTGGGACCGTAGATATCGGCGTCGATGAGGCCCACGCGCAATCCGCGCGCGGCGAGGCCGGCAGCGAGGTTGGCGGTGATGGTGCTCTTGCCCACGCCGCCCTTGCCGCTGGCTATGGCTACGATGTGCTTCACGTGGGGCAGCACCTTGCGCACGCTGGCGCGCTCGCCACTGAGGGGAGACACCTGCACCCGCACATCGACCTCCTGGCCCAGCGCCTGCTTGAGGTTGAAGATCACCGCCTCCTCCATGCGCTTGCGGCTGTGCATGGCGGGATTGCTCACCTCAACGCTCACATGGACGGCACGGCCTTCGATGCGGATATCGCGCACCAGCCCAAGGGCCACGATGTCCTTCTTCAGGTCGGGCTCAATGATGCGCGATAGGGCGGAGCGGACCGCGTCTGGCGTTACCGGCATGACAAAGGGTGGGCGAAATTAGGCAACCCCGGACCCTGTCCCGACACGTCCGCAAGGGCTATGGGCGGAGCGGCCCGCTAGTGCTGCCCCGCCTTCCCGGAGCCGCCTGGCGCCGGAATCGACACCTCCACGCCATCATTCTCCAACAGCCAGAGCTGTGCCATGGAGGGGTCATCGAAGTAGGCTACGCTGGCCGCAGAGGCCGGAATGGTGCTGACCATGTTGTCCACTGCGATTACCTGGAGGCCATCGGTGCCGCTCACGATTGCGATGCGGACCAGGCCGGCCTCGAGGAGCCTCGGAATCACCTCCCGCTCGCTCCAAGCCCGGTCCGCGAAGAGGATGGAGCCCAGGCCACGGGAGTCGCTCAGGAAGTGCTTCAGCCCGAAATCCCTCACGGCCTTGAGCACAGCAAGCGAGGGCGCGCGATAGGCCTCTCCGGTCGCGCTGCACCGCCAGGTGAGCCGAACCAGATGCTGTTGCGGGTGGACCTCCACCTGGGCGTGGTCGCTGGAAAAGGTGATCTGCGCTTCCATGGCTGATCCGATTGAGCCAGCAAGCTAATGCGCGACGGAACGGATTGCACGGCCCGCCCCGGAAAGCGCCTCCGCTCCTTGCGGATCCACCACTTCTGGGAGCACGGCCCGGCTCCTCTTCCGCCGCTCAGAGCCGAAGCTCGGTCACCGGATCCCAGAACCGGGCTGCGAAGTCCACCACTTGGTCGTCCTTCACACGCACGCCTTCCCCCTCCAGCAGCTTCTGCATGCGGTCATCCGGGCCGAAGTGGTGCTTGCCGGTGAGGATGCCCGCGCTGTTCACCACGCGATGCGCCGGTACGGGCGGCTTCACGGTGTGGCTGTTATTCATGCAATACCCGACGATACGGGCCGACCGTGCCGCACCAAGGTACTTGGCGATCGCGCCATAGCTCGTCACCCGCCCGCACGGGATCTGGCGCACCACATCCATCACATCAGCGAAGAAGTCACGCTGTTGCACCGCCCCCGCTCGCAGCTGCTTCCTAGGTGCTTTGCCGTTCGCGCCCATGATCATGCCGCTGGTCGTGCAGCGATCCATCGCCTGAAGCGTTCCACAGCATCGGTGCCGGAGAGGTCGGGCTTGGCCGGAATCGGCATCCGTCCGGCTGAGGTGCACCGCAGGCAAAGCCTGTCGAGCTCGGATACGCGCACCACATATGACCACGGAACCTCGCTCCGCGCACCGGATGAGGTCGTGCCCACGAACCGATCCGCATCGACCGTGAATCGCCGCTCCTCGTTGACTTGTTGATTGTCCTTTCGACTGGCCCATGCGGCAAGGACCACCATTCGAATGACCGGCAGGGAAAAGAGCACAAGCCCGTGGAAGCGGAGCGCCCCTGCCGCGGAAAGGAACGCGCAGGCCCCGACACCGACGAACACGGCATGCAACCACCACGCCTTGCGAAGCCAAGCCTTCATCAGCAGCCAGGGATACACCGACCGCGTGAGGCGCATGGGCTTGAGCGTGATGGCATCCATGCCTCAGTCCAGCGAGAACCGGACGTAATGGATCGTACGGCCCTCCTCCAGCCACATGCTCTCGTAGTAGGTCCGGATGCCCAGGACAGCCTGTTCCTCAGGCGATGCGCGATGCATGAGGTCGGCATAGATGTCGGCGCTATGCTCATGGATGCGCAAACCCTGCTCTTCGATCATCTCCAGCGTGTATTCGTACAGCACCGGGCTGTCGGTCTTCAGGTGCACCAGTCCCCCGGGCTTCAGGATCTCCTTGTAGCGCGCAAGGAAGATCGGGCTGGTGAGGCGCTTGCGGGGCTTGCCCAGCTGCGGGTCGCTGAAGGTGAGCCAGACCTCATCCACCTCCTGCGGACCGAAGCACCGCGTGACATGGTCAACATGGGTGCGCAGGAAACCCACGTTGCTCAGGCCTTCCTCCCGCGCATTCCGGGCACCGCGCCAGATGCGTGCGCCTTTGATGTCCACCCCGATGTAGCACCGCTCCGGATTCAGCCGAGCCAGGCCCAGGGTGTATTCGCCGCGCCCGCAGCCCAGTTCGAGCACCAAGGGCGCCTCGCGCTGGAAGAAATCAGCGTTCCAGCGGCCTTTCAGCGGGAAGCTGCCCTGCACGAGCTCCTCGAACGCGGGCTGCACCACATGCTCGAAGGTGAGGTTCTCGGCGAAGCGAGCCAGTTTGTTCTTACCCATGCTTTACCCGGCTGCACGCGGGCCTACCGGAGAGGGGCGCGAAGGTAGCCCCCGGGCGATAGCCGGCGGGTTGTCGAACTTGCCGCAGCTTAACGATCGCATCACGTCGCCGCACGCACCTTCGCCGACATGTTCAACGGAGCCCGCATCCTGGTTGCACCGCTCGACTGGGGCCTGGGCCACGCATCGCGGTGCGTGCCGATCATCCGCAGGCTGGTCGAACTCGGCGCGCAACCGGTGATCGGGGCCGACAAGGGCCCGCTGGAGCTGCTCCGCCGGGAATTCCCTGACCTGGAGCATGTGGTGCTGCCCGGTGTCGAGATTCGCTACGGCCGCGGCCCCAGCCAGCTATGGAGCATGGCCCGCCAGTTCCCGGCCATGGTGCGGAGCGTGCACGCCGAGCGGGCGCTCTTCGAACGGCTCCGGCCGGAACTGCGGCTGAACGCGGTGATCAGCGACCAGCGGTTCGGCATCCGCAGCCCCGACCTCCACAGTGTGCTCATCACGCACCAGGTCTTCCCGTACACGCCCTTCGCGCAACGCGCCTTGCGCCGGGTGAATCGCCTGCACATCAGCCGCTTCAACCGCTGCTGGGTGATGGATGAACCGGAAGCGCCGGGGCTGGCCGGCGAACTCTCCCATGGACGCCCGTGGCCTGGCAATGCGCGATACATCGGAACAGTGAGCCGGCTGCAGCGGGAAGGGCCTGCGGAGGGCCCTTATGATACGGTAGCGGTGATCAGCGGCCCGGAGCCCCAGCGCACGCTCCTCGAGCACCGGCTCATCAGCCAACTGTCCTCACTTCCCGGCCGCCACCTCCTCGTGCTCGGGCTGCCTGGCTTGGACCGCCAGGAACAGGTGGGGACGCTGGCCATCCGTGCCCATCTCGATGGGGCTGCGCTCGGTGCGGCCCTGCGCGGGGCCCGCCTTATCATCTCGCGGAGCGGCTACACCACCCTGATGGACCTCGCGGCCTTGGGACGCTCGGCTCTCGTTGTGCCCACTCCCGGTCAGCTGGAGCAGGAATACCTGGGTGAGCTGCATCGCCGCACCGGGCGTTTCGTGGTGCAGGTGCAGGAAGCGCTCGACGTGCGCCGCGCGCTCCGCGAAGCGCTGCCACCCCGAGCTGAGCCGGTGAGCGCGCACGCACCGCTTCTGGAAAGCGCCTTGGAAGAGCTGGCGGCCGCCCTCTGCTGAGGCACTCCCGTTACTTTGCGGCCATGCCGAAACGGTACGCCCTTCTTCTTTGCTCCCTTTCCTACGCACTGGCAACGGCAGCGCAGGACGACCTGGACCAGCGGCTCAACCGGCTGATGGAACATGGCGCACGGCTTCGCGAGCAGCAGCAGGCCCTCACCGCCAGGCTCGACTCGACCAAGCTGGCCATCATCCGGCGCGACCTGCTCGCCAAAGGCCTGCCGAAGCTCGAGGCCGGCGAGACCCTCATCACGCACCCGGGCCACCTGCTCGTGTACAGCGAACGGCACGAGCAGGCCAAATGGGTCGCGCACATCGCTTCGCCGGACCTCATCACCGGCAGCCTGGCCCGCATCGACTCATTCCTTCCCGATCCCAAGGTGAGCACGGGCACCGCGGTCACGGCCGATTACTGGAACAGCGGTTACGACCGCGGGCACCTGGTGCCGAGCGCCGATATGCGGTGGAACGGCGATGCCCTGCTGGCCACCTACTACTACAGCAACATCAGCCCGCAGAAGCCTGAGCTGAACCGCGGCACGTGGGCGGAGCTGGAGGATTGGGGGCGCCGCTACGTGAACTTCAGCAAGCGCCGGGTATTCGTGGTCACAGGCCCTGTGCTCCGGGAGGACCTGCCCACCCTGCAGAAAGCGGACAGGAAGAATGAGGTGAGCATCCCGGAGCTCTTCTGGAAGGTGATCGCCGACCTGGATGGCGAGCAGCCCAAGGCCATTGCCTTCGTGATGCGGAATGCCGCACAGGAATACCCGCCCATCAGCTACGCCGTCCCCGTGGACAGCGTGGAGCGCCTCACCGGCCTGGACTTCTTCCATGCGCTGGACGATGCCACGGAAGCGCGCATCGAGGCCATGCGCGAGCCGCAGGACTGGTATGCCGAGGGCGATCCCTTCTTCGGCGAGGCCGAGCCGTTGCGGGCACCGCTCCCCAAGGGCATGTTCAACACGGTGCAGGCGAAATACCACATCGGCAAGACGGCCACGGTATGCGGCACCGTGGTGAGCACCCGCAAGACCGCGAAGGCCAAGGCCATCTACCTCAACTTCGACCGGATGCACCCGCATCAGGACTTCTATGCCACCATCTGGGAGTACAACGGGCCCAATTTCAGCTACGACCCTGAGACCCATTTCCTTCAGAAGAAGGTCTGCGTAACGGGCAAGGTGACGGTGTTCGACGACATCCCCCGTATCAGCATCAACAACGAGAATGAAGTGATGCTCTACGACGAGGCCGTGACCGGGCGCTGATCAATCGGGACGCTGCAGCGTGAAGGTGAATGTGGTGCCCTTGCCCTCCACGCTTTTCACCGTGATGCTCTGCCCATGGGCATCGATGATGTGCTTGACGATGGCCAGGCCCAGTCCCGAGCCGCCCTCGTTCCGGGCGCGGCTCTTGCCCACTCTGTAGAAGCGCTCGAACAGCCGCGGAAGGTGCTCGGGGCTGATGCCGATGCCATCGTCCGCCACCTCCACGGCCACCTGGTCGCCGAGCAGGTAGCTTGAAACGTGGCAGCCCCCCCCCTCAAGGCCGTAGTTGATGGCATTCGTGAACAGGTTCACCAGCACCTGCATCAGCCGATCGCGATCCACCCGCACAGGTGTGCCGCGCTCCACGCCGTTGACCAGCTTCACCCCTTTGGATGCGCTCTGCAGTTCAAGGGATTCGATGGCGTCGCGCACCACCTCATGGAGGTCCACCACCGCAAGCCGGAGGTCCATAACGCCGCTCTCGAGCTTCGAGATCATGTCCAGGTCCTCCACGATCTTCATCAGGCGGTCGACTCCGTTGGAGGCGCGCTCCAGGAAGTCGCGGTTCACCTTCTCGTCCTCCAGCCCGCCTTCCAGCAGCGTAAGGATGTAGCCTTGGATGTTGAAGATGGGCGTCTTCAGCTCATGGGCCAGGTTGCCTATGAATTCGCGGCGGAACTTCTCGCGTTCCTGCAGCTCGCGGATCTCCGTGCGCCGCTCGCTGGCCCATTCCGCCACCTCCGCATTCACCCTGCTGAGCTCATCGCCCGCAGCGGTCCGCTCCGGCGCAGGCCTCCCGCGCCGCAGATCGTGAACGGTGCGATAGAGCGTCTTGATCCGCCCATGCACGAAACGCTCGATGCCGAATGAGAACGTTGCGTATGCCACCCCGAGGATGGCCAGCGCGCACAGGAACGGCCACCAGGGCGCCAGGGATGAACCGGCGATGTCGGCGCCCATGCCAGCCAGCAGGCCACCGATGGCCGCCACCGCCATGGAGGCGAGCAATGCGATCTGGCGTGGGGTGAGTTGGCCCATGACGGTGCGTGCCGGCACGTAGGGCAAGTTTACCCCCGAGCGGGGATGCCCGACAGGCAGGACCGGTGATTTAACCTTTCCGAAACACAGGCCGGGTAGCTTGCGCCGCCATTCCCCATGCGCTTCGGGCTGATCGAGTTCCTTACCCTGGCTGGGTCGCTGGGCCTCTTCATCTATGGGATGAAGGTGATGAGCGAAGGCCTCCAGAAAGTAGCGGGGCGCCGCATGCGCAACGTGCTGGCCAGCATGACGGCCAACCGCTTGCGGGGCGTCCTCACGGGCTTGGTGAGCACCGGGGTGATCCAGAGCAGCAGCGCGGCCACCGTGATGGTGGTCGGCTTCGTGAACGCCGGATTGCTTTCGGTGCGTCAGGCGATCAGCGTGATCATGGGCGCCAACATCGGCACCACCTTGAAGGCCGTGCTGTTCAGCTGGGCGGTGTTCGCCGATGTGAGCATCACCAAGCTGGCCATCCCCATCATCGGCATCGCCTTCCCGCTGCTGTTCATGAGGGCGCCTCGGGCCCGAGCAGGCGCCGAATTCCTGCTAGGCGCAGCCCTGCTCTTCCTCGGCATCGAGTTCCTCAAGCAGTCGGTCCCCGCCCCCTCGCCCGAGGCGCTGCGCTTCCTCCATGGGCTCAGCGACCGGGGCATGCTCTCCGTGGTGCTGTTCGTGCTCATCGGCGCCGCGCTGGCGGCGGTCATCCAGTCCTCGAGCGCCTCCATCGCACTCACCCTGGTGCTCTGCGAGAACGGGACCATCGGCTATGACATGGCCGCAGCGCTGGTGCTGGGCGAGAACATCGGCACCACGGTAACGGCGAACATCGCCGCCCTTGTGGCCAGTGCATGGGCCAAGCGCACGGCACGCGCCCACCTGCTGTTCAACCTCATCGGCGTGGCCTGGGCGCTGCTCCTGTTCAGGCCATACCTCGACCTCATCGACCGCTACGTGGCAGCCACCTTCGGCGCCTCGCCCTATTACGACCATGCCTCGATCATGTGGGCGCTCACCGCGCTCCACATCAGCTTCAATGTGACCAACACCCTGCTGCTGGTCGGATTCGTGCCCCTGCTTGAGCGCATCGTTACATGGATGGTGCCCGCCCGCACCCAGCTGGATGAGGAATACCGGCTGGAATACCTCGATGCTGACATCCCCCTCTCCCCCGAGGTCTCCCTCATCGAGGCACGTCGTGAGATCGCCCGATTCGGCCGTGTCACCCATGAGATGCTGGGCATGACGCGCGAACTGCTCACCGCGCGCGAGAGCGTGCAGCGCGACCGGCTCATGCAGCGCATGGCCCGATACGAGCAGCTCACCGACCGCATCGAGGTGGAGGTGGGCAAGTACCTTACCAAGACCAGTACCGAGGCGCGCAACGAGGAGGTCACCCAGCGCATCCGCGGCATGCTCAGCATCGTGGGCGACCTGGAGCGCGTGGGCGACATCTTCTTCCAGATGAGCAAGGCCATGGAGCGCAAGCTCGATGACCGCGTCTGGTTCACACCGGAGCAGCGGCAGGACCTCTCCGGCATGCTCGACCTGCTGGACCAGGCCTTCGAGGTGATGCACCGCAACCTGGATGCGGACCAGGACCTCGTGCGGCTGGATGAGGCCGTGGAGGCCGAGCAGCGCATCAATGCCTTGCGCGACCAACTGAGGCACAAGCATTGGAAGAGCATCGAGGAGGGCGACTACAACGTTCGCAGCGGCCTCGTCTACCACGATCTGTTCAGCAGCTGCGAGAAGGTGGGCGACCACCTGATCAACGTCTCCGAGGCGCTCGCCGGCGAGATGTGACCGCGCCCCTCAGGGCGCCACCTTCACCGGATCGCTGACCACCGTATTGCTGGTGTGCAGTGCGCGGTCAACCAAGCGCGCGGAGATGCGGACGGTATCGAACGGATTGCCCGGCACGATGGGCCAAGGCTTCAACGCCACGGCAATCTCCCCCTCCAGCGCCTTATTCTGGCCGGTGGGTGTGATGCGCGGGATGCGGTAGTACAGCGGGAGCGCGAAGTCCACGCGCGTCCACACGCCGTTCCGGAGCTCATCATAATCCAGGAAGAGGTTGTGGTAGTAGGTCGACCCGGTGTCGAACGGCGGCTGATTGTCACCGGCGTCCAGGCCCACATCCCCGTCACCATCGGTGAAACCGATGACGAAGGAGGCCGAATCCTGGTATTGGGTGAACGATCGGAAGGTGATGACCGGCTCCACCGGGAACTCCTCCGGCTTGCGGCAGCCGAGCACCGCCGCCATGGCGATGGCCAGGAGCCCGGCTACTTTTACCCGCGAGGTGCGCATCGGTCGCATTGTTCCAAAGGTATGCCGCCAGCGGTGCCACAGCCCAGCCCCACCCTCTTCCGGGAGCAGGTCCTGGCCGTCCGCACCGCTGAGGAGTTCAACGCCGCCGCCCTTGGATTATTCCGTCTGCATGCCTCCTCGAACCCTGTGTACCGGGGATTCCTTGAAGGACTGGGGCAGGACCCGGCCGAGGTGCGCGAGGTGGCTGGCATCCCGTTCCTCCCCATCACGGCGTTCCGCCGGCATACCGTGCTGCTTGAGGGGCTCAAGCCCACGATCACGTTCACCAGCAGCGGCACCACCGCCTCCGTCACCAGCCGGCACCCCGTGCCCTGGCCGGACCTCTACGAGCGGTCCTTCATGGCTTCCTTCACTGCTGCCTATGGCCCGCCTCAGGGTTGGCGCATACTGGCGCTGCTGCCCTCCTACCTCGAGCGCTCGGGCAGCTCTTTGGTCCATATGGCTGAGCGCCTCATCGCGGCCACGGGCGATGCGCTCAGCGGCACCTACCTCTACCGGTACGACGAGCTGGCGGAGGCGCTCCGCCGCTCGGAGGCAGAAGGCCGGCCCACCCTGCTGCTCGGCGTCACCTTCGCCCTCCTCGACCTGGCCGAGCACCATCCGATGCCGCTGCGCCATACCGTGATCATGGAGACGGGCGGCATGAAAGGGCGCCGGCCCGAATTGGTGCGGGAGGAGCTGCACCGGATACTGCGTGAGGCCTTCGGGGTGCCGGCCATCCACAGCGAGTACGGCATGACGGAACTGCTCTCGCAGGCCTGGAGCGGCGGGGAGGGCGTATACCGGTGCCCGCCGTGGATGCGGGTACGCATACGCGAGGTGAACGACCCGTTCGCTACGGTGCCGGACGGCCGAACGGGAGGCCTCGACATCATCGACCTCGCCAACGTGGCCAGTTGCCCCTTCATCAGCACGCAAGACCTGGGGCGCAGGCACCAGGACGGGGCCTTCGAGGTGCTGGGCCGCTTCGACAACAGCGATGCGCGGGGGTGCAACCTGCTCCTTGAGGTCTAGCCCGCCACCTTCACCAGGAAGTAGTTCTTCTTGCCCCGTTGCAGCAGGAGGAAACGCCGATTGGCATCCGCAGTCCACGCCTCCTCCACCTTCTGGCGATTCACGCTGATGCTGCCTTCCTTCAAGGCACGCTTCGCTTCGCCCTTGCTGGGAAGGAAGCCCGTCAGCTCCGTGAGCAGATCGGTGATTGCGGCGCCCATGAGGCGCTCGCGCGGAACCTCGGCCTGCGGCACCCCCTCGAACACCTCGAGCCATTGCCGGTCCGTGAGGCGGTCCAACGCATCGGCCGTGGCATTGCCGAAGAGGATCTCGCTCGCCTGCTGCGCAGCCTTCAGCTCTTCCCGGCCATGGACCCGGCTCGTGATCTCCTCCGCCAGCGCCCTCTGCAAGGCCCGCTGGTGCGGCGCCTTGGCATGCTCGGCAATCAGGGCCTCCACCCGCTCCTGCTCCCAGGTGGTGAAGATCCGCAGGCACTTCTCCGACTCCGCGTCGGCAGTATTGAGCCAGAACTGGTAGAACCTGTAAGGCGAGGTGCGCTTCGCATCGAGCCAGATGTTGCCGCCCTCGCTCTTGCCGAATTTGCTGCCATCGGCCTTGGTGAGCAGCGGCGTGGTGATGGCGAAGGCAGGGTTGCTGACGGCCTCCTCTCCCCCCATGCGCCGGATGAGCTCCGTACCGGTGGTGATGTTGCCCCACTGGTCGCTGCCCCCCATCTGGAAGCGCACGCCCTTGTGCTTCCAGAGCCAGTAGAAGTCGTAACCCTGCACCAGCTGATAGCTGAACTCGGTGAAGCTGATGCCCGTCTCCAAGCGGCTCTTCACGCTGTCCTTCGACATCATGTAGTTCACGGTGATGTGCTTGCCCACCTCACGGATGAAGCGCAGGAAGCCCATGTCCTTGAACCAGTCGTAGTTGTTCACGAGCTCGGCCGCGTTCGGGCCGCTGAAATCGATGAAGCGCTCGAGCTGCGCCTGCACGCAAGCCTGGTTATGGCGCAGCGCATCCTCGTCGAGCAGGTTGCGCTCGGCGCTCTTGCCGCTGGGATCGCCCACCATGCCAGTGGCGCCGCCGACCAGCGCGATGGGCGTGTTGCCGCAGCGCTGGAAGTGCACCAGCATCATGATCTGTACCATGTTGCCCACATGGAGGCTGTCCGCCGTGGGGTCGAAGCCGATGTAGCCGCGCTGGGGGCCCTTGGACAATTGCTCCTCGGCGCCGGGCATGCTGTCATGCAGCAGGCCTCGCCAGCGCAGTTCCTCGATATAGTTCCTCATGACGGTTCACCCGCCCGGCGGGCGGCAGCGAAGGTAGCCGGAGGCGGGCGGAGGGGCTACCTTTCGCTCCCCCGCATGGATCTCGTAACCGGCGCCACCGGCATCGTGGGCACGCATGTGCTCCTCGAGCTCCTCCGTGCCGGGAGGCCGGTGCGTGCGCTGCACCGCGCCGACAGCGATCGGGGAATCGTGCAGCGGGTCTTCCGCCACTATGGCCACGAGGGGTTGGCCGGCCGCATCGAATGGGCCCAAGGCGACCTTCAGGATGTCGACGCACTGCGCGATGCGCTACAGGGCATCACGCACGTCTATCATGCCGCAGCGGTCGTGAGCTTCGACCCGCGCCACGCACGGTCGATGTATGCGGTGAACGCGGGGGGAACTGCGAATCTCGTGGACATGGCCCTGGAGGCGGGTGTGTGCAGGCTGTGCCACGTAAGCTCCACCGCAGCCATCGGGTCCGCCGGCGCCGGTGCGGTGCGGGATGAGTCGATGCCCTGGGCCGACGTGGCGGGGACATCGGACTACTCCCGCAGCAAGCATCTGGCGGAAATGGAGGTGCAGCGCGGCATCGCGGAAGGGCTTGATGCAGTGATCGTGAACCCGAGCGTGATCATCGGGCCCGGTGCCCCGGGCCGCAGCAGCATGGCGCTCCTCACCCGGCTCCGCAAGGGAACACGCTTCTACACGCGGGGCACCAATGCATTCGTCGATGCCCGCGACGTGGCGGCATGCATGGTGGCCCTCATTGAGCGCGGCTCCTGCGGCGAACGCTACCTGATCCCCGGCGAGAACGCCACCTACCGCAGCCTGTTCGAGGCCGCCAGCCGCGCATTCGGGAACCCGGCGCCTACCTGGGAGGCGAAGGCATGGATGCTCCATCTGGCCTGGAGGGCGGAACGGCTGCGCAGCCTGCTCACGGGCTCCTCTCCATTGGTCACCCGCACCGCCGTTGCCAGCGCCCTTGCGCGCCGCTCGTACAGCGACGCTAAGGCTGCGGAGCTCCTGGGCTACCGGTTCAGGGCCTTGGAGGAGTCCGTGGCCAACGCGGCATCCTTCGCCGCCGCTGCATCGTGAAGGCGCTCGTCCTTCATCACCCGCAGCCGCTCCACAACAGCTTCATACACCGCCTGCATCGCCTCCGGCCGGGCGGCATAGTGGTCGAAGCTCCTGCGGAATGCCGCGCTGTCGATGCCATGCTCCGCGAATACCTCGGCATAGCAGCTATCCGGATCCGAGGTCGCTGGCTGCATCATGGCGATCTCCTGATTCAGCCGCGCCTCCACCAGCGTCATGTCGACCATGATGCCCACGAACCGCTCCCGGGGCAGTACCTCTTCCGGCACGGGGTCTGCAGGGCGGCAGCCGCACGCGAGCAGGAGCAGCAGAATGGCAACGGGCCTCATCGGTCGAACATGAGCCGCTCTCCGCGCGCATCGCCGTCCACCCGGCCATCGGCGTAGACCTGCCGGCCATTCACCCAGGTGCGCAGGACCTTCGCATGGAACCTCTGGCCCTCAAAGGGCGACCAGCCGCATTTGCTCAGGAGGCCATTGCGCGTGACGGTCCACGGCGCATCGAGGTCCACCAGCACGAGATCGGCCTTGAAGCCCTCGCGCACATAGCCCCGCTCGGCGATGCGGAAGAGCCTCGCGGGCGCGTGACAGAGCTTCTCGACCACCTGCTCGATGGTGAATACGCCTTCGCGCGCCAACTCCAGCATCGCCGGCAGTGCATGCTGCACCAGGGGGCCGCCGCTCGGGCACTGGCGGTACCTCTGTGCCTTCTCCTCGAGCGTGTGAGGCGCATGATCGGTGGCCACCACATCGATGCGGCCCTCGTCCACGGCCCTGCGGATGGCATCGCGGTCGGCTGCTGTCTTCACGGCAGGGTTCCACTTGATCAGGCTGCCCTTCGCGGCGTAGTCGGCATCGGTGAACCAGAGGTGATGGACACAGGCCTCAGCCGTGATGCGCTTACCCTCCACCGGCCCCGGTTCGAAGAGCCCTACCTCCTTCGCCGTGCTGATGTGCAGTACATGCAGGCGCGTACCGAAGGCCTTCGCCCGCGCCACCGCAGTGCTGCTCGAACGATAGCAGGCCTCGGCGCTGCGGATGAACGGATGCTCCTCGATGGGGATGTCCTCTCCGTAGCGTTCGATGCGCCTCTCGAGCTCCTGCCTGATGAGAGGGTCATCCTCGGCATGGATGGCGAGCAGCAGGTGCGCGCGGCGGAAGAGCTCGTCGAGGGCATGCTCCTCGGTGATCACCATGTCGCCGGTGCTGCTCCCGAGGAAGGCTTTGAGCCCGCAGACCCGGCGGGGGTCGGTGCGCACCACCTCCTCGATGTTGCGCTCGCCGCAGCCCATGTAGAAGGAGTAGTTCACCACGCTGGAGGCCGCTCCGAGGCGGTACTTCTCCTCTAGCAGCTCCTGGGTGAGGGTCTGCGGAACGGTGTTGGGCATCTCCATGTAGCTGGTGATGCCGCCAGCGGCTGCGGCCATGCTGCCGTGCGCGATGTCCTCCTTGTGGGTCAGCCCGGGCTCGCGGAAATGGACCTGGTCATCGATGGCGCCCGGCAGCAGGTGGCGTCCGGCAGCATCCACCTCCCGTGCCCCAGGCACCGCGCCGATGCCCTCCGGAGCGACCCTGGCGATCCGATCGGCCTCCAGGAGCACATCGGCCTGCACCGAGAGGCCCTCATTCACTACGACCGCATCTCTTATCAGCGTGCGTTCCATGGCCATCATTTGATCCACCCGCCGAAGCGCATCTGCAGAACGCCGATCATCGCCTCGCGGAAGATGCTGGTGTTCATCTTGCTCGTCCCCTTCTCCCGGTCGATGAAGGTGATGGGCACCTCCGCGATCCGGAACCCTTTCCGCCGGGCGCGGTACTTCATCTCGATCTGGAAGGCATAGCCGACGAACCGCACCTCATCCAGCGGGATCGCCTCCAATACGCGCCGCGTGTAGCAGACGAATCCGGCAGTGGTGTCGCGCACGCCGAGCCAGAGCACGGCGCGCACGTAGAGCGACGCGCAGTAGCTGAGCAGCACACGGTCCCAGCTCCAATCCTTCACATGGCCGCCCTTCACATAGCGCGAGCCCACGCTCATGTCCGCACCGTGGTCTGCGCAAGCCTTGTAGAGGCGGACAAGGTCATCCGGGTCGTGCGAGAAATCCGCATCCATCTCGAAGATGAACGCATAGCCCTCCGCCAACGCCCATTTGAAGCCCGCGATGTACGCCGTTCCCAAGCCGAGCTTGCCCTGTCGCTCGATCAGGTGCACGCGCCCGGGATGCAAGGCCATCATCTCCCGCACGATCGCTGCGGTGCCATCCGGGGATCCATCGTCCACCACCAGTGCATCGAATGCGGGATCGAGGCGGAGCGCATGCGCGAGAATGTCGCGGATGTTCTCCCGTTCGTTGTAGGTGGGGATGATGACGAGTCGCTGCGCCAAGGCGGAGCGAAGATAGACCGCCGCACCCGGGCCTCACCGAAGCAGGGTGACATGGCCGATGCGCTCGACGCGGTCGCCGCTGTAGGCGTCCTTTACGCGCACCTGCCAGACGTACACATCGGATGGGGCATCCGAGCCATCGGGCAACCGGCCATCCCATGCGATGCCGGGCGTTTCACTGCCGAAGACCTGGAGGCCCCAGCGATCGAACACCTCGAAGCGATAGTAGCGTTCATCTATGCCGACCACGACCGGCACGAAGCCCTCATTGCGCGCATCCTCATTCGGGGTGAATGTGTTGGGCACCCAAAGCACCATGCCATCCTCCAGCGTGATGTAGCGGCACACGGTATCCGCGCACTGCGCGGAGGCGTAAGCGAGCAGGCAGACCCCATACGTGTCGCCGATGACGGCGGGGAACGTGTACTGGAGGTCCACCGCCTCGGAGACCGGCTGCCCATTGATTAGCCAGGCATAGTCGGCGGCTCCTGTGCTCGCATTGCTGAAGAAGGCCGTGGGCTGCAGGGTGGTAATGGCTTCCGGGAGCATGCCGAATGCCGCGGTCGGCTGGGCATACACGGTGACCGCGCCGTCCAGTGTCACCGTGTCGGCACCGCACCCGTTCCCGGCATCCACAATGAGCGTGACATCATAGCTGCCCGGCGCAGCATAGATGTGCGTGAAGGGCGCGCATTGCTCCACGACCTGGCCGTCGCCCAGGAACCACGTGCATGTTCCATTGCCGGTATAGCCATGGGAGAAGTCGACCTCGACCGGAGCGCACTCACCTCCGCTCAGCGCCTCGAATGACGCCACAGCGGGAGGGACCACCGAGATGGAGACCGTGGCGCTCTCCTGCGGGCAAGGCGAGGCCGGTGTCACCGTGTAGGTATAATCGCCGGAAGCATCCACGGCCGGGTCGAAAACGGCGGTGGTCAAGGGCCCTGCCGGTCCGGTCCATGTTCCTCCAGTGTCCGGGCTGCCGCCCAGCGATGCGAAGAGGTCGACCGACGGATCGCTGGAGCAGAGCGCGAAGGCGCTGTCCAGACCGGCGTTCGCCGCCGTCGCCACAGCCACGAGCACCACGGCCGAATCATTCACGCAGGGCAACGAACCCAAGACCGTGTACGTGTATGTGCCGGGCGTGGACGCACCCGGGTCGAACACGCCGTTGGCCGGAACGCCATCCGGACCGATCCAATAACCGCCGGCCTGGGGGGAGCCGCCAAGGCCATCCAGCAATGCCATGGGCGCAGCTGATGCACAGAGCGCGAGTGATCCGTCCTCCCCGGCGAATGCGACCGGGTGGATGACCACGAGGACCGTGGAGCTGGCGGATGGGCAAGGGGCGTCGCCAGCGACCAAGTAGGTGTAGACCCCTGCCGCGTGAGCGACGGGATCGAGGATGGCGCCGTGCGGGGACCCATCGGGTGCCGCCCATGTGCCGCCGGCATCCAAAGTCCCCGCAAGGCCATCGAATAGTGATTGGGGCGAGCCGTTGGAGCAGAACGTCAATGTGCCGCTCACCCCGGCCAAGGGTGCTTGCGAAACGGCAATGGTCAGGACTGCATCATCAGACGGGCAGGAACTCGTTCCTGGAACCACATAGCTGTAGGCTCCGGCTATCGACACCCCTGGCGTGAACCAAGCTGGCACTACGGACCCACTGGCATCGGACCAAGCCCCGCCCGAGCCCGGTGTTCCGCCCAACTGCTCGACCAGCGCGAAAGGCGGATCGCTGCTGCACACCGTAATCGACGCATCCTCGCCGGCATAGGCGCCAGGGAGGATATTGACGGTCACGATGGAGACAGCGTCAGGACAGGCAGATCCCGCGAGGATGTAGGACTGTTCACCGCCAGTATCCGATGCAGAATCGAAAATCCCGTCAAAGGGTGTTCCATCTGGATGCGTCCAAGTGCCACCTGCATCAGGACTCCCGCCGAGCACGGTGAACAGATTCACTGCCGCTGCGCCGGGGCAGAGATCGATGCTGGCATCCACGCCAGGATTGCTGGGCTGCTCCTCCGCTACCACGACTTGAGCAATTGCATCACTGCAAGGCGCAGCCGCCGAAACGGTGTACGTGTATACGCCCGGGCTCATCGTGACCGGATCGTAGCTGCC
>DDRC01000089.1 GCA_002342985.1 Flavobacteriales bacterium UBA2426
CTTTCCGGCAGCGCGTCTGGTGCAGCTTCTTCCTGACGGATATCAGCCCGGAAACAGGATATCCGTCAGCCCGCCTTGAGCTTCGTCAGGCTTCCTTCGGGGCGGAGCCGAAGGCCTTGGTTCGTTGAACCCTGAATCCCATGAAGAAGATCCTGGTACCCACCGATTTCAGCGCACCCGCACAAGGAGCAGTTGAGCTTGCCATGCGCCTTGCAAAGGAGCATGGCGCCGCAGTGCATCTCCTCCACGCCGTGGATGTGCCGAGCACCTGGCAGGACGCCCAATTCAGCACTGCTGTGCTGGCCACCAAGCCGACCAAGACGCAGCATGAGCTCTACCCCGAGGCGCGCGAACGGGTGGGCGCGGCCCGTCAGCGGCTTGAAGATGCGACCAACAACATGGCCAAGCGCGGCATCAAGGCTACGTACACCTTGGTACCCAACGCGGCCTGGAAAGAAGTGGTGGATGCCACCGGCAAGCTTGGCGCCGATCTGGTGATCATGGGCACCCATGGAGCCGGGGCCCTCAAGGAGGCCTTCCTCGGCAGCCACGCCCAGCGCGTCATCCGCGTGAGCAGCGTGCCCGTGCTGACGATCCGGACGAAGGCCGGGCCGCGCATGGAGCGCGTGCTGCTGGTCGCCGACCCCGGCGAGAAAGGCATTGAGCGGCACCTGTCGAAGCTCATGGCCCTGGTGGCCGGACCGCGCACCCGCTTCCACCTGCTCTGGGTGAACACCCCGAACCGGTTCCAGGATAGTGCGGCATCGATGGACCAGCTGGACCAGCTTGCGCGAAAGCTCCCGAAGACCGTGGGCCTCCATACCACGGACCACTACACCGCTGCAGAAGGTGCCATCGATTTCGCCTTGAGGGGCCGTATGGACCTCATCGCCCTGGTCACCCACGGACGCACCGGGGCCAATGCCTTCCTGAATCCCAGCGTAGCCGAGACCATCGCGAACCTCAGTCCGTTGCCGACCCTTACCTTGAAAGCCTGATGCGATCTTCGCAACCGGCCATCCTCCCGAACCCCAAACATCCATATCCATGACGACCGCCACCCAGACCGCCAAGCACGCCAACTTCGCCGACCTCCACTTCGACCACATGGAGTGGATCAATGCCCTCAAGTTCTACAAGGACGAGGTCGGCATCTTCGAGCACCGCCTGGAGGATATCGTGCGCCGCAACAACAAGACCGAGGTGCTTGCGGAGCTGGAGCACTTCCAGAACCAGTTCATCCGCGAGAAGGAGGTCATCGACGTGCTCCGCCACGACATCAAGGAGCATGAGAACTTCCTCGAGAAGGAGAGCAAGGAGAACCCGGTGGCCATCGACCATCGCCACTATCACGACCATGCCGGCCTGCGCGACCGGTTCCAGACCTTCGAGAAGCTCTACCGCGAGCTGAAGGGCGAGTTCCACCAGTGGCTCGCCAAGCGGATGTGAGACGACCGGCCAATGCGCAGCGGGGCGGAGGGGAAGCCCGGCCGCTCCGCTGTCCGCACCCCTGCGCGCACAGCGAAGCGGCTGCCGCAGAGGCTATACATTCGCCGCACCAAACCCTAGCACCATGAAGAAGATCATCGGCCTGGCCCTGTGGATCCTCGCGTTCATCATCCCCTTCCGGTACGCCATCCTTGAAACGGATTCCGTGGTGCTGGAAAGCGGCCGCGCGGACAACACCACGGGCCTGATCAGCTTCCTGGTGATGATGGCCCTTCTCTTCATCGGCTATGCGCTGGTTGATTCCTCCAGCACGAAGGCCGGTGCGCACAGCGACGGCCACTAGTCCAACCCCACCGCATGGCCCGCATCCTCATCCCAACCGATTTCAGCAGCAACGCCCTGAGCGCGGCCGTTTACGCCATCCGCCTGCATGGCGTGGAGGGCAACCGCTTCGTGCTGCTCAACACCTACATGATGCCGCATGGCGCCGCAAGCACCATGTGGAACATGGATGACCTGCTGGCCCGCGAGGCCCTGGCCGGCGTGAAGGCCTTCGCCGAGGTGGTGCGGAAGGCGGTGCCGGAACCCGGCCTGGAGCTCGATGCCGTGGCGGAGCACGGCGACCTGCCCAATGTCATCGACCGGTACCGGACCGATGCCGAAAGGCCGGCCATGGTGGTGATGGGCACTCAGGGTGCCAGCGGGCTGCAGGAAGTGCTCTTCGGCAGCAACACCGCGAGCGTCATCAAGCAGGGCGCCTTCCCCGTGCTCGCCGTTCCGGCCAAGGCCGTCTACCGAGCGCCCAAGCGCATCCTCCTCGCCGATGATGGCGGGCCGGTGGACCGCGAAACACTCGCTCCGGCGATCGAACTGGCCCGTTGGAACCACGGCGAGATCCGCGTGGTGCGCGTCATCACCGAGCGCAACCCCGCCGAATCGACCTCGTCCGGCACGCCATACGATGCGCTCTTCGGGGCCATCCCGCACAGCCTCCAGTACATCAGCGGCGAGAACGTTGAGTCGGCCCTCAACGACCTTGCCGAGCAGGGCGATGCGGACCTGCTGGTGGTGCTGCACCGCAAGCGCGGCATCTTCCAAGGCCTGTTCCACAGGAGCACGGCGGCCGCCTTGGCCATGCACACGCACCTGCCGCTGCTGGTGCTGCAGCAAGCCGACCGCTGATGGCCGGTGCCCTCGCGCGCGGCGCGCTGCCGCTCTTCGCGTTCAAGGGCATCCAGGTGAGGCTGCATTGGTCCTTCATCGCGCTTCCCCTCTACATCGTCGTCTCCGGCCTGGCGGACGACCTCGGCTGGCCGGCCATCGGCCTGCGGCTCGGCATGGTCGGCATCGTCTTCGTGTGCGTGGTGCTCCATGAATTCGGGCATGCCCTCACCGCCCGGCGGTTCGGTGTGGGCACGCGCGACATCACCCTGCTGCCCATTGGCGGCGTCGCCTCCCTGGAGCGCATGCCCGAGGAGCCGCGGCAGGAATTCTGGATCACCGTGGCAGGGCCAGCGGTGAACCTCGCCATCGCCGTGATCGCCTTCATCATCATGGCGGCCATGGGCCTGGTGACGCTGTTCTCTGACCTGCTGCTGGGCGCCACGCTGTACACCAACGCCCTCTTCTTCCTGGTGGGCGCCAACCTCTGGCTCTTCCTCTTCAACCTCATCCCGGCATTCCCCATGGACGGGGGCCGTATCCTGCGCTCCCTGCTGGCGATGCGGATGCCCCGCGAGCGTGCCACCCGCATCGCTGCGGCCATCGGGCGCGGAGCGGCCGTAATCGGCGTCGGCTACGGCCTCCTCAGCGGGCAGCCCTTCCTGGCGCTCATCGGCTTGTTCATCTTCCTGGCCGCCGGGGCCGAGGCGCGCAATGTGGCCCAGCGCGAGCAGCTCCGCGGCATCGCGGTCCGCCAGGTGATGCGCACCCGCTTCTGGACCTTGGGCGCAAGCGCCAGTGTGCGCGAGGCGCTGGACCAGCTGCTCAGCGGCGGCGACGGGGCCTTGGTGGTGACCGGCCTTGATGGCCTGCCCATCGGCGTGCTCGGCCGGCAGGACCTCTTCCGGGCCGTGGAATCCGGGTCGGAGCATGTCCGCCTGGCCGACCTGCCCCCGCACATGGCCGCCGCAATCGCGCCGGATGACGATGCCCACGAGTCCACCCAGCGCATGGTGGCCGCCGGCCTGCCCTTGCTCCCGGTGGTGGAGCACGGTGCGCTGATCGGCGTGCTGGAGCTGGAGAACCTGGAAGAGTACCTGCTCCTGCGCCGTGCGCAGGCCACGGCCGGCAGCCGCTAGCCGATCAAGGCTTCTTCTTCGGCTCGTGCACGGTGAATACGCGCGAGATGTTGAAGCCGAACTGGAACCCGCCGCCCTTCGTGGCCGGCTGGAATGCATTGGCCCAATCCCCGGTGGTCTCCGTGATGAAGGCCCGCTCGAACATGCCCGAGCTGTTGGTGAAATGCAGCTGGAACACGTGGCCGCCGGTCTCGATGTCGAAGCCGATGGAGAGTGAGTTGCGGAAGGCATCGGGGACCTGATCGCGCAGCACGTGGAAGTATTCCGCGTTGAAGGCCAGCCGCTTGGTGAGCTTCACCCGGCCGGCACCGCTGATGTGGAAGACATCGTTGGGGTCCTCCACCGTGGCCACCAGGTTGCGGTGCACCACGCCGGGGTTGAGCTGGAAGGAGACGCTTTCACTGAACTTGCGCCCGATGATGAGCGTCCAGGCATAGGAAAGCCGGTGCGAGAAATAGTCGGTCCGGTCAGGGGAGTACCAGGGCACATCGGTAGCGCTCATGGTGGTCATGGAGGCCGCCCCCACCACGGCCAGCGTAAGCGGCGTGCTACAGCCCGCATCGCACTGCCGCAGCAGCTTGTACTTCACGAACCCGTCCACCGTCTTCTGGTAGCTGCTGCGACCGATGCCCACCATGAGGCGGTCCGTGACGCCGTAGTCGAGGCCCAGGCGCACCGTTGCGCCATCGAGGCCATAGAATTGGGCGGCGCCGCCGTTCGCGGGGCCGAAGCGGTGGCCGATGCGGAAATCGAGCACCCCATGCGCCGTGTTCTCCAGGCTGTGCCCGTTGATCACACGGGTGGTCTTGAACGCGGCATTCGTGTACTCAGGGCCTGTCTCCTCCTCGCCGAGCAGGCCGATGAGGTCGTCCTGCGCCGCGAGCGGCGGGGCGATGAGGGCTGCGCCCAGCAACGGCGCAAGGAAGAGGTGGCGCAGGGGCTTCATGCGGGACTCCATCACATGCGCGTGTAATCCATGCGCACCTTCACATCGATCGACTCGGCGATGTTCTTGCGCACGGCGCCGGGGATCTTGATGTCATGGTCCGCGGGCTTCACCTGGAAGGCGCTTTCGGCCCGCACGGCGCCCTTCCCGTCAGCCGTGACGGTGCCGGTGGCCTTCATGGGCTTCTCCACGCCATGGATGGTGATGGTGCCCTCCACGGTCACCGGGTAGGAACCGGCTTGCTTGAGCTGCTCGGCCGTCACCCCTGCGATGCGGCCCTTGAAGGTAGCCTTCGGATAGGTATTGCTCTCCATGTAGTTCTCATTGAAGTGCTCCTGCATCAGCGCCTTCTCGAAGGCGAAGGCCTTGATCACCGCCACGAACTCCACGGCTCCGGTGGTCGCGTCCCATACGCTGGTCACCTTGTCGTTATCGGCATGGATATCCTCCATGGGCGTGGAGGAGTGGAAATCGATGTGGCCGGTGCGGGTCATGTAGCGCTCTTGCGCCGCAGCGGTCAAGGGCAGCAGGGCTGCGAGGAGGAGTGCGTTCTTCATGGCTGTTCTGTTGTTCGTTGGTGTGCGGGAGGCGGGGAGGCAAGGATCATTCCACGGCGGCGCAGCGCTGCAGGAGGACATCGCCCGGTATCATGCCGTCGCCGGTATAGCCCTGGCAGATGCCCTTCACGAAGACCTTGTCGCCGACCTTCCAGCCGGCAGGCAGGCTGCCCGGCTCGAATTCGCAGACGATGCCGGCCATGGGGTCGCCGGTATCGAGGATGACGCTCATCCGCGTGCCGTCCCCCTCATCGATGGTCCGGATGACGCCCTTCACCTTGATGGCCTGCGCCGTGGAGCCCACGTACTTGGCCGTGGCGGCCGGCTCGTCGGCAAGGAAATCCGCCAGCAGCTGCGGCGCATCCACCGTGTGCGCCTCGGCCATGCCGGCCGCGCCCTCGGGCTTGCGGCTGTACTCCTTCCACGCGTATGCGCCGCCAAGGACGGCTGCCACAGCGACTGCGGCGATGATGGTTCGGGCTTTCATGCGGTTCAATTGTTCGGTGCGCCGGCATTGAGCCAGGCCTCCACCTTGCTGCGGTCGCAGCTGGGCAGCCCGAGCGGGGCCGGCATGAAGAAGGGCACGCCTTGGATGATGACCCCGCGCAGCTGGCCATTGTCCGCAGCAGCCTTCACCAAGGCATAGGTGGTGAGGTCGGGGGACTGCGCCCCGGTGACGTGGCAGCCCGGGATGGCGCACGAGGATTGGATCAGGGGCTGAATGGTGCCGCTCCAGGTAACGGCGGACGTGTCGCAGAAGGAGCCCGGATAGAGCTCCTGCTCATTATCATAGTAGCAGCCGGGCACCAGGAGCAGAAGGGCTGGAACGAGGAGCAGGAAGGCCTTGCGCATGGATGCCGGTCAGTTATTGGGGGCGCCTTGGCCGATCCAGAGCTGAATCTGACGGATGCGGCAGGCGCTCAATTGGGGACCCGAGGGCGGCATGGGGGCATACGGATCGCCGAGATGCCGCACGGAGCCCTCGAGCCGCCCGTCCATCGCAATGGTGTTCATGGTGCTCCATTGGGTGAGGTCGAGCCCCCCCGATGGGCTGCCGCCGCTATGGCAGGTTCGGCAGCGCGCCTGCACAAGGGGCACGATGGTTCCGCTGTAGGTGACGTTCAGGGTATCGCACACCGCGGTTTCGCAGCTGTTGTTCTGGGCGCCCTGCTGGATCCACTGCTGGATGATCGCGATCTGCTCCGCGGTGAGCGGCGGGAAGGGCGGACGGGGCATGATCTTGTCCGGGTCGTCATCGGTGATCGCCTCCATCAGGTCACCGTCCTGCACGATGCCGCTGGCCATGAGGGTCTGGTAGCTGGTGATCTGGATGTCGTCGTTGTCGTCGTTGGGCGTGTGATGGCAATTGAGCCCTGCCCCCGGATTGGTGCAGCTGCTGGTGAGGATGGGCAGTACCTGCTGCTGAAAGTAGATGGTATTGGGGTCGCACCCCGGCTCCTCCTCCCCTCCGCCTCCGTTGTTCCCGTTCTGAAACAGCGGACCCTGGATCGGCTCGTGCTTGCAGGACGACAGGGCGAGCGCTGCGCCGAAGGCGAGCGATACCGGATGCAGGATGCGTTTCATGTGTTGCATGCAATCAAGGACTGATCAAAAGTACCTACCCCGCCTTGCCCGCTGCACGCGAATCCGATGGACCGGGAAATGCGGGCGACCAACCGGACGCGCCATCAAGTGTCCCTGAAGCCTCCATGAGCAGGCTCAGGAGTTCCACCGCGTTGAGGCGGTTCGCATAGCCGTCCGCCTGATTCATGCGCAGGATGAGGCCGATGCGCTCATCCGGCGCGGCGGCCATCAGCCGGGCCCAGTCGGCTGCGTGAATCCGCCTTGGCAGCGAGGGCTGGCTTATCCTCTTACTGTGCATGGCATCGCTTATGGTGCCCTGAAGGTCCCACGCGCGCCGCTCTATCGTCGCATCGGCACCGATGGGACGGGCATTCCGGCCGACGACCCGGGAAAGGGGGTTACTCGCCCGCCAGCCAGCGCTTGAACGCCGCGCTGCGCTCGCTGCTCACCACGGCATCCTCGCCGTAGGGCGGATCCAGCACCACCTTCACCCGGCTCTTGCTGTAGGCCAGGAGTTCCTTGATGCTTTGGAGGCTCACGATCAGCTGCCGGTTCAGGCGGATGAAGCGCTGGGGGTCCAATTGGCGCTCAAGCTTGTCCAGGCTCTCATCCAGCGGGAGGTCTCGCCCCTCACGCGTCCGCAGGAAGGTGTTCTTCATCAACGAGTGGATGTAGGCGATCTGCTCGGGCTCCACCACCTTGAAATGCTCCCCGTAGCGAATCAGGAAGCGCTTCACCGGTGCCACGGGCACCTCGGCAGAAGGCTGGCCCGTGCCCAAGGGCCCCATGTCGCGCACCAGGCCGAGCCGCTTCACCCGCTCCACGGCGGCACGGAGCTCCTCGGGGTTGATGGGCTTCAGCAGGTAATCGATGGCGTTGACCCGGAAGGCCTGCAGTGCATGGGCATCGTAGGCGGTGGTGAATACCACCGGAAAGGGCACCTCCACCCGCCGGAAGATCTCGAAGCTCTCACCATCGGCGAGCTGCACGTCGAACAGCGCCAGGTCCGGCGCGGGGTTGGAGCGGATCCAATCGACTGCGGCTCCGATGGCGGCCACGTCGGCCACCACCTCGATGCCGGGACCGATGCCCACGAGCAGCTTGCGCAGCCGCTTCACGGCGGCCTCCTCATCCTCAACGATCAGCACCTTCATGGCACGGGGTCGAGCAAAGGTACCAGCACCGTGAATTCCTCTGCCGACCGCTCCACCCCGATGGGGCGCGCGGTGATCGCCCTGTAGCGCTTGGTGATGCTCTCCAGGCCGAAGCCCGTGGACCGCGGCGGCGACGACCGTGGGCGCAGCGGGTTGCGAACGGCCAGCGTATCATCCGTCAGCGAGGCGATGGTGATGGTGAAGGGCTCTGCGCCCCTCACCACATTGTGCTTGAGCGCATTCTCCACAAGCAACTGGAGGGTGAGCGGCACGATGGCGCGCTGCTTCGCCCGGTCATCCACCATGAGCTGGAGCCGTATCGCGGCACCGAACCGGCGCTGCTCCAGGGCGAAATAGGTGTCGAGCAAACGGAGCTCTTCCGCCACGGTGATGCGCTCATGGTCGCGCACCTGCAGGATATTCCGGAAGAAACGGCTCAGCTGCTCCACGTGCTCCACAGCCTTGGACGGCTCCGTTTCGATGAGCTCCACCAGGGCATTGAAGCTGTTGAAGAGGAAGTGCGGATCGACCTGGCTCCGGAGGGCATCGAGCTGGAAGCGCACCCGCTCCTCTTCCATCCGTGCGCGATAGCGGAGGCGGCGGTCGCGCGCGCGAAGGAGGGCAATGATGCCCCCCGTCACCATCAGGCCCATCAGCGCGATGACCCAAGGCCGGCGCCACCAGGGCGGGTCGACGATCACCTCCAGTTCAGTCCAACCGGAATTCTCCTGCGGCGCCCTCCCCCGGAAAGCACGCACCTGGAACACGTAGCGGCCGGGGGGCAGCGCGGCGAAGCCGGCGTCACGCTCGCTGGTCTCCACGATGCGGTCATCGTAGCCTTGCAGCCGGTACTGGAACCGGATGGCGGCCGGATCGGCGTAGTAGGTTCCGGTATAGCGTACCACCAGTGCTCGTCGGTCATAGGCCAGGCGTATCGCACCTTCATTTCCAACAGCCTCGCCGTCGGCTAGCACACCAAGGATGGCCACCGGAATCCGGCTCCTGAAGTGCAGCGGCGCCGGGCGGATCCGCAGGAGTCCTTTGCTGCATGCGTACCAGATGGCACCGGTGGGGTCCGTTGCGAGCGCATTCAGCTCGGCCGTCGCATCCTCCAGGCCGAACGCGGCGGTCACATCCGTCATAGACCGCGTTGCGGGATCCATGGCCACCGCACCGGTGCTGCCGAACGCGATCAGCTGCCCTGCCGATTCGGCAAGCGCGTTCAGGTCGGCACCGAACGGCGCCACATCGGCACCGAAGCACCGCCCTCCCTCGCGGCCGATGGTGCAGAAACCCGTGCCGGGGCCCGCCGCCCAGACCGTGCCGTCCCGGGCGCGCAGCAAGGCATAGAAGGTGCCCTCGGCCAGCGAGGCGGCCGTCGAGCCATCGGCAGCGATCGTCCGCACGCCACGGCCATCGGTGGCCAGGTGGAAGGCGCCTTGGTCGCCCAACGCATCGAAGACGAAACCGGCATCGCGACCCAGCCGCCGGAACCCGTATGGGCCGAGCACCGTGATGCCCTCAAGGGTCGCGAAGACGACGCCGTCCTCGTTAGCCCTGGCGGAAAGGACATTGTCATTCGAGAGGCCGTCGCGCATCATGAAGCGCTCGATGCGGCCGTCGGGCCTCACGGCAAGAACGCCTGACCCGAAGGTGGCTGCCCAGATGGTGCCCTCACCGTCCGTGCAGAGCGACACGATGGGTGTGCGCGGATCAACCGGTACGGGAATCTCGGTCACGGTCATCTCCTCGCTGAACCTGGCCGCATGCTGATAGAGGCGGTGCCCGATGGCGAACCAGAGGCGCTGACCGGCATCGGTGCAAATGGCGCTGATGCCTCGCAAGTCGAGGCCCTCGTGCTCGGGAACGACGAGGATGGATGGGTCGGCACGGTGCAGGACCTCCGTCCCGTCGCACCACCACAGCGCACCTTCCGCATCGCGCAGCATGCCCAGCACCTCGCGGTCAGGGGCACCCTGCCGCCGGTAGGAACCCTTGGGCATCGCCAGGTCGATTGCCAGCACGCCGGCCTCCCGGGTTGCGGCCCATACCATGCCGCCCACAGCGCGTACATGCGTCACCGCGCCATCGCTCCACGGCTGGGCGATGGACCGTGGCTCCTCGCCCACCTGCGGTTTCCAGCTGAACACCCCTGCGCGATCGGTACCTGCCCAGATGGTCCCCTCCGCATCGATGTCGAGGCTGAGGACCAGGTTATCAGGCGCGCCTTGCTCCTCGCCGAGCACGGCATCCACCGCGCCGTCGGCGATCACCGCCAGCCCTTGGTCGGTAGCCACGGCGATGCGGCCGTCGGGCAGCACGCCAAGTCCGTTCACATGATCATCTGGAAGGCCGGCGCGGGAATCGATGGCGCTTCGGCGACCTCCATCATGGAGCACAACACCCAGCCCATAGGTACCAATCACCAGGCCGCCACCGCGGAGGACGGCCAATGCCGTGGCCACTCCGGCCAAAGCCGTATCGCGCTCCAGCGTGTCACAGCCGGCATCGCCGCAGCGCAGCAGATATCCCTGCCCGGTGATCAGGGCCACCCGGTTCCCATCGGCGGCCATCGCAGCGATGCGATCGGCCTGTGCGCGCCAAATCGTCTCGGTGACCCCGCCATCGGTGCGGAGCAGCGCCGCTTCATCGGCCACCCAGATCAGCCCGCGCGCATCCTGCACGGCCTCGTGCAGCTTCGGGCGGTGATGACCTGGCCGCACCTCGAGCCTGCGCACCAAGGGGAACTGCCCGAAGCCCTCACCGGCCAGCAGCAGTAACAGGAGCGTGACGCCCTTCCGCATCAAGGTGCGAAATGCAGGTCCACCGAAACGGCCACGGTAGCCGCCACCTTCTGCTGCACCACCCGCGGGATCCGAACGCCGTGGTCCTCCAGCACCACCTCGAAACGGCTGGTCACCGTCACGCCCGCCGCATCCACCTCCACGGTGCAAGGGATGATCCGCTCCTGAGGAACGCCGCGGATGGTGAGCGTTCCCTTGGCCCGCACCGCGTGCTTGCCCGGCGCGCGCAAATCGACCATCTCGATGATGCGGCCCGTGAACTGGGCATTGGGCCAATCCGCCGACGCCATGTAGTTCTCGTTGAAGTGCTCGCGCTGCAGCGGTGCGTTGAACCCTGCGAAGGATGCCACGGGCACCTGTACGGCGAAGCTCCGCTCGCCGCGGTCGATGACGCCCTTGGCCTGGTCCGTGGCGGCGGAGATGGCCTCCAATGGGGCCTCGCTGAGGAAGCTGATGCTGGAGCGGTCCAAACGGATCACGTCGCGCTCCTGCGCCAATGTGCCGATGGCGATCGGAAAGACAGCGAAAGCGACCAGGCGATGCATGCTCCACCACGGCGAAGGCCGTGCCGAAGGTAAACGCACGCCTCAGCGCGCCACCACCAACCGGCCGATTGCGCGGGAGGCACCGGCCATGACCCTCACGAGGTAGGTGCCCTGGGGCAGCCGGGCCGCATCCACGATCGCTCGGTCCTGAAGGTCCGCGATGCTGAGCACCAGCCTGCCCTGTGCATCGAGCACGTCCATCCGGAAGGTCGCCCCCGGCATGCGCACGGTGAAGCGGTCATCGGCGACGGTCGGCCAGATCAGCGGCAGCTCACCGCCTTCCTGCACGGCCATCCCCGTGCTCAGCTCGCAGGTGGTGGTGCAGACGGCGCGCGTGGTCTGGGCCGTGCTGTCCAGGAAGGCTTCCAGCGCCCCCGATTCGCCTTTGAGGAAGTGCCCCAGCCACAGCGTGGCGAAATCGTTCACTGCATCGTGCTGCTCCGCCCGTTCGATCGACGGCGAAGGGCTGCAGGTGAGTTCGCCCAAGGAGCAGTTGAAGTTGTAATCGGCGAAGTAGCAGTGGCCGCCCCCGGTGATGCTGATGAAGGCCCGGCAGGGAACGGTAAGGGCTTCGTACATGGGCCCTTGGTGCTCCACGATGGGTGTCACGCAATCATTGGAGCCGGCGAACATGAGGGTGGGCACCTGCACTTGGGCGCACGCCGCCACGGCGCTGGGATTCGTCTCCGCCGCCGCGAAATTGACCACCGTGGTGATGGACGTATTCCCCGCCGCTGCGAGGAAACTGCTGCCGCCACCCATGCTGTGCCCCATCAGCGCCGTGGCGGGGGCGACATGCCCGAAGAACGGCGATGCGGGCTCGCCGCCCGCAGCCTGCAGCGCGGTGGAGACATGCGCAATGTCCAAGCCGAAGGCACCATGATTCGGGGGCACGCCGCCTTCCGTGGTCGGCAGTGCCACGATGTAGCCCAGCGGCACGAAGTGGTTCCTCAGGTTGGCATAGGCCCCAGTGCCCATGACGAAGCCGTGCCCGATGACGAGCACCGGGAAGCTGCCCTCGGCGACCTCGGCATTGGCCCCGGCGGCCTGTGCAGGGTAGTACACATCGGTAGGGATGTTCCGATTCCGGTCCGCATCGAAGAAGGTGACGGAGCGGTTGCCGATGGGATAGGGCTGGGCGAGCGCCGCAACCGGCAGCGCAAAGGTGAAGGCAGCGATGACGCGCATGGGGTGAAGGTATGCGAAGCACGCCGATGGCAACCGCGGTGACGGACCGCCTTGGCACCGCCAAATCCGGCCCGCAGCCCGCCCCGAACGGGCCAGGCTGCGGGCGGAATCGACGAAGCCGCCCGGGGGCGGCTTCTCGGCTGCGGAGAGGGAGGGATTCGAACCCCCGGTACCCGTGAAGGCACATCTGTTTTCGAGACAGACCCGATCGACCACTCTGGCACCTCTCCGAACGGGCCGCGAAGATAGGGGCCGCAGCAGTTCGGGGTTTCCATCGACCTTCGCGCCATGACCGCCATCAGCGAAGCCCAGGTCCTGGCCCATGTGGTGGACCGCACCCGGCAGTACACCCGCTACTACTGCAGCCTGCTCAAGGACCAGGACCCGCACCGGGTATTCGTGTGCGAAGGCAAGCCGCTGAACACCGCGTACTGGCTCATCGCCCACCTGGCCACCAGCCAGAACGGGCTGCTGCTGCGGGCCACGGGAGGGCCCTTCGAGAAGTTCAGCTGGGCCAAGCACTTCACCTTGGGCAGCCAGGGCCTTCCGCCTGAGCAATGCCCTCCCTACGAGGAGATCTGGGCCACCTTCAACGAGGTGCACCGCAAGGCAATGGCGCACCTGCCCACGCTGACCACCGACCAGCTGAACGGACCGAACATCACCGGCCTTACGGCCATCGGAGGCTCGGTACGCGATGTGATCACCCATGCGGCGCGCCATGAAGCCCTGCACACCGGCCACCTCAGCTGGCTGTGCAAGCTGCATGGCATCGGCACCATGTGAGCCGCAGTGGGCTCACGCTCCGTGCCAAAGGAGCCAGAAGGCGATGATGCCGCCGAAATAGCCCAAGGCGGCCGGAAAGGCCATGCGGCGCAGGTACCAGAGGAAGTCGATGCCGAGGATGCCCATCGTGGCGACACCGGCTGCGGAGCCGATGATGAGAATGCTGCCACCGGTGCCCGCGCAATAGGCGAGCAGTTCCCAGAAGGGATGATCGGCATGGAACTGCTCCATGGGATACATGCCCATGGCCGCGGCCACCAAGGGCACGTTGTCCACCACCGCTGAAAGCAGGCCGATCACCGTGTTCACCGCATAGATGCTGCCCAGCTTGGCATCGAGCAGGTGTGCCGCATCCGTCAGATGGCCGGCCTCCTGCAGGCCCGATACGGCGGTGAGGATGCCGAGGAAGAAGAGGACGCTCGGCACATCGATCCTCCTGAGCACCGCTGTGACCGAGAGGTGGCCCTTATCGGTCTCGATGGCATTCATGTGCATGAGTTCCGTGACGATCCAGAGGATTCCCAGGCCGAGAAGGATGCCCATGTAGGGTGGCAGGTGCGTCCAGGTCTTGAAGAGCGGCACGCCGAGCAGCGCGAAGAGGCCGAGTGCGAAGACCAGGTTGCGCTTGCCGGTGGAAACCGCCTTGTGGCCGGCATTCTCCTCCGCCGCCGCATCGGGTCGCTGGATGGTGCCCTTGAAGGTGAAGGTGAACCAGACCAGCGGCAGCAGCAGGCATACAAGGCTCGGCACGATGAGCTTGGCGATGATATTGCCGGTGGTGACCTGGCCGCCGATCCAGAGCATGATGGTGGTGACATCGCCGATGGGGCTCCACGCACCACCCGCGTTGGCGGCCACGATCACCATGCCGGCGAAGGTCCACAGGTCGTTCTTGTCCTTGATCAGCTTGCGCAGCAACGCGCACATGACGATGGCCGTGGTCATGTTGTCCAGCGCCGCGCTCAGGAAGAAGGTGATGATGCTGAGCACCCACATCAGCGTCACCTTGTTGGTGCCGGTGATGCGGTCGGTGATCACGCGGAATCCCTCGTGCGCATCCACGAGTTCCACGATGGTCATGGCGCCCATCAGGAAGAAGAGGATGCTGGCGATGTCGCCCAGGTGGTGCATCAGCGACTCCACCACCCCCTCATGGCCATGCGCGGCCTCCGCCGCGCCCAGTAGCTCGTGCTGGCCCAGCATGAGCATGATCCAGACCAGCACGCCCGTGACCAGGGCGGTGGCCGCTTTATTGATGCGGAGCGGGTGCTCCAGCGCGATGCACAGGTATCCCAGGATGAAGGTGAGGCCGATGGCGAGGTACATCGATGCGGATTTGATCCGCGAATGTCACTCACCCGATCGCGACCGGATGAAAAACCGATGAAAAAAATCCGTGCGACCGCCCGGTCAGTGCCACATCAACCAGAACGTGAGGATGCCCCCCACATAGCCCAGCGCGGCAGGGATGGTCATCCGCTTCAGGTACCAGATGAAGTCGATGTGCATGATGCCCATGGCGGCCACCCCTGCGGCCGATCCGATGATGAGCATGCTCCCCCCGGTTCCCGCGCAAAGCGCCAGCAGCTCCCAGAAGAGGTGGTCAGGCGGGAACTGGCTCATGGGATACATGCCCTGTGCGGCGGCCACCAGCGGCACGTTGTCCACGATGGCGGAGAGGGCTCCGATGGCCCCGTTTATCAGGAAGATGTCGCCGAGCGCCCGATCGAGGCCCTGCGCCAGCAGCGTGAGGTGGCCGGCGACCTGGAGCCCCCCAACGGCCACCAGGATGCCCAGGAAGAAGAGCACGCTGGGCATATCGATACGGCGAAGGACCGCGGTGACCATGAGGTGACCGCGCTGGTCCAAACCGTGGCGCATGTGGATCACCTCGGTGACCACCCACAGGACGCCCAGGCCCAGCATCACGCCCATGAAGGGCGGCAGGTGGGTGATGGCCTTGAAGATGGGCACGAAGAGGAGTGCGCCCACGCCCAGCGCGAACACCAGCATGCGCTCACCTGGAGTGACATTCCCTCCGCCATGGTGACCATGGTCGATCACGCTGTCCGGGCGCTCCACATTGCCCTTCATGGTTCGGCCGATCCAGAGCAGGGGCAGCAGCAGGCAGACCAGGCTGGGCACGATCAGCTTCACGATGATGTTGACCGTGGTCACCTGGCCCTTCACCCAGAGCATGATGGTGGTGACATCGCCGATGGGGCTCCAGGCACCGCCCGCGTTGGCGGCGATGATGACCATGCCGGCGAAGACCCAGAGCGTCTCCTTGTCCTTGATGAGCTTGCGCAGCAGGGCGCACATCACGATGGTGGTGGTGAGGTTGTCGAGGGCGGCGCTCAGGAAGAAGGTGATGATGCTGACGATCCAGAGCAGCGTGGTGCGCTTGGTGGAGCTGATGCGGTCCGTGATCACGCGGAAGCCCTCGTGCACATCAACGAGTTCCACGATGGTCATGGCGCCCATGAGGAAGAAGAGGATGCTGCCGATGTCCCCGAGGTGCTCGAGCAGGTGATGGAGCAGCCCCTCATGGTCGGCGTGCTCGGCATCGTGGAAGATGGTGTCCTTGCCCAGCATGAGGATGGTCCACACGATGGCGCCGGTGAGGATGGCGCTGGCCGCCTTGTTGATGCGGAGAGGGTGCTCGAGGGCGATGGCGAGGTAGCCGATCACGAACACAACGGCCATTAGAGCGAACATGCGGATTGGTTTTGGCGGCGCAAGGATAAGGAACCGAGCGGGCCGCAGGGGACCGCTGAGCGAGCCGTTGCGAACGCGTGGCGGTTAAACTTGCCGCATGGGGCGGAAAGGCGATATCCGGCTGCAAGCAACCGTGCTCGTGGTCGGAGCGGTGCTGATGGCCGTGAAGTTCCTGGCCTGGAGGCTCACCCACAGCAACACCATCCTCAGCGATGCGCTGGAGAGCATCGTGAATGTGGCCGCCGGGGCATTCGCGCTGTACAGCCTGGTGCTTGCCGCCAAGCCCCGAGACCGCGAGCACCCCTACGGCCATGGCAAGGTGGAGTTCATCAGCGCGGGAATCGAGGGCGGGCTGGTGGTCGTGGCCGGCGGCCTGATCATCTGGAGGGCTGTGGCGGCCCTGCTCAGCGGGCAGCACCTGCATGCGCTCGACACGGGCATCCTGCTCACCGGCGGAGCGGGAGCGGCCAACCTGGCCATGGGCCTTGCGCTCCAGCGGCGGGGCCGGCGCGCGCGCTCGATCACCATGGAGGCCAGCGGCGCCCACCTCCTCAGCGATGCATGGAGCACCGTTGCCATGGTGGCCGGGCTCATCCTCATCCGCATCACCGGCCTGCTCTGGCTCGACCAGCTCTTCGCCATCCTGTTCGCCGTCTACATCATCGTCACCGGCCTCCGGATCTTCAGGCGCTCGTTGGCGGGCATCATGGACGAGGCCGACCTGGAGCTTGCCGCGGAGGTGATCGCCAGGCTCCAGGCGGCGCGCCGGCCGCAGTGGATCGATGTCCACAACTTCCGGATGATCAAGTACGGCTCGGTGCTCCACATCGACTGCCATGTGACGCTCCCGTGGTACTACACGCTGGAGCGCGCCCACGCTGAGATCGCTGAGATGGAGCGCATCGTGAACGAGGAGGAGGCCGGCCAGGTGGAGCTGTTCATCCACATGGACCCCTGCATCCCTGCGAGCTGCGGCATCTGCACACTGGAAGCCTGCCCGGAGCGGAAATCGCCTTGGGTGAAGCGCGTGGAGTGGACACCCGATACCGTGCTCGGCAACGCCAAGCATTCCGTGGCCGATCCGGCACGCTAGCCGCGCCTCAGGCGAGGCCCCAATAGGACCCGGGGGCGGGCGGCTGCCGCGCCAGCGGCGGATGCAAGGACGCGGCCGTTGGCGGGCTGAAATGGAGCAGCGCCCTCACGGGCGCTGCTCTGGGGTGGAAGACCGGGCTCGAACCGGCGACCTTCGGAACCACAATCCGACGCTCTAACCAACTGAGCTACATCCACCATGGCGCTGGGTCGCTCCAGCGGGCCGCAAATATAGCGGCGGCGTTCGGTTACGCCGCGCGCACAAGCGGCTCCGTACTTTGCGCAGGTTCATGCACGTGCTTTTCCTGCCCAAGTGGTACCCCGGCCAGAAAGACCCGCAGCTGGGCGATTTCCTGCGCAAGCAGGCACTTGCGGCCGCTGCTCAAGTGCGCCTGAGCATCCTGCACGTGGAGGCGGTCAGCGGGTCCGGTGCACCATCGGATGAGGCGCTTAGGACGGAGGATGGCGCGTGGGAACTGACCGTTCGCTACCGGGCGAGCACGCTGGGGCTGGCACCGGTCCGCAAAGCCGTGAATCTGGTCCGTTATTGGCGCACGGCCAGTGCGGGATGGCGCAGGCTCTGCGCCGAGCGCGGCCGGCCCGACCTCATCCATGCCTACATCCTCGTGAGGCCTGTTCTGTTCGCTTGGTGGACCGGCCTGAGGCACGGGGTGCCCTACATCGTGAGCGAGCAGAGCAGCGAGTACCTCGACGGCACCTATCAGCGCAAAGGAGCGCTCTTCCACGCGCTTTCGCGGTTCCTGTTCAGCCGTGCCGCCGCCGTCACCGCGGTTTCGGCGTGGCTGGGTGACCGGCTGGTCGGCCTCGGCCTTTGCCACCGGTACGAGATCGTACCGAACGTCATACCCGGCCTCGACCGTCCATTGCCACCCGCCGGTGAGCCCGGCCGCTTCCTTGTGGTGGCCGACCTGGTGGACCGCACCAAGAACGTGAGCGGCGTCCTTCGCGCGTTGGCGATGGCGCGCAAGGCGAACGGAAATGCGCACCTTTCCGTCATCGGTGACGGCGCCGACCGCATGATGCTGGAGCGATTGACCACGGAACTGGGACTCACGGAGCATGTCCGCTTCCTCGGCCGACTGGCCAACGCACAGGTCCTCGACCACATGGCCCAGGCCTTTGCCGTGATCGTGAACAGCAACGTGGAGACCTTCAGCGTGGTGACGGGCGAGGCGCTGGCGCAAGGCAAGCCCGTGATCGCCACGCGGTGCGGAGGCCCACAGGCCTTCATCACGGAATCCAACGGCCTGCTCATCGACCCGCGTGACGATGCGGGCTTGGCGCAGGCGATGCTCTCGCTGATGCGCCAAGCGCCCCGCTACCGGCCTGCGGAGATCCGGCACTCCGTCAGCGAGCGCTTCAGCCCGCAGGCCGTGGGGATGGCCTTCCGATCGGTCTATCAAGCAGCGACAGGGCATGGCTGACCAGCGGGTGCGCATCGCGGTGGTGACCGGCGGCCGATTGCGCGGCTGGGAATCGGACATCGTGCGCCGCGTGAGGGCGCTTCGCGAAGCCGACGTGGTGGCCTGGATGCACCTGGATCAACTGGCCACTGAGGACCCTTCAGGGGCTTTCGGCCGGCTGCAGCGCAAGGTCTCCGCATCCCCCCAGCTCGCCTTCGAGGCCCATGGGCCAGCGGACCTGGGTCCCCTGCGCGTCAACGACCTCCGTGGAGCACAGGTGGACCTGGCGTTGCTGCTTGGCGCCGCTTCCGGCCTCCAAGAAGGCCCTTGGGACCCTGCCCTGCGCCGATGGGCTTTCCGCCACGGCGACGACCTGCCCGCCCACCGAGCCTTGCCGGGGCTCCGCGAATCGGTACGCCAGGTGCCGCTCACGCGCTTCGGGCTCGTCGATGCCGGAACGGGACGGACCTTGCGCACGGCCTGCCTTCGCACCGCAGGTGAGCCCGGGACCCTGGCAGCGGTGATTGCCGGGCTCGCCGCGCAGTGGCCCGCAGCTGCCATCGCCGAATGGGCGGCCAACGGCCAAGCGCCGCAGGGCATGGACGATGAGCCCACGGCCGCAATGCCCCTTCCCGGGCTGCTGGAGACCCTGGCCTTCGGCTGGCGCCGGATGACCGGGCGCGGCGGCGCACCTCTGGCGACAGACCATGGCGCGTGGAACATCGGGGTGCTGCATCAGCCCGTGCATGTGCTGCTGGAGGACGATGGCAGCCGTAACGTGCGCTGGCTGCCCGCCCCTTCCAAGGGCAAGGCCCGCATGGAGCCGTTCGGCTATCACACGCCTGACGGGGACCTCAATGTGCTCTTCCGGAAGTGCAGCGTGGACGGCGATGAGGCCGTGATCGCCCGCGTGCGGCCGAAGCCGGACAACATCCTGAAACGCTCGCGCACCATGCTCGAGGGCGATGGGCATGCCGCCTATCCCTACACGCTGACCGTGGATGGTGCGCCGGCCGTCATTCTCGGAGATGGCCCTGCCGCATGCGTGCGGATCCACCGCATCAATGACGCGAACGACGGACTCCTGGATGGCCGCCCTATCCTGAGTGAGGCGCTCCATGCCCCCACCCTGTTCGAGCATGACGGGCGATGGTGGCTCCTGGGCACGAAGGATCCGCTGCCCGATGCACTGCTGTATGGCTACTACAGCGATTCGCCCTGGGGGCCCTTCGTCCCGATCGGCCACGGGCCGCTGAAGTGCGACGTGCGCAGCGCACGGCCGGCAGGCTCGCCATTCCTGCACGACGGTGCGCTGTACCGCCCGGCCTTGGACGCCTCGGCCCCCGGCGCGCCCGCCGTGAGCATCAACCGGGTCGACCGGCTCAGCCCTGCGGGCTTCCGGGAGGAGGCCGTGCGACGGGTCCAGGGCTTCGCGGCAACAGCCTACGGCGAGGGCGTGCGCACCATCACCGCCATGGGCCAGCTGACGCTGGTGGATGGGTTGCTGAGCCCCGTGATGGAGGCCCGGCGGGCCAACGGAAGCCGTTCCTCCACCCGCTCACGATCGAAGCGCGACCGCGGATGACACGCCCCGTGATCGGCACCATCGCTGCACGCGTGGCCATCGCCGCCATGAACCTTCTGCTGGTGGCCGTAGCCGCTCGCTCGCTCGGGCTGGCCGATGTGGGCCGCATGAGCCTGGTGGTGCTCGCCATCACCTTGGTGCTGCTGCTCTGCCATGTGGTTGGCGGCGGTGGATTGGTCTACTTGGAGCCGAGGCACGGCACACGCACGCTCCGCTGGGTCTCTTATGGCTGGGCTGCGGTGGCCTGCGCGATCGCGGGGCTGCTCATCGGGCCGCTGGGGCTCGCACCGTCCGGCCTCGGTGCGTACGTGATAGGCCTGGCCTTCCTGCAAGGCTTGCACGGCATCCACCTCTCCCTGCTGCTCGGGCGCGAGCGCTTCGGAACGCATAATGCGGTGCAGGTGGGCCGTACGGTCACCCTGGTCGTGGCGTTCGCAGCCCTGCTCCGCATCGGCGATGCTTCGCTCATGGACTTCATCCATGCCACCGCCATCGCCGATGCGGCCACCGTGGTGGTCAGCGGCGCACTCCTGGTCCGCCTGCCTGCGCAGGCGAGCGATCCCGCCCGGGCGCTGATCGCCTTGATCCGGCAAGGGCTGCCGGCACAGGCGGCCAACACGCTCCAATTGCTCAACTACCGCCTGTCCTACTACCTCCTCCAGGGCTTCCAAGGCGCCACAGCACTGGGCCTGTGGTCCATTTCCACCCAGCTCGCCGAGAGCGCATGGCTGGCCCCCAAGAGCCTGGGCTCGGTGCTCTACGCGAAGGTGAGCAACCTGCAGGAGCGGGACCGGCAGCGCGACCTGACCCTGGCCGTGATGAAGGTCTCGATGGCCATCGCGGCGCTCACGGCCGGCGTGCTCATGCTCCTTCCCGAGGGCCTTTTCGAATGGGTGTTCGGGCCGGAGGCCAAAGGGATCGGGCGGCTCATCATGCTCATGGCCCCTGGGCTGCTCTCCATGGCGGCATCGCAGGCGCTGAGCCATTTCATGAGCGGGAGCGGGCGCGTGCTGCACAACACCATCGGGTCGGCGCTTGGGCTCGTGGCCACCCTGGCGATCGGGTACACCCTCATTCCCGGGCAGGGTGCCGATGGCGCTGCGATCACAGCCAGTGCCGCCTACACGCTTGGCGTCATCTATCAGTACCTCGTATTCTCGCGGATCACAGGTGCCCGCCTCAAGCATGTGCTCCCCAACCGGCAGGATGGTGAGCGCGTCGCAAAGGCCTGGCGGCGCTTCGCCGGCGGCTGAACCGCCTCAGAACAGGCTCAGCGCATCCGGTATACCGATGCCCCGGTCCACGGTGAAGCCCTCGCCGAAGGTGCGCATGATGATGCGCCCCATCTCGCGATGCCTGCCCTCCAGGAAGGGCAGGAAATCCTCGCGCGCGATGGGGCTCAGCGGCTCGGTGCTGGCGGGGTCGTGGAACTGCGAGCGGAAGCAGCGCAGCGCCTTCATCTTGCCCTCCCAATGCGGGGTGATGTCGAATACCAGGTCCGGCTCGATCCAGCGGTCCTGTATGGCATGGAGCACGCGCATCGGCCGCCACGGTTCCTGGGCCGCGCCTTCGTCTTCCGTCGCCAAGCGGCGCAGGCCGCTAAGGAAGCCGGCCTCGGCCACCAGCTGGGCGGCGCGACCGTGATCCGGGTGGCGGTCGCGGACCGCGTTGGTCAGCACCACCTGGGGCCGATGACGCCGGATGCTGCGCACCACGGCCATCAGGCTCTCCCGATCGGCGCGGAAGAAACCGTCCGCCAGGCCGAGCTGATACCTGAAAGCGGCGTCCAGCACGAGGCGCGCCGCCTCGGCCTCCTCGCGCCTGATCTCCGGCGTGCCGCGCGTTCCGAGCTCACCGGCGGTGAGGTCCACCAGGCCAACCGACCTCCCCAGCGCACGGTGGAGCAGCACCGTGCCGGCCATGGAAATCTCCACATCATCGGGGTGCGCGGTGATGCAGAGGATATCGACGCGCTCGCTCATCGCCCCTCGAGCCAACCGACGACACGCTCATCCAAGGGCGAGATGCCGCTCTCCAGGGACATCACCAATCGGCCCTGCTCATCCACCAGGTACTTATGGAAGTTCCACTTCACGCTGGAATCCATGGCTCCGTTCAGGGCCTTGGTGGTGAGCCACCGGTACACCGGATGCTGGTCGCCGCCCTTCACCTCCACCTTGCTCATCAGCGGGAAAGTGACGCCGTAGTTCTTCTGGCAGAAGGACTCGATCTGTGCCTCGCTGCCCGGTTCCTGCCCACCGAACTGGTTGCATGGGAAGCCGATGATCACCAGCCCCTTCGAGCCATACGCCTCGTGCAGCTCCTGCAGCTGCTTGTACTGCGGGGTGTAACCGCATTCGCTGGCCGTGTTCACCACCATCACCTTGCGCCCCTTGAAAGCGGCGAAATCCACCTCGTTGCCGTGGATGTCGATGGCCTTGAGGGCATGGAAGGAGGCGGACGGCTCTTGCGCGCTGCCGGATTGCGGGGCGGACACCGACCGGAAGCAGCCGAAAAGCGAAAGGATGGAGAGGAACAGCATCGGACGTGGGTTCATTGCTTTGGAACACTGCGAAGGTCCGGAATGTTCCGGAAGCCGCAGCCTCTCGGGGGCTCGACGCGGGCGTTACCTTTTCCGCCCTGTGCCGTACAAGGTGCCAATGCCCATGATCCGTCCTGCCAGCCTCATCGCTTGCGCAGCGCTGCCGCTGCTCCTTTCGGCCCAGACACAGGTGCGCATCGTCGACCCCAGCGCCCTGATCCTTCGTCCCGACCTGGGCGCCGACGCAGGGGCCCAGGCGGGCATGCGCGCAGCGGGCATAAGCCCTGAGCTGATGCAACAGGCGGCATCGCTCAGCGACCCCGACCGCTGGCCCATCGGCCTGCGCACCGATAGCGCCCGGCTCGCCAACCGGAGCGCGCTTCGGAACTACACCGCCTACCTGGTATGCGAATACGCCACGGAGGAGGGCGCCCTCAGCATCATCTCGGTGCCAGCCGTGTACAACTACCAGATGCCCGAGGACCTGCGGGCACCGACCGACGTTTACCTGGTGCTCCGATCGGCCGGCATCGAAGCCGTGGAGGCGACCGTGATGAAGTCGGCGCCCAGCAAGGGGCCTTCGTGGCGGAACCTGCGGCCCGCGCGGATCACGCGGCCCGACGCGGTCTATGCTACTTACGACCTGGCGGCCGACGAGGAGGCCATGGCAGCCTTGGAGAAGGCCGGACTGAGCAAGGCCGAGCTTGAGGCCGTGGTGTTCCGGAGCCATGAGCGCAATTGGCCGGAGGGCATCGATAGCTTCGATCGTCGCTACCCCCGTCTCAAGTCGTTCACCAGGTACAAGGCATTCCGGCTGGCCCGATGGTCGGACAAAGTGCTGGTGGTGGTGCCCAGCGAGGTGAACCGCAAGGCACCGGAGGGCGTGAGGCCGCTGATCGACATCTACATGGTATTCGCCGCCGATGCCGTGCAGGTGAAGGAGCGGCGCCGCTGAGGCACAGGGGGGCTACAGCGCGGCGGGACTACCTTCGTCCCCTCCATGAGGGGCGCGGAACTTGTGCATCTGCTGAAGCTTGAGGCCGCTCTGGACCTGCGCCAGCGCGCCGCATGGGGCGGCATGGTGCTCTATGTGGCGAGCGCCATCTACACGTGCCACCTGGCCGTGCAGGAAGGCGCCTCGGGCTCGGCGTGGAGCGCGCTGTTCTGGATCATCCTGCTCTTCGCGGCCTTCAACGCACTGGCGCGCTCCTTCCAGCGCGAGGATGGCGGCCGGCAGCTCTACCTGCATACGCTCGCGCACCCGCGCAGCGTGGTGCTGGCCCGCACCGCCTACAATGCCGTGACCATGCTGGTGCTGAGCCTCTTGAGCCTGCTGTTCTACACCGTATTCCTCGGCGATGAGCCGCTGCGGGCCGGCGATCCCCTTCAGTTCACCGTGGCGGTGGCGCTCGGGGGCATCGGCTTCGCCTCGGTCCTCACGCTCATCTCAGCCATCGCCGCTCGCGCGGGCAGCGGCATCGGCCTGATGGCCATCCTCGGCTTCCCGATCGTGCTGCCCATGCTGCTGGCAGTGATGCAAGCCAGCCGCCTGGCGCTCTCCGGCGCCCTTTGGGGCGAAACCGCCCCCTACTTCCTCGGCATCCTCCTGATCGACGTGGTGGCGCTGAGCCTGGCCTGGTTGCTGTTCCCGTACCTTTGGCGCGATTGAAATGAAGCACTGGTGGTGGAAGTTCCTGGCGGTGGCCCTCGTGCTCTCCGCATCCATCGCCGCCTTGCGCACGCCACTCGCTCCGGCCGTGGTCTACGTTGATGCCGGAGAGGTGAGCGCCGGTGCGGCAGCCCTCCGCGTGGTGGGCTATGGAACACGGTTCACGGAGAGCCCGGTGCAGGCCTACCTCGAGAACGGTGGCCAGTTCGTGCAGGCCATGCGGATCGAAGTGGCGGACGACCGTCACCTGACCGCTCATTTCGAGGTGCCCGCCGGGTTGCGCGAAGACCTGTGCGACCTGATCGTGAGCGCACCGGGCCAGGGCGACATGCGCCTCTTCGATGCGTTCTTCTACCGCAGCAAAGGAGCCGGCGCCGCCACCGGTACCGTGAAGGCGCCCCAGCGGACGCAGCGCGAGGGCTTCGTGTTCCCCAACCGCAACCTCCTCTACGAATCCATCCGGAACCTCAACTTCCACGTTCCCATGTGGTTCACCATGATGCTGCTCCAGACCATCGCCCTGGTCTTCAGCATCAGGGTGCTCAGCGGCGGCGATCCGCTGCACGACCGCGGGGCGCTCGCCGCCGTGCAGGTGAGCCTCCTCTTCGCCTTCCTGGGCCTCATCACCGGCTCGGTGTGGGCGCGGGCCACCTGGGGCGGCTGGTGGACCGGCGACACCAAGCTCAACGGGGCCGCGGTCACCATCCTCATCTACCTGGCCTACCTGGTGCTGCGCGGCAGCGCCACCGACCCGGCCAAGCGGGCCCGCCTGGCGGCCATCTACAACATCTTCGCCTACGTGCTCATGCTGCTGTTCATCATGGCCCTTCCGCGCATGACGGCCAGCCTGCATCCCGGCAGCGGCGGCAACCCCGCCTTCAGCCAATACGACCTGGATGCCAGCCTGCGCCCCGTTTTCTATGCAGCGGTGCTGGGCTGGATGGGCATCGGCACCTGGCTGCTCCATCTGCAATACCGCCTGGCACGGCTCGAAATCGCCAAGAATCATGCATGACCTACGTCGGATCGCCGTGATGGCCGCCGTGGCGGCAGCCCCGCTGGCCTGTGCCGCCCAAGGCGAGCCGGATTGGCTGGTGGACACTTTGTACGGCGGCGGCAAGATCAACACCGTCCTTGCGGTGGTGGCACTGATCCTCACCGGCATCGCCTGGTGGCTCACGCGCCTCGACCGCCGCATCTCGCGGATGGAGAAACAGCAACGCACGCCATGAAACGCTCGCACATCATCGCCCTGGTGCTCATCGCGGTGGCCATGGCCGCCTTCATCGCCACGCTCACGGACAGCAGCACCTTCGTGGACATCGCCGAGGCCAAGGCGCGGCCGGGCAAGGAATTCAAGGTGAAGGGCTATCTCGACAAGACGGCACCGGTGGAGTACGAGCCGCTGGTGAATGCCAACCTCACCACCTTCACGCTGGTGGACGACCAGGGCGAGAAATGCCGGGTGCGACTGGCGAAAGCAAAGCCCTACGACTTCGAGCGCTCGGAGAGCATCGTGCTCACCGGCAAGGTCAATGGCAGCGGCGAGTTCGAGGCGCATGACATGCTGATGAAGTGCCCGAGCAAGTACAATGAGATGCAGCAGATGAGCGAGGCCGGAAGCTGAGGGAACACCGCACCACGAATTGGAAGCAGCCATCGAATACATCGGGGAGCATACCTGGGCAGGGGTGCTCGGCCACACGTTGACGATCGCGTCGCTGGTCTCCGCAGCGCTCGCCACCATCGCCTATTTCCTGGGCGCTGAGCGCAAGGATGGGGCCTGGACCCGGCTGGGTAGGCTCGGGTTCCGGGTGCATACGGTGGCGGTGCTCGGCATCGTCACGGTCCTCTTCGTGATGCTGTTCAACCATTGGTTCGAATTCGACTACGTCTGGAAGCACAGCAACCTCCAGATGCCCCTGAAATACATCGCCAGCTGCTTCTGGGAGGGACAGGAGGGCTCCTTCCTGCTCTGGACCTTCTGGCACGTGGTGCTGGGCAACATCCTCATCGCACGCGCCAAGGATTGGGAGCCGCAGGTGATGGCGGTGGTGGCGCTGGTCCAGGTCTTCCTGGCCTTCATGCTGCTTGGCATCTATGTCGGCGACCTCAAGCTGGGCAGCAGTCCCTTCCTGCTGATCCGCGAGCTGCCGGAGAACCTGGGCCTGCCCTGGACGGCGATGCCGGGCTACCTCTCGGCAATCCCGCAATTCGCGGATGGCCGCGGCCTGAATCCGCTGCTGCAGAACTACTGGATGGTCATCCACCCGCCCACGCTCTTCCTGGGCTTCGCCGCCACGCTGGTGCCCTTCGCCTATGCCATTGCGGGCCTCTGGCGCGGCGAGCGCACCGCCTGGATGGCACCCGCCCTGCCGTGGGCCTTCTTCGGCGTGATGATCCTGGGCACCGGGATCCTGATGGGCGGCGCATGGGCCTACGAGGCGCTCAGCTTCGGCGGCTTCTGGGCCTGGGACCCGGTGGAGAACGCCTCCTTGGTGCCGTGGATCACGCTGGTGGCCTCGGGGCACCTCATGCTGGTGAACAAGCGCAAGGAGACCTCGCTGTTCACAGCACTGGCGCTGACGCTGGTCACCTTCATCCTGGTGCTCTACAGCACCTTCCTCACCCGCAGCGGCGTGCTGGGCGACACCAGCGTGCACAGCTTCACGGGCGACGGCATGCTGCCCGCGCTGGTGCGGTTCCTGCTCATCTTCACGGGCATCGCAGCGGCCATGCTGCACCCCGACCGGCGGCAACGCTGGTTCTACACCATCGCCTCGCTGGCGCTGCTGGCCATCGGCATAGCCCTCTCCGTGGAAGTGGAGGCCATCCTGCTCTTCGGCGCGCTCACCGCGATCCACTTGGTGCAGGCCTACCGCGCGGGCTATGCCAGCAGCAGCCCCGAGGAGGCCCTGTGGTCGCGTGAGTTCTGGCTTTTCATCGCCTCGCTGGTGCTGCTGCTCAGCGCTGCGCAGATCACCTTCAGCACCAGCATACCGGTCACCAACCTCATGCTGGCCCCTTTCAAGGGAGCCTTCGCCTGGCTGGGCGACCGCACCGGCCTGGAGTTCTTCACCAAGTTGAGCCAGGATGGGCTCGCGCCGCCCTCGGATGCGATACGCCACTACAACCAGTGGCAAGTGCCCTTCGCCATCGTCACCTCCCTCCTTGTGGCATTCACCCAGTACCTGCGCTGGAAGGACACGGACCTGCGCCGGTTCCTGAAGCAGCTGGCGCTGTCGCTGGTGCTCTCCGCCGCCGTTGCGGGCATGGCGGTAGCCGCGCTGGACTACTCAGCGCGGGAGGCCCAGCTGGCCTTCATGCTCTTCACCACGGCCTTCGCCGCGGTGGCCAACTTCACCTACATCCCCGCGGTGCTGAAGGGCAATCTGCGCGCGGCAGGCCCGAGCGTGGCCCATGCCGGCTTCGCTCTGGTACTGCTGGGCGCCCTGGTGAGCACAAGCCGGCAGGACGAGGTGAGCAGCAACGCCAGGCACATGGACCTCCGCCTGCTGGGCGACCAGTTCAGCAACAGCTCGGACATCCTGCTCTACCGTGGCGATACCGTACGGATGGGCGAGCATTACGTGCATTACCGGGCCAAGCGGCAGGAAGGCGTGAACCTGCTCTACGAGATGGATTATTTCGCCGTGGAGCCCCGGCGCTACACGGCGGGCGACACGGTAAGGATCGGAGGCACGCTGTTCCGCGCCCGGGCGGATCATGATGCCGGCCCCGAGTTCCTCACCCAGCAGCCGGAGTATTGGCAGCCGCTGGAGGACTATGCCAAGCGCGACCTGTGGTATGCGCGTGACTGGAGCCCCACGCGGCCCGGCGCCAGGCTCTTCGGCCTCGCTCCGTTCATCCAGCTGAACCCGAGGTTCGGCAATGTGGCCGAGCCCAGCACGCGCCATTGGCTCACACGCGACCTGTACACGCACGTGCGCTACGCGGACATGGCCATGGACCCCGATACCGCGTTGGATGGAAGCATCACCCCGGATGACGCCTGGATGCCGAACCGGCGCTATGACAAGCAGGTGGGGGACACCATCGTGACGCCGACGAGCTTCCTGGTGATCGACAGCGTGTACGTGGTGCGTGACAGCGCCACCAAGGCGATGCTGGGCGAGCGCTTCACGGTGCATGCCGCAGCGCTCCGGATTCGCGACCTGTACAATCCGGACCGTCAATTCGAGGCCCGTCCGCTGGTGATCTACGCCGATGGCCAGCCCGTGATGGGGCGCGCCGCCGAGGTGCCCGCGCTACGCATCAAGTACAGCCTGGCCAGCGTGGATGGCAGGAAGATCGGCCTCGATGTGGCTGAGGCCGAGTTCGTGGTGATGCAGGCCATCGTCTTCCCCGGAATCAACATCCTGTGGGTCGGTTGCGTCCTGCTGGCCCTTGGCACGGGCATGGCCGTATGGCAGCGCATCAAGCGACCCTGAACTCCCCCGCATGACCTCCATACTGCTCATCGGAACCGGGCGCATGGCCTACCACTTGGGACATGCCTTGGTGAAGGCCAACCTGCCGCTGATCGGCGTGGCCGGGCGCGACCCGGAGAAGCTCGGCGACCTGGCCCGCTACCTGGAGCGCCCTGCGCATCGACTGGACCGTGCGCTGCCCAAGGCCGATCTCACCATCATCGCCACGAGCGACGACAGCATCGGACAGGTGGCCGCCGGGCTGAGCGACTCGGGCGGGGTGGTGGCGCATACCGCCGGAGCTGTGGGGCTCGAGGTGCTGGCGCCCCATGCGCACCGGGCCGCGCTCTGGCCCGTGCAGACCCTCAGCCACGGCGCACCGGTGGACCTGAGCGATGTCCCCATGGTAGTGGACGCATCCACAGCGGAAGCCCGCGAGGCCATCCTGCGCGTGGCGCGGGCCATCAGCGGCAGCGTGCTGCAGCTCGAGCACGGCCAGCGCGAACTGCTCCACTTGACCGCGGTGCTGGCCAGCAACCTGCCAGTCTTCCTGGTGCAGGAAGCCCAGCGCCTGCTCAGGAAGCAGAAGCTGCCGCCGAACCTGCTGATGCCCCTCTGGCGCCTCACCGCGAGCAAGGTGAGCACCATAGGCCCCGAGCAAGCGCTCACCGGCCCCGCACGCCGCGGTGATACCTCTTCCATCCGCCACCACCTCGACCTATTGGCCGACGAGCCCGATCTTCGGCGCGCCTATGCCCTGCTCAGCACGATGATGCTGAAGGCCTATGGGCATCCATCCGATGGAATCGCCGACCTATAAGGAACTGCTCGCGGGCATCAACGCCTTCCTCTTCGATGTGGACGGCGTCTTCACGGACAATCGCGTACTGCTATTGCCCGGTACCGATCCGGTGCGGACGTTCCACACCCGGGATGCCTTCGCGGTCCAGCACGCCGTGAAGGAAGGCTTGCGCATCATCATCGTGAGCGGCGGCCGGTCGACGGGCGTGGCCGACAGCTTCGCACGGCTCGGCGTGCACGAGGTGAACCTCGGGGTCAGCGATAAGCTGGCATTCGCAGAGGGCCTGATCGCCGAAGGGCTGGACCCGCGAAAGGCCGCTTACATGGGGGACGACCTTCCCGACCTGCGCGTGATGGGCCGCGTGGCGCTGCCCTGCTGCCCGGCGGATGCGGTGCCGGAGATCAAGGCGGTGAGCCGCTTCATCAGCAGCAAGGACGGTGGGCGGGGCTGCGTCCGCGACCTGCTTGAACAGGCCTTGAAGGCACGCGGCCAGTGGCTCACCGACGGCGCCTACACCTGGTGAGATGATCGACCTCCTGCGCCTCGCCCGTCCGCTGAACCTGCTGATCATCGCACTGACCATGGCCCTGATCCGCTATGGGCTGGTGCTCGGTTACCTGGAGCGCGGCCTGCACCAGTTCCTGCGGGAGAGCGGCACGGGCCTCGAGCGCGCCGATCTCCAGCTCGCCCCGGGCTTCGGCCCCCAGCTCCCGCTGCCGTTCTTCCTGCTGCTGGTGGCCAGCGTGGTGCTCATCGCGGCGGCCGGCAACATCATCAACGACTATTTCGACACGCGCATCGACCGCATCAACAAGCCCGGGCAGGTGATCGTGGGGCGCTCGGTGAAGCGCAGGGTGGCCATGGCCGCACATCTTGCGCTGAGCGGCGCCGGACTGCTCTGCGGCGCGATCGTGGCCTGGCGCACGGGACAATGGCCGTTGCTCATCATCCCGGCATTTGCCATAGGGGCCCTCTGGTGGTACAGCACATCCTTCAAGCGCCAGCTCATCATCGGCAATGGCACTGTGGCCACGCTCACCGCCTTGGTGCCGCTCACGGCCGGCCTCTACGAGATCCCAGCATTGCAGCGGTCGTTCGCCGCCCACAGTGTCATCGCGCTCCCGGACGGTAGCCGCTTCCGGATGGAAGGCGGCTTCCTCGAGCTGTGGCACTGGGTGCTGGGATTCGCAGCCTTCGCGTTCATCGCTTCGCTGGTGCGCGAGTTGCAGAAGGACATGGCCGATGTCAAGGGCGATGAGGCCGAGGGCTGCCGCACCATCCCCATCGCATGGGGGATGCGCTGGGCGAAGGCCATCGCGCTCGTGCATATCGGCATCCTCATCGTGGCGCTCCTCCTCATCCGCATGTGGTTCCTCCGCGATCCGCTCTCCTACTGGTACATCGGCATCGGCATCATCGGGCCGTTGCTGCTCTCTGCCGGCTTCACCTACAATGCCGCAACGCGTGCCGAGCACCTCCGCGCCGGCAACCTGATGAAGGCGGCCATGGTCACGGGCGCCGGATTCGCCGCCCTTGTGCGTTTCCTTCCTTGACGCCCCAGGCCGCCCCGGTCATGACCGCTCCTCCCCTCTTCCCCTGGCGCCTCATCCTGGCCTCCGCCTCGCCCCGGCGCCGGCAGCTGCTGCAAGGGCTCGACCTGGCCGTGGAGATCACCAGCGTGGATGTGGACGAGACGCCGCCGCCCGGCATGCCCGAAGACCAGGTGGCCGAGCACCTTGCCCGCAAGAAGGCCCATGCCTGGAAGGGCGACCTGGCACCCGATCAAGTGCTCATCACCGCCGACACGACGGTGCTGCTCGACGATGCGGGTGGCCCGCACCTGCTGAACAAACCAGCCGACGAAGCCGATGCCCGGCGCATGCTGGCCATGCTCGCAGGGCGGACCCACCGGGTGATCACCGGCGTTTGCCTGCGCACGGCTTCGGGAGCGCAGAGCCTTGCCGACATCGCCATGGTTCGGTTCAGGGATCTGCGACCGGAGGAGATCGCATACTACGTGGAGCGGCATCATCCGCTGGACAAGGCCGGAGCATACGGTGTGCAGGACTGGATCGGATACACGGCCGTGGACCGGATCGAGGGCAGCTTCTACACGGTCATGGGCCTCCCCATGCACCGTGTGTACCAAGCGCTGCAAGCCCTGCCCCCACCGCACTGACGGGCATCAGCAAGCCAAGGGAGCGCGGTGGCTACCTTGTGGCGGCAATACCGATTCAAAATGCGCACGATCCACACCGCCACCCTGATTGCCTCGCTCGCCGCATGCTCCATTGCCTTTGGCCAGTCCGGGAAATCCAAAGAGGGCTATGCGCTTTCGTGGGAGAGGCCGATCACCGTGGTTCCCGATAGCCTGGCCAACGGCAAGCACCGGCTGCCGGCATGGAGCATCGCCGTCTTCGAAGCGGGCGAGAGCACCGTGCTCGACCTCTGGCGGACCGAAATGAAGGCCATCAGCCAAGGCGTTAGCGGCAACAAGCCGGCCAAGGCGACCAGCGCCCGGATTCCCGGGCTCGGAGAGATCGGCGTGCTGACCATGGCCGTGGCGGATGCCGACAAGAAGGCCGATATGACCCGCCTCACGGTGGCTTTCGCCGCGAATGATTCGCTGCCGCTAGCCACCGCTGACGGCCAGGAAGCCTATATGCGCTCGCTGGCGGTGAAATTCAATAAGGCAGTCGTGCAGGAGCAGGTCGCCACCTACGAGAAGATGCTGGGCAAGGCTTCCGGAAAACTGAGCGATACGCAGAAGGACGTTGCGAAGGAGCGCTCGGCAATCACCAAGGCGCAGAACCGGCTGGAGTCCATCAAATCCAAGCGCAGCCGCATCGAGAAGGACAATGCCGGCATCACGGGCGATATCGCGGGGCTCGAGAAGAAGTTCGCACTGAGCAATGATCCGAAGCACCTGAAGAAGCTCACCAAGGCGCGCACGAAGCTGGCCAAGGGCGAATCCGCCGTCGCCAAGCTGATGGAGCAGGAGGCCTCTGTGCAGGGCGACTTGGCCAAGCACCAGGGCCGGCTCGAGAACCAGGCCGGCAAGCAGGAGGAGCGCGGCGAAACGAAGGAGGAGCTCCAGCGCCTGCTGGACGCGCTCAAGCGCAAGCAGGACGCCATTCGCTGAGGCTCCTCACCGCACCAGCACCACGTGCCCCGAGCGCTCGCGCTGGAAGCCTTGGGTATCGATGAGCCGCAGCCGCCACGGATAGACGCCCAGCGGAACCTCGGCCCCGCGGGCGGTTCCGTCCCAGAGCATCCCCTTCTCGGAAGCGCTGAATAGCAATCCGCCCCACCGGTCGAACACGAGCAATTCGAAAGCGCGCGGGGTGCCCACGGTGGTGATAATGCCCCAGGAGTCATTGAATCCATCCCCGTTGGGGGTGAAGGCATTGGGAATCCAGGCGGCGAACTCATCCTCCACGCAGAGCAGATGGGTGGCGGTATCCGTGCAGCCCTGCGGATTGGAAACCACGAGCTGCACAGGGTAGCAGCCCACCGCGGGAAAGGAGACGGCAGGCGAAGGGGCCGTGCTTCCTGTGAGTGCGGTGTCACCGAAAGTCCAAGCCCAACCGGTGGCCCCGGAGGAAAGGTCGAAGAAGATCACCTCGGGCTCCCCGATGGTGGTGACCGGCGGATCCGCGCTGAAAGCCGCTACCGGCGAAGCGGACACATGCAGGGTGTCCGGGCTCGCCCAAGTGGCGCTGCATCCCGCATTATCCGTTACCGTGAGCGCAACCGCATAGGAGCCTGCATCGCCGTAGCAGTGCGTGAACGCCTGGCCAGCACCGATCACCGTGCCATAGCCAAGGTTCCACGTGAGGGTCCCTTGGGGAGAAGCCGTATTGAAAGCCACGCACAGCGGCGCGCAGCCGGCCAGGGTATCCATGGTGAAGGAAGGCGAAGCCACGGAGCCGACTGCCACCTGCACCGCATCCTGACCGGATATGCAGCCGTTGGCATCCGTAACGGTCACCGCATAGGCACCGCTCACGGCCGGCGTAATGGCCGGACCCTCGGGCAGCCAAGCGAAGGAATAAGGGGTGGTCCCGCCAATCGCGACGGCCTCAAGCACCAGCGACGCTCCGGCGCAAACTGCCGTGTCGCCCTGTGCGGTGACGGCCAAGGTGGCAGGCTCGGCCACCACCGCCGTCAGCGTGATGCTGCAGGCTGCCGCATCGGTAATGGTGCAGGTGTAGGTTCCAGCGGGCAGTCCCACGGCATCGGATGCAGCACTGACGGGGGGCGCCCAATTGAAGGCGTAAGGCGGACTTCCGCCTGCAACGGCGATGGACGCGCTCCCGTCCGAACCACCGTTGCAGGTGACCGGCTCCACGCTGACCACCGCCTCCGGAGCATCCGGCGGCGGAGCCAGCGTGACCCAGCCTCCGGTGGGGCATGCGCCCGGGCTGGTAGCCTGCACGTAATAGGTTCCGGCACCTAGGCCGGTGACCTCAGGCGTATCGGCACCGGGAATCGGCCACGCGTAGGTGACAGGTCCCACCGCACCGGTGACCTCTGCGGAGGCACTGCCATCGTTGCCCGCGCATGAAGGACCCTCGCTGGTGATGGAGAAGCCCAGGATGAGAATGGACAGGGACAGCGTGCCCTGCGAGCGGCAGCCATAGGAAAGGGTGACGGACACCTCGTAGCTGCCCGGCGCGGAAAAGACGTGACTTGGCGCGAGATCAGTGCTGGTATTGGCGGCGCCTGAAGCCGGGTCGTCGAAATCCCATACCCAGCTCTCCGCACAGGTCTGCATGCCGGTGATGGAAAGGGTATCTCCGAAGCACGTATACTGCACTGCCAGATCCTGCTCAATGGGCGCTTCGCTGATGCGCACATCATCGATGGCGACGCCATCGTAGCTGTTGCACGTGCTACCGGCCCCGAAGACGAATCGGAACCGCACACTGGGCTCGCCAGCCAGGAATGCAAGGCATTGCGAGGCGGTCACCCATTGGCCGCTTCCCTGCCCGCCTGTGCATGCGCCCACGGTGGCCCCCACTCGGCCCGACCATCCCATGCCGGGCGCGCCTTGATTGAGATTGGTGATGCTGGCCGCGTTGAACCAATTCGCATCCAGGCAATCCGGCGCATCGGCCATCGACCCCGCATTGGCCCAGGTGGTCCCGCCATCGAGCGAGTACTGGAAGCCCAGCCCATCATAGGTGCGCTCGCACTCCCAGAAGATCCGGAATGAAACCACCGGGTACTGAAGGGCCGAGAAGTCGAAGCATGGCCCCACCAGCCAGCTCTGCTGGCTGTAGTTGTAGAACGATCCCGTAAGTCCTCCGACGCACCAGCTGCGAAGGCCCTCCCCCGCGGTGCTGATGAGAGGATGCGCAGGGATGCCCCACGCCCAATCGCTGTTGGTGCCTCCGCTCGTCCAAGCGGGGCCGGCCTCAAAGCCCTCCTGATAGGGAAAGGTGGCGATCGTAGCACCGCACTGGGCAGCTGAACGATTCTGCACCAGCAGTGCGAAGCACAGCCCCAATAACCATCGCATCGTCATGAGAGGACGCATCCGCGGGTCCGCTGGTGGCCCGGCACGCAAATGAACACCGGGAAAGGGGAACCGTTCGAGGGTTTAGGGCCGGACGCACTCACCGCAACAGGGTGAGCGTGCCGTGCAGCTTGTGCTCCTGACCATCCAGTCCCCGGGCGTCCAGAACGAAGAAGTAGGTGCCCTCTGAGGCGGGCTCACCGGCAAAGGTCCTGCCATCCCAGGACTGGGCAGGGCGCTCGAGACGGGCCATTTCCTGGCCGTACCGGTTGTAGATGCGGAGGTCGAACCGCTCCAGTCCGGTTGAGGTCACCCGGAACTGGTCATTGCTGCCATCGCCGTTCGGCGTGAAGACGTTAGGTACGCTGACAGCGCTGGGGCCCGAAGCGCCTCGTGTAACCAGGATCACCGTGACCGCTGAAGCGGTGCAACCTTGGCTGGTCACCATGAGCGTCACGGTGTAGGCACCCTCCTCCTCATACAGGTGGTCGGGATCGGTGACGCTGCTCTCGGCGCCGTCCCCGAACTGCCAGAGGACCGCGGCATCCACTGGCACGCTGGTATTGGTGAATTGCACGGTGAGCGGTGCCTCCCCCTCGGTAGGAGCTGCGGTGAAAGATGCCCCGATCACGACCGCCGTCACCTCAGCGGACGCATCATCGGTGCCGCAGCCGTTCGTACCCGTCACGGTATAGGTGCCCGGTTGATCCACGGTGATGGACGCCGTGGTCGCGAGCGTGCTCCAGAGATAGCCGTCCGCGCCGGTGGCGGTCAGGGTCACGCTTTGCCCAGGGCATATCACCGAAGGGCCGTCCAGCGAGATCGACACCGTGGGGCCGATACCCGCGCCAATCTCCACCTGGGCGGAACCGGTGCCACAGGCGTTGGTGCCGGTTACCGAGTAGGTCCCCGGCTGGGTGACCACGATGGAGGGGGTGAGCTCCGAGGTGCTCCAGGCAAAACTGTCAGCACCGCTGGCGATGAGGGTGACGGATTGGCCCGGGCAGAGCGCGGAAGGGCCGTCGAGCGCGATGATCACCAGCGGCTCGGTGCCTTCGGCAATGGTGATGGAGGCCTGGCCTTCGCCGCAGCCGTTGGTACCGGTCACGGAATAGGTCCCCGGCTGGTCCACGGTGATTGCCGGGGTTGCCGCGGCGGTGCTCCACACGTAGGCATCGGCACCGCTGGCCGTAAGGGTGAGGGTCTGCCCCGGACAAAGCGCGGCAGGCCCATCGGCCGCAATCGTCACCTCAGGCAATGCGCCGGCCGCCACCTCCACCTGTGCAGTGCCCGTGCCGCATGCATCGGTTCCTGTCACGGAATAGGTGCCTGGCTGCGTGATGGTGACGGCAGCCGTTGCTTCCTGCGTGCTCCAGAGGTAGCTGTCGGCGCCACTTGCGGTGAGCGTCAAGCTTTGCCCGGGGCAGATATCCAACGGGCCGGAAGGATCGATGGTCACGGTCGGCCCCGTCCCTGACGGCAGGGTGTAATCCACGCAGATGGGTGCGCCGCAATTCCCGATGGCGCAGAGCTGGATGGTCACCGGGCCGATGTCGGATGGTCCCGCGGTGTAGGTGGTGATGAGCGATGCCGGATCACTGAACGTGCCGCTGCCGCCCTGCCAGAGCACGCTCGCCACGGCTTCCGAGACGGCACCCGTGAGCTGAACGCTTCCGGTTCCGTTGCAGAGGCTTCCGTTGGCTTCCTCCACGCTCACCAGGATGGGCTCGAAGGGGGCTTGGCAGCCATAATTCACATAGGTCGCCTGCGCCTCACCGGGCCAGGAGAAGACCGCAGTGGCGCCATCGTTCAGGGCCGAAGGGCCGCCGTAGGTGCCTTGGCTGTTCGTGAGCAAGGAACGGTCGTACACGACGGTATCGCTGCAGCCGCTGGGCAGGTAGGTGAGCACAAGGGTGCGCAGGCTGGAGGTCCCCGTAGGCACGGGGCTCACCGTGCCGCCATTGGTGTGGTTGGCGAAATGCCCACTGGTATTGCCGGGAGCCTGGAAGATGATGTGCAGGGTATCGCTGAGGTTGGCGAAGGAGTTGGCCGCCGTGCACATCTGGGTGCTCGTGATGAGCAGCACCTGGCTGCCCGGCGGGATGATTCCCTGCGGCGGCTCCACGAGCCAGCCGCAGCCTTGGATGGTGGCATTCAGGGCGTCGGTCAGCGCCGCGGTGCCGGCATCCTGCACAAGGCCGTTCCAGCTGTTGTTGGGCCAATCCGCCTCCAGCTCCGAGAGGGCGATGGCCACGGCGCCCGTCCTGAAGCGCACCATCTCATTCTGGCCCTCCGAGGCCCCCGGGCAGGCATCCAGATCGATGCAGGCATCCACCAGGATGCTCTCGATCTCCAGGCACTGATCGGGCACCTGTGCCTGCACGGGCAGGCCTAGGAGCACCGCCATGGAGGCGAACAGCGCCTGGCGCAACGGAGCGAAAAGCTTCATGGGCGGATGTACTTGCATGCAAAGGTCGCCCCGCTCATGTGAGGCGGTCGTTACCACCGGCACGGGATGTCAACAAGGTTATTCCCAACCGAATGCCCTCAGGCCCGCTTGAACCCTTACCGGAATAGGGTGACATGGCCAGTGCGGGACACCTCGGCGGTGGGCTGGCAGGGGTCGCGCATGCGCATGGTGTAGGCGTAAACCCCCATGGGGCTGCCTCCCCCATCCCACTGAGCGGCAGGGTCATTGGTCTCCCAAACCACCTGGCCCCAACGATTGAACACGCGCAGCTCGTAGCCGTAGTCGGAAACATCCACGCGATCGGGCCAGCGGTCATTGTACCCGTCATCGTTCGGGGTGAATGCATTGGCGAGGAACAAGGTGGGCTCCGTGCGGACATCCAGCCTCACCGATGCGGTATCGTCGCACCGGTTGGGCTGGGTGCTGTAGAACACGTAATCGTACAGGGCGTAGCGCCGGTGGTCCCACCGGAAGAAGGCTCCGCAATCGGTCGTCACCAGGCTATCACCGATGAAAAAGGCGCACGAATCCGCCACACTGCTCAGGCGTACCTCCACAGCAGGCGAGCAAGGCACCTGGACTACGGTGAATTCGGCGGGAAGCCTGGGGGTCACCCAAACACTGTCCTCCACCGGCACGTTGCCGCAGCCGGATGCAGCGAAGGGCTGGAGCGAGATGGGCTGCCAGCCTCCGGCCGCAAACGCGACCAAGGGGTCGCGCTCGTTGCTGAAGCCCTCATTCCCCCACCGCCAGACGAGGGAATCGGCATCGGTTACCACCGTCGTCGCGAGTACCTGGAGGAACTGGCAGGCCGTATCGGGAGCGGCCATGGAGGCGAAGGGCGCCGGCAACTCCAGCACATCCACCTGATCGGTGGCCACGCATCCCGTGGTGGTATCGGTGGCGGTGAGCGTGATGGTGCCGGATGTTCCCGGCTCCACCTGCAGGACCGGGGTGAGGGCCCCGGTGCTCCATTCGTAGACGTCCGGCTCGAATCCGTACTCGAGCTGGGCGGTGAGCAGCGGCGGCCCGCTCGGGCAATAGGTGAGCGGATCTCCGGTGATGGTGACGTCCGGATCGCCGAGCGTGAAGGCGATGACCGAGTTGCATCCCACCGGCGGCACGATCACCGCCGCGTAGTTATTGCCCGGCATCCCCGTGAGGGTGAGGCTGGTATTGGTGGGGTCATGGGTCCAGAACCAGGTGAACGGACCGCCCGGACCCAAGGTGAGGGTGAAGGCGCCGTCAGACTCACCGGTGCAGGAGATATGCGTGATGGCCACGTTCCCCAGCGGGGGCACCACGGGGTCGAGAATGAGCGTGTCCAGGCTGGATTCGCACGTGGCGCCATCGGTGACGAAGACCGAATAGGCACCGGGCGCCAAGCCCCCCACCGTGGTGCCCGTGGCGGTATTGTCATGCGCCCAGGAATAGGTGTATGGGCCGCCGGAGACGACGCCCACCGAGAGCGTGGCGTCATCATCGCCGGGACAGGTGATGGGCGTGCCGCTGAGCACCACATCGCATGCCGGCAGCTGCGCAAGGGCAAAGCCGTTCAACAGCAGCAGCGGCATCGCGATCGATCGCATCACGTGCTAGTTACGACGCATCCCGGCGCCGGCCGGTTGTTCCGCTTGCCGGACCGGAAAAAGGACGCAATGGCCCAGGATTCGGAAGCCGGTCACCGGAAGATGGTGAGATGCCCCCGCTTGACGATCTCGTTCGTCGGCGAGCATGGGTCGCGCATCTTCATCGTGTAGATGTATACGCCCATGGGTACCCCCGCCCCATCCCATTGCTCCTGGGGATTCGTGGTGCTCCAGATGCTCTCGCCCCACCGGTTGTAGAGCCTGAGCTCGTAACCCAGCTCAGGGACATCGACCCGGGTGGGCCACCGGTCGTTGATGCCATCCTCGTTGGGCGTGAAGGTGTTGGCGAGGAAGAGCGTAGGCTCGGTGCGCACATCAACGAGCGCCTGCAAGGTGTCGTTGCAGTTGTTCGCCTGCGTGGCGAAGAGCGTGTAGGTGTACTCCCGATAGAGCCGGTGGTCCCATTGGAAGTAGGCCGCACAGTCGTGCGTGACCAGGCTGTCGCCGATGAAGAATGCGCAGGAGTCGGCCGTGCTTCCGAGCGTGATCTCCACGATCGGCGTGCAGGGGATCTGCCGGGCGGTGAAGATGGCCGGAACCTGGGGCCGGATGTAGATGCTGTCGAGCACCGGGATATTCCCGCATCCATCGAGGTCGAAGGCTTGCAGGGTCACGTACTGCCAGCCGCTGTTGGCGAAGGCGATCAGCGGATCGCGGGCATTGCTGAATCCGCCTCCGCTCCAGCGCCACACCAGAGAATCCCCGTTGGTGGCCAAGGTGTTGACCAGGAATGCCAGGTTCTGGCAGGCGCTGTCCACCATCACGGGCACGGCGAACGGGGGCGTGAGCTCCACCAGGTTCACCTGGTCCGTTGCGGCGCATCCGTTGGCATCGGTGGCCGTGACCGTGAATGCGCCGGTAGTGCCGGGCACCACCTGCACAACAGGACCGATATCATTGCTGGTCCAGAGGTAATCGATGGGATTGAAGCCCCCAACGGGCGTAGCCGTGAGCACCGGCGGAGCCGAAGGGCAGTACGTGAGGATGCCGTCGATGACCACATCCGGCTCCACGAGCGTCTCCGTGAGGAAGGTCTCGCAGCCGTCATCGCCTGTGACCAATACATTATAGATGCCGGGACCGAGTCCGGTTGCGGTGGGCGCATTCAGCCCGGGGGCATGGTCCCACAGATAGGTGAGGTTGGCTCCGCCGCCACCGGTGACGGTGAGTTCCCCATCATTCGCCCCGCCGCAGGAGATGGCGACCACACTGTAGCTGACGCCGCAATCCTCTTGGGCCAGCGCAGGAACGGCCAGCAGTGAGCCGATGAGCAGGTAGGCGATGCGCATGAGGGTTTTGGCCCGGCCGAGCCGCAGCGGCGCGAAGATCGGGAATGGAAGGCATTGGCCGCCACCCGCCGCCCTGGGCCTCACAGGACAAAGGACTCACCGCGCCGGGGGGTGGAAACACCTTTGAACCCATGCGCCAGGACGCGCTCCTTCAAGCCCATCACCGACCGCTCCACCCCGTGCACCAGGAACAGCCGCTTCACCTTGGCCGGATCCTGGCAGGAGAGGAACCGGATGAGCTCGCCGCGATCGGCATGGGCGCTGTAGAACTCCATGCGTGCGATGGAAGCACGAACCGGCACCCGCTCCCTGAAGATCCGTACCTCCTCGAAGCCATCGAGCAGATCGGCGCCCAAGGTGCCGGGGGCGCAGAAGCCGACCGCGAGGACGCCATTCGCCGGATCGGGCAGGCCGTGCAGCAGGTGGTGGCGGACGCGGCCTGCCTCCATCATGCCGCTGGCCGCAACGATGATACAGGGCTTCTTCAGCGCGTTGAGTTGCTTGCTGCGTTCAGGGCTCCGCACGAATTCGACGCCCGGGAAGCTGAAGAGGTCCGGATCGCGGTGTAGCTCTGCCCGCACCTCTGGCCGGAACAGGGCATCGTAGCGCCGTACGATGTCGGTGGCGCTGATGGCCAGGGGGCTGTCCACGAAGACCGGAAGGCGCGGCAGCCGGCCGGCATTGGCCAGGGCGTTGAGGGTGTACAGGATCTCCTGCGTCTTGCCGATGCTGAAGGCGGGGATGATCAGGCGCCCCCCGCGGTCCACGCACACCTCGCGCACATGCCGGAGCAGCTCCTCTTCGGCTTCCGCAACCGCGGCATGGTCCCGGTCGCCATAGGTGCTCTCGCAGATGATGAGATCGGCCTGTGGGAAGGTCGCCGGCTCGGGAAGCAGCCGGTCCACATAGCGGCCAACATCGCCGGTGAAGGTGATCCGCTGGCGGTGCTCTCCGTCATCCGCTTCGACGTGGATGGCGGCGCTGCCCAGGATGTGGCCGGTATCGGTGAAGACGACGCTCAGCCCCGGAGCAATGGAGAACGGTTTGTCATAGTCCTCGCACTGGAACAGGGCCATCGCCGGCTTCACATCCTCCACCGTGTAGAGCGGCCCCTCCTCCGATAGCGGCTGACCGCGCTCCCGAGCCCGCTTCGCATCATAGGCGTAATCGTACTCCTGGATCCGTGCGCTGTCCTCCAGCATGATGGCGCAGAGGTCGCGGGTGGCCGGCGTGCTCCAGATGGCGCCCTTGAAGCCTTCCTTCACCAGGCGCGGGATGAGTCCGCTGTGGTCGATGTGGGCATGGCTGAGCACCAGCACATCGATGGACCGCGGATCGAAGCCGAACCGTCGGTTGCGGTCCTTGCCGGTGCCGTCCTTCAGCCCCTCTCCCTGGAACATCCCGCAGTCCAGCAGCGCGCGCGTCACGGTGCCGTCGCTCCGCCGGAGCTCCAACAGGTGCTTGCTGCCGGTGACGGTGCCTGCCGCTCCATGGAAGGTGATGGTGATCATGGCCACAAAGTACGCGGCCGGGCCGCGCCCCGGCATGAATGCCGCCGGAGTGCGGTCAACGGCCCAAATTCGCGGCGCTTCCATGCCCTCGCTGCGCCTCCTCCTCGCCGTGCTGCATCTCTTCGCGCTGGCAATCGGCATCGCCTCCGTGTACGGCAGGGCGAGGGCCCTTCAACGGCTGCGCGACAAGGCGGGCATAGCCGCGGTACTCCATGCCGACAACTGGTACGGCATTGCGGCGCTGGTCTGGGTGGCCACGGGCCTATGGCGGGCCTTCGGCGGCGTGGAGAAGGGCACCGAGCATTACCTGGCGAACCACTGGTTCATGGGCAAGCTCGGCCTGTTCGCCATGGTGCTGCTGCTGGAGCTGTGGCCCATGGCGACGCTGATCCGCTGGCGCCTGCTCCTGCGCAAGGGCATGGCTCCCGGCCTGCACCAAGCGCCCGTGCTGGCCCGGCTCACCTACCTGCAGCTGCCGCTGCTCCTCCTCATGGTGGCCATGGCCGCCGCCCTGGCGCGCGGGTACTGAGCAGCCGGCTATCTTTTCCGCGCCCAACCGGCCCCCGCATGCCCAGCATCCGCCACGTGCTCCGAAAGGTCCTCCTGCCCCTGCTCCCCTGCCTCCTGGCGGCTGCCGCGCATGCCCAGCAATACAAGCTGCGGGGCACGGTGGCCGATGTCACCACCGGCGAGACCCTTATCGGCGCCAATGTGGTGCTCAAGGGCACAACGATCGGCACCGTCACCGACATCGACGGTCGGTTCGAACTGCTGCTGAGCGAACTGCCGCCATGCACCCTGGTGGTGAGCTACATCGGCTATACCGCTCAGGAGGTGGTGGTGAAGAGCCTGGACAAGGAGCTGAAGCTGAAGCTGGCGCTGGACCAGGTGCTCCTGGGCGAAACGGAGGTGGTGGGCAGCCGCATCAGCGAAAAGCAGAAACAGGCCCCGCTAACCGTGGAGAGCATGGACATCATCGCCATCCGCGAAGCGCCCAGCGGCGATTTCTACGAGAGCCTGGGCACGCTGAAAGGCGTGGACATGACCGCGGCCAGCATGGGCTTCAAGGTGATCAACACGCGCGGTTTCAACAGCACCAGCCCCGTTCGCTCCCTGCAGCTCATCGATGGGGTGGACAACCAGAGCCCCGGCCTCAACTTCTCGCTGGGCAACTTCCTCGGCGCGAGCGACCTCGACGTGATGAAGGTGGATGTGATCGCGGGAGCCAGCACGGCCTATTACGGCCCGGGTGCCTTCAACGGCGTGGTGGCGATGACCACCAAGAGCCCCTGGGCCTTCCCCGGGCTCAGCGTGAGCGCAAAGGCCGGCGAGCGCGACCTGCTGGAGGGCGCCGTCCGCTGGGCGCAGGTGTTCAAGGACAAGGATGGGAAACAACGCTTCGCCTATAAGCTGAATGTCTTCGGCATGCGGGCTGAGGACTGGTTCGCCGAGGACTACGGCCCAACCAGCGATTCGCCCACGGGCGTGGACAACCCGGGGCGCTACGATGGGGTGAACAGCTACGGCGATGAGAATGTGACCGTGAACAACGATTTCAGCAACAACTTCTTCGACCGGCGCACCTACCCCGGACTCGGCCACTTCCTGCGGCCGGGCTACCGTGAGGTCGACCTAGTGGATTACGGCACCGACAACCTGAAGGCCGGGGTTTCGTTGCACTACAAAGTCACCGACAGCGTGGAGGTGATTGCCGCCGCCAACTACAGCACCGGCAGCACGGTGTACCAGGGCGAGAACCGCTACCGCCTGGACGGCGTGCAGTTCTGGCAACAGCGTCTCGAGCTGCGACGCGAGGGAAAGTGGTTCATCCGGGGCTACTTCACCGGGGAGGACGCGGGCAGCACCTACGACATCTTCACCACGGGCGTGCGCCTGCAGGAGGCCGCAGGTACCACGCAGGAATGGAATATCAAGTACTTCACGCTTTGGGAGACGTGGATCCGACCGCTCCTGAACGCCACGCAGCCCGGTTACCTAACGCCAAGCGAAGCAGTGGCGCAGGGCATCACCTCGCAGCAGGCGTATGATGCCTACCTCACCCAGTTCGTGAACGACAACAGCACGCTCTTCACGCAGTACCACCAGGCGGTGGCCGACTCCATCGCGCGCATCGACAATAACGAGCTGAACCCTGCCTACATCGTGGGGACCCAGCGCTTCACGGATAAACTGAACGAGATCCGCGGCAAGCGCTTCACCGAGGGCGGCTCGCTCTTCTTCGACCGCAGCCAGCTGGCGCATGCCATGGGCGAGTACCGCTTCAAGCCGGCCTTCGGGGAAGTGGCTGTGGGCGGCAGCTTCCGCCAGTACATGCCCAACAGCGCGGGCACCATCTTCCGTGACACCGGCGATGTGGTGATCCGCAACAGCGAGTTCGGCGTGTACTCGGGCCTGGAGAAGAAGCTGATGGCCGACAAGCTCAAGCTCACGGCCACCCTCCGCCTCGACAAGAACCAGAACTTCAGGGCGCTGCTCTCGCCGGCCCTCTCCTTCGTGTACACCCCCCGGCAGGACCGCACCTTCCGCATCGGCTTCAGCAGTGCGGTGCGCAATCCCACGCTGGCCGACCAGTACCTCTACTACAACGTGGGCCGGGCCATCCTGCTGGGCAATGTGGACGGGCAGTTCGAGGCCGGCCGCGACAGCCTCATCACAGTGGAGAGCTTCAACGCCTACCGCTCCTCGCCCACCCTGCTCGAGGGCCTCTCGAAGCTCGACTACTTCAACGTGGACCGCCTGCGCCCCGAGCAGGTGCGCACCATCGAGGCCGGCTACCGCGGCACGCACGCCGAGAAGTTCTACATCGATGCCAGCGCCTACCACAGCTGGTACACCGATTTCATCGGCTACCTGATCGGCCTCAGCGCGCGCTTCGACCAGACCAATGGCTTCCCCTTGGGCGGGCTGCAGGCTTACCGCCTGGCCGCCAACGCAAGCACCCTGGTGCGCACGCAGGGCGCCAACGTGGGCATCAGCTACTTCCGCAAGCGGATGACCTACGGGGTGAACTACAGCTACAACGAGCTCGTCACCGGCAGCGACGACCCGATCATCCCCGCCTTCAACACCCCCCGAAACAAGTTCAACCTGAGCTTCACCGGGCACGACATGAAGGTGCCCTTCAGCGGCAAGCCCAACCTGGGCTTCGGCATCAACTGGAAGTACGTGGAGGGCTTCACCTTCACCGGCTCGCCGCAGTTCACCGGTCCCATCCCGAGCTACGATATGGTGGACGCTCAGGTGAACGTGAAGTTCCCCGGCCAGCACCTCACCGTGAAGCTCGGCGCCAGCAACCTTTTCGGCCTAACGCCCTTGTTCGATGCAGACATCCCTTCGGGCGAACGGCTGGACCGGGTTTGGGACAATCGGGTGAGGATGGTCTATGGCGGGCCCTTCGTGGGGCGGCTGGCCTACTTGCAGCTCATCTACGAGCTGGATCGGCGCTGATACCGCCCAAGCGGGGACAAGTCGACCGGGCATGACGCGGAACCGAGGCCGCGCGCCCCTACCTTCGGCTCTCCAATCCAACCTGAACCCATGAAACGACCCTTACACTACGCTTGGGCGGCCGCAGCCCTGGCCCTGGCCGCCCCGGCGAGCGCACAGCGCTACCTGTCCGAGGTGTTCAGCGATGCCAACCTCACCATCACCAACGATGTGATCTACGGCACGAACATCGACTTCCTCTCCAGCAATTTCGCATCGCCCGATGTGAACGCCAACGTCACGGAGCTGCAGACGGCGGTGACGCTGGGCAACCCCATCCCCGCGGCCTATTTCGACCCCAACGATGGCAGCACGGCGGTGAAGGTGACCAACCTGCGCCTGGATGTGTACGAACCCAGCCAAGGCGTGGACACGGAGACGGAGCGCCCCTTGGTGATCTACGTGCACACCGGCAACGCCCTGCCCCCGCCCATCAACGGCAGCCCCAACGGCACCCGCAAGGACAGCAGCGCCGTGGAAAGCTGCAAGCGCTTTGCGCGCCGGGGCTACGTGGCTGTGAGCATGAGCTACCGCCTGGGCTGGAACCCGCTGGCCGCCACCGAGCTGGAGCGCCGCGGCAGCCTGCTGAACGCCATCTACCGTGCCCTGCATGACGTGCGCCAATGCGTGCGGAGCATGAAGGCCAATGCCGCCACCTACCGCATCGATCCCGAGAAGATCATCGTGGTGGGCGAGGGCACCGGCGGCTACATCACGCTGGCCCACGCCACCCTTGATGACGTGCAGGAGCTCTACATCGAGAAGTTCCGGCCCGACCCGTTCGACCCCTCGGTGAGCTTCGTGAACCCTGCCCAAGTGGGTGACATCGAGGGCTTCAACGGGCAGCTCACCCTATACCGCCCCAATGGCCAGAGCAGCGCTACGCAGTTCTGCGTGAACATGGGCGGCGCCCTCGCCGACACCAGCTGGCTTGCCCCTGGCGACCAGCCGATGGTGGCCTTCCACACCGTGTTCGACCCCTTTGCGCCCTTCACCGAAGGCATCGTGATCGTGCCCACCACGGGCGGCCCCGTGGTACCCGTGCAAGGCAGCAACCTCTTCATGGAGCTGGTGAACGAGTACGGCAACAACGACGCCTTCATCAACCTGCCCAACAGCAACCCCTTCACCGCCCGTGCCCGCGCGCTGTACGGCACCACCCAGACCCATGGCAGCAACAGCGTGCAGATCCGCACCGACGTGGAGGGGCTGTTCCCGGTGGTGCGCCCGCAGTGGCCCGCCCCCGCCCAGGAGGAAGCCAGCCCTTGGCAGTGGTGGGACCCGAACAGCGCCATCGCGCAGACCGTGGTGAGCGCCGGCCCGCCGCCCATCACCGCCCACGTCGCCAGCCTGGCCAGCAACCCGGATATGAGCCCCACGAAGGTCCGTGCCTACCTCGACACCGTGATGGGTTACGTGAACCCGCGCATCGTGTGCGCGCTGCAGCTGGGCCCCTGCTCGCTGGTGGGCATCGATGAAGCCGAAGGCCACGACAGCGTGGAGATCTGGCCCAATCCCGCCACCGACCGGATCAATGTGGCCAGCGCTGAGGGCCTCATCCGCCGCTGGCGCCTGCTGGACATCAACGGCCGCCAGGTGAGCACCGGCAACACCGCCGCCCAGCGCTTCACCATCGCCCGGGATGGGCTGGTGGCCGGCACCTACTTCATGGAGCTCGAAGTGGACGGCGCCCGCATCGTGCGCAAGCTGATGCTCGACTGACCTTCGCCTCACCTGCAAAGAAGAGGGCCGCCTGCGGGCGGCCCTTTTCTTTGCAGGCACAGCCCCCCCCCATGGACCGCATCACGGAAAGCGAGAGCCGCCACCAGCACCTGGAGCGCATGACCACGGATGAACTGCTGCGCGGCATCAATGCCGAGGACCGCTTGGTGGCCGACGCCGTGGCGCAGGCCATCCCTTCCATCGCCCCGCTGGTCGATGGCATCGCCGAGCGGATGCTTCGGGGCGGCAGGTTGTTCTACCTGGGCGCAGGCACCAGCGGCCGACTGGGCATCGTGGACGCCAGTGAATGCCCGCCCACCTTCGGGGTGCCGCACGGGCTGGTGGTGGGGCTCATCGCCGGCGGCGATGGAGCCATCCGCCGCGCCGTGGAATTCGCCGAGGACGACCCGCATCAGGGCTGGAAGGACCTGCAGGAGCACAGCGCGGGCGGTGACGATGCGGTAATCGGCATCGCGGCCAGCGGAACCACGCCCTATGTGATCGGTGCACTGGAGGACTGCCGGGCGCATGGCATCCTCACCGGTGCCATCACCTGCAACCCTGGCAGCCCCGTCACCCTCGCCGCGGACCACCCCATCGTGGCCGTCGTGGGGCCGGAATTCGTCACCGGCAGCACGCGCATGAAGAGCGGCACCGCCCAGAAGCTCATCCTCAACATGATCAGCACCAGCGTGATGGTGAAGCTGGGCCGGGTGAAGGGGAACCGCATGGTGGACATGCAACTGAGCAACAACAAGCTCATCGACCGCGGCACCCGCATGGTGATGGAGAGCCTGAGCGTAGGGTACGCCCAGGCGAACGAACTGCTGCGCCACTACGGCAGCGTGCGCCGCGCCATCGAGGCGGGCCACCGCCTTTAGCCAGGGCCACGGGCCCGAGACCGATCTTCGCCCCGATGCACGACATCGAGCCCTACTGGAACTGGCGGCACATGTACACGGCTGAGGAGGATGAGCGCTCGTCCTTCTTCGGCACCGAACACAGCGAGATCTACTTNNGCCAGGGCCACGGGTGGGGTGAACGAGCCCGCGATCTGCGCACCGGTGGGGCACCCGGCTGCACATGCGCTGCGGGCCGCATCGCTGCTGAGCGATCTTTGCAGGGCCATGCACGACATCGAACCCTTCTGGAACTGGCGGCACAAGTACATGGCCGAGGAGGATGAGCGCTCGCCGTTCTTCGGGGAAGAGCACAGCGAGTTCGAGTTCACGCATGCCGTTTACGACCACCTGATCCATCCCCAATGGGACAGCTTCGGCAGCGCCACGCTCTACCTGAAGGTGCTCTTCGCGGACTATGAGGAGGGCTTCGCAATCCTCGAATTCATCGGCGAGTGGAACGACCTGCTCCACAACGATGTGATGACCCTGAAGCGCAACATCATCGAGCACCAGATGGCACAGGGCATCCGCAAGTTCATCCTCATCGGGGAGAATGTGCTCAACTTCCACCACAGCGATGAGGAGTACTACGCCGAGTGGTTCGATGAGGTGAGCGAGGCCGACGGCTGGATTGCGCTGCTCAACTTCCGACCGCATGTGCTGGAGGACCTGCAGCACGCCAACATCGACCAGTACTTCCTGCTCGGCGGCCACCTGAATGCGCTGCGTTGGCGCAGCTGCGGACCCGAGGAGCTTTTCGAGAAGGTGGATGCGCTGGTGGTTAAGCGGCTGGGCATGTAGCCCGTCCCGGAACCGCTCATCCCCCCATCCGGTCCTGCATCAGCCGCCACACCACGCGGTCGATGGGCAGCGATACCGCCTCCTCGGCCAGCGCATGCAGGGGCTGCCACCGGAACACCTCCTGATCCGTGGAACCGGAGATGCCCTCGAACGGACGCTGCACCACCGCGATCGCTCCCGGGTCGGGTACCTTGAATGTGAAGTAGATGCTCACCACCTGCATGGGCTCCGCATGGAAGGCGCTCTGCTGGAAGAAATCAGTGGTGTAGAAATGGTCCAGGCCCTGGGCCTCAAGCCCCATCTCCTCACGGATCTCCCGCAGGAGGCAGTCCCTGAGTCCCTCGCCGTACTCTAACCCGCCGCCGGGGAACTTGGTGATGCGATGCCCCTTGATGAGTTCATCGGAGACGAGCGCCCTGCCCTGCTGCACCAGCAGCCCATAGACCCTTATGGTGAACATGGCTCAATCCGTGCGGCCCGGGAGGCAATCGGCATTCCCGGGCGCGCATGCGGCCCCCGATGAAGGCGCGGTGGCGGGGCGCCCCGCCCATGCCTGCTGCAGCGCCGCCAGGAAATGATCGGCGCTCTGCGCGCCGCTCACGGCGAGCTTCCGGTCGATCACGAAGAAGGGAACGCCCCGGATGCCGAGCTGCTCCGCCTCGCGCTCATCAGCCCTCACGGCCACTCCGTAGTCACCGCTTTCCAGCATCGCAGAGGCCTCCGCAGCATCCAGTCCGATCTCTCCTGCCAGGCGGACCAGTGTGGCGGCATCGCCGATGTGGGCACCTTCGGTGAAGTAGGCCTTGAAGAGGCGCTCCTCGGCCGCATCACCCAGGCCATGGGCCTTGGCCAGCTGGATGAGCCGGTGGGCATGGAAGGAATTCGCCAGTACCGCCCGGTCGAAATCATAGTGCAGCCCCAGCGATGCTGCACGGGCCGCTACATCAGCCACCCGGCTGCGGGCGGCATCGCGGCTCATGCCGTACTTCTGCGCCAGCATGGTGTAGGTATCCTCTGCGCTGCGTGCGGGCGCGGAGGGGTCGAGCTCGAAGCTCTTCCACTCCACCCGCACCCGGTCGCGTTGCGGGAAGCGCTCCAGCGCCGCCTCGAACTCGCGCTTGCCGATATAGCAGAATGGGCAAACGACATCGCTCCAGATCTCTATGACGAGCGGAGCGGGGTGCTGCATGTTGGTCATGGAGTCCTGAGCGAAAAGCGAATGCGCGACGAGCATCGCGGAGAAGTGAACGCTGATGCGCATGATCGATGCCCGTCCAAAGGTACCCCCGGTGAACGCTTGTCCTGGCGAACCGGTTCACGGCGCACCGGTGCGCACCTTGATGAATCGCGCAGCCAGGCGGCAACCGCAGGGAGCCCCGGCAGGAGGAGCCGCTGGTGTGCCCGATCGGCGCTCATCACCGCACGCTCGGGACCTTCGCCTGGGAATCCGACTCAGCTGCGATGCGGCATGATTACCTTCACGGAATGCGCCTCTTGCTTCTATTTCTCGCGGCCAGCGGACATTGCGTCTGGGGTCAGGCCTGGGAGCAGCTCCCGGATTTCCCTGGAACGGCGAGGGACGATGCCGCTTCCTTCACCATTGACGGCGCCATTTACGTGGGCACGGGCATGGAGTTGGGCTGGGGACTGACGAACGATTGGTACGTCTACGACACCCAGGCCGGCGCTTGGTGGCCGATTGCGCCGCTGCCCGCCACGCCGCGGCAATACTGCTCCTCCTTCGTCCTGGAGGGCAAAGGCTACCTCTTCGGCGGCATTGATGCCGATGGTCCGCTCAACGAGCTGTGGTGCTTTGACCCGGCAACCAATACGTGGAGCGCGAAGGCTCCGTTGCCAGGCGAGGGCCGTTATGCCTGCGTATCGGCCGGATTGGGCAGCACCGGCCATGTGGCCACCGGCATGCTGGCAAGCGGATCGCCCACCAATGAGCATTGGCTCTACAACGCCAATGTGGATCAGTGGTTCCCATCTCAGCCCGTGCCGGGTCCGGCCCGCCACCGGGCGGCCGCCTTCCTGACCACCGCATTCACGGTGATCGGTGGAGCCGACGCTGCAGGCGAAGCGCTCTCCGATGCGTGGTCCTATGAGGCCCTCTTCCCCACGGGCGAGTGGGAGACCGCGCCTCCCCTGCCCGATGCACGGTTCGGGGCGCGCGGCATCACCGGCTGGAACGCGGTGGTCGGCGGAGCCAGCGACTGGGGCACCTTCCACGCCGATGCATGGACCCTGCAGGAGGGTGCATGGCTGCCCATGCCGGCCTTCAGCGGCGGCGCGCGGCGGGGCGCGGCTACAGCCGGAATCCCGGGGCCATCCGGGGGGGCCTACATGGGCACAGGCCTCAGCAGCGAACTGGTGCGGCAGCGCGATTGGTGGATGCTGCGGCCCTTGGTCGGCATCGCGGAGAACATCGAAGGCACATTATCGGCCTGGCCGAATCCATCGGCGGAATGGGCGCAGGTGGATTGGTCGCCCGCCGACGGGCCCGCAGCCTTTGCCGTGCATGATGCACTGGGCCGGCTCGTCGCCTCAGGCACCCTGCGGTCCGGCGATCGCATCGATCTGCGCACGCTGCCCGAGGGACAGTACCTGCTCCATGTGGCGGCCGCACGCGCGATGCGGACCAAGTTGCTGCGCGCGCCCTGACCTGCGTCAGCCGACGGCGCCGGTTCCGTGCGCACCTTCAGCCCATCATGGAAGCGCAACTCTTCTACAAGGAATTGGGGCGGCTGCTCTACGCCATTGCGGCCGCCGATGGACGGGTCACCGCCAAGGAGGTCGCTGCACTCAAGCGCATCGTTTCCGAGCAGCTGGTGCCGCAGGAGGTGAGTACCGATCACTTCGGCACGGACCAGGCCTACATCACGGAATTCGAGTTCGATGTGCTGGCCGATCGCGGTGCCTCGGCGGAAGGCGCATTCGACTCCTTCATCGCCTACATGGCCGGCCATAAGAACGACCTCTCGCCCGGGCGCAAGCAGCTGATCTACCGCTGCGCCGATGCCGTAGGCCATGCCTTCCATGGGGTTGGCAAGGCGGAGCTGCCCCTGCTGATCGAGCTGCACCGGCACCTGCACTGAGCCGCGGACGGCATGCGCGGCCCAAGCTATCTTGGGCGCATGCGGCCGATCGACCTCCGGTCCGATACCGTCACTCGACCCACTCCGGCCATGCTGGAAGCTATGCTCCATGCCGAAGTGGGGGATGATGTCTTCGGCGAGGACCCCACGGTGAATGCCCTTGAAGCGCGCATGGCCGGACTCTTCGGCCACGAGGCTGCGCTCCTCTGTCCCAGCGGTACGCAGACCAACCAGATCGCCATCAATGTGCACACCCGGCCCGGCGATGAGGTGCTGTGCGAGGAAGGCGCCCATGTTTACCGCTACGAGGGCGGTGGCATGATGGCCAATAGCGGCTGCAGCGTGCGCTTCCTGCCCGCCGAACGGGGACGCTTCACCGCCGATGCGGTGGCCGCTGCAGTGAACGACAGGCAGGCAGCGTACCTCGCCCATTCGCGGATGGTGGTGATCGAGAATACGGTGAACCGCGGAGGCGGGGCCTGCTGGAGCCTTGGGCAGGCGGCGGCGGTGCGTGAAGCCTGCGATGCGCTTGGGCTGAGCCTCCACCTCGATGGTGCGCGCATCTTCAATGCCATGGTTGAGGACGGCACCGCGCCCGCGCAATGGGGCGGGATCTTCCACTCCGTATCCGTCTGCCTCAGCAAAGGGCTCGGCGCACCGGTGGGCAGCGTGCTCATCGGCAGCGCCGCATTCATCCACCAGGCCCGGCGCGTGCGCAAGCGCCTGGGCGGGGGCATGCGGCAGGCCGGCCTGCTCGCCGCCGCCGGCCTGCATGCACTGGACCATCATGTGGAGCGGCTGCGGGACGACCATGCGCGCGCACGCAGGCTCGGAGCAGCCATCACCCAAGAGCCTTGGTGCGAGCGGGTGATGCCCACGGAAACGAACATCGTGATCTATGACCTCCAAGCGGGCCTGGATGCCAAGGCGCACACCGCAGCATTGGGCAGTCAGGGCATCCTTTGCTTGGCCATCGGACCGCGGCAGGTGCGGATGGTCACCCACCTCGATGTGGACGATGCCGGGATCGACCGTGCCATCGCCGCATTGCAGCGCATCAAGCACTGACCCATGATCATGATCCAGCCTCCATCGCCGATACGAGCAGCGCTCATCCTGGCAGCCATCGCACTAGGCGCGGCCGGCCATGGCCAATTCGTGGACAAAGGCACGATCGACAGCGTGCAGGTCGCCTATCGTTGGGCCTTCCCGAAGGGACAACCGGAACTGCTGCTCCGGCTCAGGAACACTGCCTCGATGGACCGGCAGGCAGCCTTGACCATCGACCTGTTCTACCAAGGGCGCACCATCGAGACTTTCGAGGCGGACACGTGCATCCGCGCTGGTCAAGCGCTCACGGGCAAGCTCAATGGCATCTACTTCCGGCCGAAGCGCATCACGGCCGCACAGGTGAAGGACGGCAGTGCCGAAGTGGACGTCACACGCACAGAGATCACGGCCTCACCATGCCCCTAGCATGAATCAACGGCTCGTGGACCGAATCCTCCCGGCCCTGCTGGCCGTCGTGCTGGCAGGCTGCGCTTGGCTCCTGGTCGCGCATAGCCGCATGGTGCGGCAGCGCGAAGAGGAGCTCGCCGGCCACGCCCTCAGCCATGCGCACCAACTCGTGGGCATGCGGCTCAGCGGCATGTTCAACGAATGGGAAGCGGACCTGCAGGAGGAGGCCGCCGCCGTGCGGCTGGGCACACCCAAGGAGCAGCTGCTGCCGCGCTGGCGCGCACTGATGGCCTCGCACTGGTCCATCAATGCCATTCGCCTGGCCGATGAGGGCGGAGGCGAACATGGCCTGTACCGGCTGGATACCGCACTCTGGCTGGTGGAGACGCGGGCAGGCAGCAAGGATTCCCTGCCCGTCGCCAGGCGGCTGCTGAACTCAGGGCTGGATAGCACAGGGATTCCCTGGTCCCGTTTCGGACGCTACGATCCGCGCGAACGGGTCTGGTTCAGCAAGGCGCTCGAGAACCACCAGGACGTACCCGTGTGGGGCGAGCGCCAGTTCGGCGACAGTGCGGAGAATGTGCTCCAGGTGGCCCTCCTCATCCGCAGCCAGAACGCGCGCAATGCCTATCAAGTGATGCTGTTCGATGTGTCGCTGGATCGCGCCGAACAGCTCGACACGCGATTCCTGCCGAGCCTCGGACCGGGGATGCTGCTCTTCGATTCCGAGGGCGCGACCTTGTTCTCGAGCACCGGAGCGGGAAAGGACGATTCCGCCAACATCCTGCGCAACGCCCTGACCCAATGGCTGACCAGCAAGACCTCGCGGGCATTCCCCATCGCGCATGAGCAGCACGCCTATGCTGCGCAGGTCGCTCCCGTGATGCTGAATGGCCTAACCCTGCACAGTCTGGTGGCGATCGATGCGGCCCGGCTTGTCCATTGGACTGAACCCGACCGCAGGTACACCATGATGGGGGCGGCGGCATTGGCGGCGGTTGTCATCCTGCTCGGGCTGCTCTGGATGAGAAGCCGCCAACGGGACAGGGCGGCCGGCCTGGTATCCCTGCAGCTGAAGCAGTCGGAGTTCAGGTTGGGGAAGGCCCAGGGTGAGCGCGATGCCCTGAGCCGCGAGGTTCACCACCGGGTGAAGAACAACCTACAGGTGGTGAGCAGCCTGCTGAACCTGCAGGCCTCATCACTCACCGATGGGCCGGTGCGGAATGAATTCCTGCGCGGCAAGCGCCGCATCGATACCATCGCCCTGGTGCATCACCGCCTCTACGACCATCCCGATCTGCGGCGGATCGACCTGCGGGTCTTCCTCGGCCAGCTCACCGCCTCCATCGCGGAACTGTACACGGATCGGAAGGGCACCATCAGCGTTGGGGTGGAGACCAATGGCATCACCTGCGATCAGGACACGGCCATCGAACTGGGCATCATCGTGTGCGAGCTGGTGAACAATGCCTTCCAGCACGCCTTCCCGCATGCCACCGGCGGACATGTGGAAGTGACGGTCACGCGCGTCGAGGGCGACCTGCACCGGCTGATGGTGCACAACAATGGGGTTGCCCCCGACCATGGGCTGCTCACCGGTCCCGGCAAGCTCGGGCTGGAGATCGTGGAGGCGCTGGCGGAGCAGCTGGATGGAAGCCTGCATGTGCGCAGCGGCCCCGGTGTCGCGTTCGAGGTGCTCTTCAGGGTCCATAGCCCCGCCTCAGCGGAGGTCACGGATGCCGAGCCCGGTAAGTAGTCCGCCGCTCGCACGCAGCAGCTGCAGCTCGGCCACCTTGGCATCGAAGCCGGCCACCACGGCCTGCCGCTGCGCATTGGCCAGGTCGAGCTGCGCCTGACGGAACTGCAGCGCGGTGAGGAGCCCGCTCTGGTAGAGCTCGCGCGTGCGCTCGAAGTTGAGCTCGGCGGCGCGCATCGCCTCCTGCTGGATGCGCAGCACCTCGCGCTGGCTCCGCCAGGTGGTGAAGCCGTTGCGCACATCGCGCTCCACCTGGAGCCGTGCCTGCTGCTCGGCCAGGGCCGCGCTCTCGGCGCGCAGCCGCGCGGCCTCCACCTGCGTGCCCACGCGCCCGCCATCGAAGAGCGGCACGCTGAGCGTGAGGCCGCCGTTCAGGCCGCGGGTGTAGGTGCCCAGCACGATGCCCACCTCGTTGCGCTGATCGCTCACGCCGTAGGCGGCGCTCAGGTCGAGCCGGGGCCAGCGCATTGCCTTGGCCACCCGCTCATCGGCCTCGGCGGCACGCACCTGGGCCATGGCCGCCTGCAGCTGGGCATTGCCGCGCAGCGCCTCCTCCACCAGCAGCTCTTCCGATAGGCCATTGGCATAGGTCACCTGGCGGGAGGGAACCGCCGATGCCGCAGGCGATCGGCCGAGCAGCACATTGAGGTCGCGCAGCGTGCGCTCGCGGCGCTGCAGGGCCATGATCCATGCGCTGCTGTCGGCCTGCAGGTCCACCTGCGCGTTGAGCAGCTCCAAACGCCCCGTGCCGCCGAGGGCTGCGCGTCCCTCCTGCCGGCGGAAGCGCTCCACGCTGATGCCCAGCAGGCGCTCGTTGATCGCCACATCCTGATCGAGCGCGGCGAGCTGGTAATACAGCGCCACCACCTGCATCAGCGTGGCCTCCACCTGGGCGCGCGCGCGCAGGTCCGCCACGCGCGCCTGCAGCTGGGCGCGATCGTGCGCTGCGAAGGTCCCCAGGCCATTGAAGAGCGTGTACGACAGGCCCAGCTGACCGCTCAGCGCGGTGTTCACCACGCCATCGCGCTCCACATCGGGCAGGGGCTCCGCGAAGTCGAGGCGGGAGAACTGGTCGCTGTAGGTGCCGCGCCCGCTCGCCTCCACACGCGGCAGCAGGCCTGCGTTGCCCGCGGTGGCCTGCGCATCAGCGATGGCGGCTTCGTTGCGCGCGATGCGGATACCGTGCTCGTTGGCCAGGGCCATGCGGATCGCCGCGTCCAGGCTCAGGGTATCCTGCGCGATTAGGCCCACGCTCAGTGGGAGCGCAAGGCTAGTGGCGATGCTCCTCCAGGTCCTCATAGGGCAGTTCTTTCACAGCGGGTTCGACGGCTTCGGCTGTCGGGGTCTGCGCGCTCCACGCCCATCCCAGGAAGCGGCGTGCCTCATTGAGCGCGGCCAGCAGGATGGGCAGGATGATGAGCGTGACGAAGGTGGCGATGGCCAGGCCGTAGGCTACGGTGATGGCCATGGGGATCAGGAACTGGGCCTGGAAGCTCTTGTTCAGCGTGATGGGGAGCAGACCCGCCACGGTGGTGAGCGAGGTGAGCAGGATGGGACGCAGGCGCGAAAGGGCCGCGGTGCGCAGCGCGGCGTAGAACTCCATGCCTGTCTTCAGATTCGCATTGAAGGTGCTGATCAACACGAGCGAGTCGTTCACCATCACCCCGATGAGCGCGATCATTCCGAAGAAGCTGAAGAGGCTGATCTGCACGCCATGGATCCAGTGCCCCCATCCGATGCCCACGAAGCCGAGCGGCAGGCAGAGCAGCACGGCCACCATCTGCCAGAAGCTCCGGAGCGTGAGCACGATCATGGCGAACATGATGATGAGCGTGATCGGAAGCACACGCATGGCGCTGCCGCTCACCTTCCGGCTCTGCTCGCCCTGACCCTCGAAGCTGTAGCTCAACCCGGGGTACTTGGCCAGCAGCGGGACCATGATCTCCGTCGCCACCACGGATTGTGCATCCGTGGCGCTCTGCAGGCTGTTGGCCAGGTCCGCCTCCACACGCACCTCACGCTTGCCATCCAGGTGATTGATGGCGCGGATCCCCCGCTCGATGTGGTAGCTCACCAGCTCGCTCAAGGGGAACTGGCGGCCATCGGCGGTGCGGATACGCATGTCCTCCAGATCACGCAGCGATGCACGCCCATCCTCCGCATAGCGCACCCAGATCTTCACCTCGTCCTCGCCGCGCTGCACACGCTGCGTCTCTAAACCGAAAAACCCTTGGCGCACCTGGGCCGCGACATCCTGCAAGGTGAGGCCGAGCAGCTGGGCCTTGTCCTTGAGCTTCAAGACCACCTCGCGGTTGCCAGGGCGATCACTGTCCACCACATCGCGCAGCATCGGCAGCTTCTGCAGCTCCGCCCGGAGCTCGGCCTTGGCGGCATTCAGCTCGGCGAGGTCGTTGCTGCGGAGCGATACGGACACCGGCTTCCCGAAAGGCGTGGCCAGCCCGAAGGTGAGGTTCTGCACGCCGGGCACCATGCCGGCCCGCTCGCGCAGGCGATTGGTGATCTCCTCGGCACGGAAGCCCCGCTTCTCGCCATCGAGCAGGATGATATTGAGCTTGCCCTGCTCCGCGCGCGGACCGAGGATGGTCTGCACCTTCAGGATCACATCGAGGCTATCCTCCCTTGCGGCGCTCAGTTCGTCATTGATGGCCCAGGCCAGCTGCTCGATCCGCTGCAGTTCGCTGAACACGACGTTCTCGCGCGTGCCGGTCACCATCTCCAGGTCCACTGCCACGTCGTCGCGCTCGATCACCGGGAAGAAGGTGGTCTTGATGATGCCCGCGCCCACCGAGCCGATGGTGACGGCCAGCAGGAAGAACGCGATGCCGATGGTGAACATGCGGTGGCGCATGAACCGGTCATAGAACCGGGCGTACCGCACATCGCGCAGCCGGCCCATCACCCCGTCCATATAGGCCTCCAGCTTGTTCTTGGCGCCGCGGCTCAGGCCCTTGGAATGGGCCACGTGCGCCGGCAGGATGAATGCGGCCTCGATGAGTGAGAACAGCAACGTGGCGATCACCACGAAGGCCAGTGCCGGCGCGAAATCGCCCAAGCGCCCCTCGATGAAGAAGAAGGTGCTGAAGGCCGCCACGGTGGTGAGCACGGAGCTGATCACCGCCGGCAGCACCTTGTTGATGCCCTCGAATGCCGCCTTGATCGGTGGAAGCCCGCGTTCGTACTCCTGATAGATGCTCTCGGTGATCACGATGCCATCGTCCACCAGCATGCCCACTACCAGGATCATCCCGAAGAGGCTCATCACGTTGATGGTGATGAAGCCCGGAGCGAGGATGAACATGCCCGCGAAGGCCACCGGGATGCTGAGCGCCACCCAGAAGGCCAGGCGCCAGTTGAGGAAGAGCGCGAGCACGATCACCACCAGGAAGAAGCCCTGGATGCCGTTCTCCAGCAGCATGGCGATGCGCTGCCGCAGCACCGTAGTGGCATCGTTGATGAGCGTGGCCTTCACCGGGCCTCCGCGCTCATTGAAGGCCTCCATGTAGGAGAGCGTGCTCTCCGCGATGAACAGGATGTCCTCGCTCACGGTGCTGCTGACGTTCACCACGACGGCGGGCTTGCCGTTCACGTAGTTGCGTGCCGGATCCTCCGCCCAGGTGTCACGTACATCGGCAACATCCTTCAGGCGCAGCACCCGGCCATCATTGCCCGCGCGCAGCACCACATTGCGGAGCCCCTCGGCGTCCTGCCGCTTGTCGCGCACGCGGATGAGCAGTTCCTCGTCGGCGGTCCTGATCTTGCCTCCGGTGAGGTCTAGGTTGGCGCTCCGCACCGCGGCGGCGGCCTGCGCGAAGCTCAGGTTGTTGGCCCGGAGATCGGCCTCGCGGAAGGCCACCTCCACCTCCTCATCGGGGTAGCCGGTGATCTCCACCTTGCTGATCCCGCCGATGGAACGCAGGTCCTGCTCCACCCGGCGCGCGATCAGCTTCAGCGCCTTCAGATCGACGCCCTCGCCGCTGAGCGCGAAGGTCACGGCGGGCCGGATGTTCTCCAGCTTGAAGGTGCGGATCGGCTCCATGCCGTCGGGCAGGGTCGGGATGCGCTCCACGGCGTTCTTCACGTCCTGCAGCACGACGTCGACATCATACCCCTTGATCACCTCCACGACGATCACCCCGCCGTTCTCCTGGCTCACGCTGCTGATGCGCTCCACGCCGGTGACGCCCTTGAGGTCGTCCTCGATCCGCAGCACCACCCCTTCCTCCACCTCCTCGGGCGCAGCACCGGAGTAGATGATCTGCACCTGGATGGTACGGCTCTCCACCTCGGGGAAGAGCGAACTGCGCGTGGCCTTCAGCCCGAAGAAGCCGAAGATGAAGATGAGCACCATGACGGTATCGACCGCCACGGCGTACTTGATGAAGTAGGCGGTGAGTCCCTTCATGGCTTCACCGGTGCTACGCGCATGCCCTCATAGGCGCCGCTGAGGCGGTCGGTCACTACCGCTTGGCCATCGCTCAAGCCCCGCACCACGGCCTGCTCCACGCCCTGGTGGAGGATGGTGACCTGCTGCTTCATCAGCGCGCTGTCCTTCACGGTGTAGAGCGAACCGTCCTCAAGCAACGCGCTGCGCGGCACGCTCACCGCATCGTTCAGCGATCCGGCCTGGATGGCTCCGGTGAGGTACTGGCCGTCGCGCAAGCCTTTCCCTTCCACCTGCACGAAGAGCTTCACGGTCTGGGTGGAAGCATCGATGCTCTCGCCCAGGCGAATGATGCGACCGGTCCAGCTGCCCGGGCCTTCGGTGCTGGTGAGCCGGAGCGTGTCACCCACCTTCACCAGGGAAAGCTCGCCAGCCCCGATCGCGGTCTCCAGCTCGAGCGAGGCCGGTGCGATGAACTCGCCCAGACGCGTGCCCGGTGTGACGATCGTGCCAGGTTCGATGCCCGCCGCGGTGACCACGCCATCGAACGCTGCGGTGATGACGTACTTATCGCGGCGCTCGTACAAGGCGCGTATGCCGTAGTACTGGTCCAGCACGCCGCGGCCCGCGAGGTAGTTGCGCTCCTGTTCGCTCGCGAGCTTCGGCAGCTCGGGCAGCTGGCCGTCCACCGGCACGCTCTTCAGGTAGGCGTCCCACTTGGCGGCCTGCTCGGGCATGTCGATGCGCATGTCGGGCACCAGCTGCACCAGGGTGCGCAGGAACGCGCTCTGCTGGGCGTTGATCTGGGCGCGCACCTCGCCGTCGTCGATGCGGAAGAGCACCTCACCCTGGCGGAAGGAGGCTCCCTCGCGGAAGGGCTTGCCGGTGCGCAGGAGCGTACCGGCCACCTCTGCAGTGAGCAGCATGCGGTCCATCGCGCGCAGCCGTCCGGTGATGGGTATGCTCAGGCGCACGGGGCCGTTCTGCGCGGTGACGGTGCGCACAGCTCGTGCTTGCGCGGGCGCATTGCTGCGCGGGGCCGATGACCTGCCTCCCGCCAGCTTCCGGCACGTGCCGATGCCTCCCACGATGAGGAGGAGGCCTATGACGATGGTTAGCCTGCGTTGCAACAAAGCGTTCATGCGCGTATGGATCGGATGATGAAGTCGGGAACGGTTCTCTTGCGCTCAAGGATCATGCGGTGATAGGCCGCCTCATTCATGCCGTGGATATGGAGGATCATTGGACGGGCGATGAAGGGGTGTGCACTGAGCGCCATCATGTTCACCAGCAGATCACGCGCGTCGACGTCGATGATGGCGCCGCGCACCCTGGCCTCCTCCACCAGGCGGGCGAAATGCTGCCGGCTCATGTGGCCGCGATCGATGAAGGCACGCAGCCCCTCGGGATCCCGGTTCATCTCCTGCGCGATGAACAGCGGAAGAAGGGGGTCCTCCACCATCCGATCGATGAAGGCGGATACAAAGGCCGTGATGGCATCGAACAGATCCGTCCGGTCCTTCAGCGCGCCCCATATGCAACCGAACTGCTGCTCGGCCCCGCCCTTGAAAACGCCCTCGAACAACCGCTGCTTGTCCCGGAAGTAGTAATGAAGCAGCGCCTTGTTGATGCCGGCCTCATCGGCCACCTCCTGCATCCGGGCACCCGCCATGCCCTTGCGGATGAAAACACGTCGCGCCGCATCCAGGATACGCTTCTCGGTGGATGCTTCCTTTACGCGTGCCATCGGGGGATGCAAGATTAACCATTTGGTCAATACCGGTCGGCGGAAGGCAGCGCACAACCTTCGGACTCAAGCGAACCGCGGCCTCACCGGATCCACTCCACTTCCACGCGGCGCTCGCCGGGGTCGCGCCCCATGCTGCGGCTGTCACCGTAATAGTTCACGAGGAGGCGATCCGGGCTAATGCCGCGTTGCAGCAGGTAGTTGCGCACCGCCTTCGCACGCGCCTCGCTGAGCCGGAGGTTCAGCGCCGGGTCGCCGCTACGGTCGGTGTAGCCCGTAACGAGGACCTTCTCCATGGGCGACCGGGCCAACTGCTCGAATACCTCGTTGAGCAGTACCTGCTGCTCCGGCAGGAGCGTAGTGCTGTTCCGCTCGAAGCGAACGGTGATGTTCCGCCCGGTGAGTTCGGAGAGCGTGGCCGCCGGATTATCGATTGGCGTCTCCTTCCGGCTCTCCTGGACCTCCAGTTCGAGACCGGTGATCCGGTCCTCGAGGTCATCCATGCGGTCGCGCAGTTCCCAGAGCTCCTTGCGCTGATCCATCCGTTCGATGCGCTGGTGGATGGCATCCAGCTCGTCCTTCAGCCAGCGGTCCCGCTTGCGCACCTTCGGCTGCACGGCCGGTGCAGGTTCCAGGGCCAGGGCTCGGGCCGAAAGGGCACGCAGGTCCTCGGCAGCGAGCGTGGGTTCGATGGCGAAGCCATCGCTGCTATCCGCCAGGCGCAGATCCAGCGCGCAGAGGAAGTTCTCCTCGTCGAAGACCGTTCCGCACGTGGAATTGATGCGGACCATGGTGCCGGGCGATCCATGGATCCGGCCGATGACGGGCACCGTGCTCAGCGGCAGCAGATCCGCACGCACCTGGCGCTCCAGCTCCTCGCGTTGGCTCCTCACGTAGTAATAAATGGCCAGGTACTTGTCCTGTGATTCACCGCCGTCCACGCCGAACCGGGCCTGGCTCCAGTCGATGCGGGTCAGCCGGTCCAATTGCCGCTGAGTGGAAGCGCTGAGGCCCGCAAAGGGCACATCCGCTCCGGTGGCCTCCAGTGCGGCCGCCAGCAGGCCGTTGACCTCATGCCCCAACCGGTCGGCCGGAAGGTCGCTGCGCACACCCTGCTTCGTGAAATGCACCCGCGCATCGAGGTAGGCGCCGATGGCCGCCTCGGCGAGCCGATCGAGCATCAGCGATTGGTCCTCCTCCGGTTCCGCGGTCCGCTGCAGGTCAAGGGTGGCCGTTCCTCCGGGCACCTGGCGCCAGATCGCGCGCAGCAAGGGCAGATCGCTTCCACTGGCCCGCACCTCCACCATTACATCGTCCTGCCCCGACGAGCCGAGCAGCTCCAGCGATTGCCCCAAGGAGGGCAGCGCGGGTGCCGCTAGCGCCAGGCAAAGCAGTACGCCCGCTCTCATAGGCTGGGCGCTTCAGGCCTGTGCACGCCTTCCGGGCTGCCCAGGGCATCCCGTTGCCGCCGCTCACTGGCCCAGGCCCAAGCTTCCTCACGTGAGCCGCACACCTTGAACGGGAAGCTCGGCTTATGGACCTGCCTGAACAGTTCCAGCTGTCCTTGGCAGCGGATGCTCGCGGTATACACCACGACCGGATGGCCATGCGCTTTGCAGACCCGTGTGATCAGCCTTCGAGCTCCGTCCGCCACCGCCACATTCGGCGCATGGTCGATCATCAAAGGAGAGCGGCCATCCCGATCCAAGGCTGCCACAAGCCGAACCACCTCCTTCACCTCGCGGGCCGAAAGCTGAGCGCCGTCCGCCAGCACAAGGTGAAGGACCCCTTCGTCACGCCAGAGCTCGAAAGGCTGCTCGAATAAGGGCCCCTCCCATTGAAGCATGCCGAAAGCTAGAACCCTGCCAGGCGAGCGCAGCCCCTGCCGCCGCTGCGATGTGAACAACGATTGTGGAAAACGCCGGGGCCGGCCCCTATGCGGCTGCCCGCGAGCGGTACGGCTTACCTTGGGGCCATGGACGCCCAATCCAAACCAACAAGCACCGAACACGCACCCTACCAGGGGGCCTATATCGCGTTGTGCCCGGAGGGCGGTCTGCTGGCGGCGCTCCAAGCGGCGGATGCGCATGCGGCCGCAGTCCTCGGCAGCATCCCGGAACAGTCCGCGGGGTTCCGGTATGCCGCCGGCAAGTGGAGCATGCGGGATGTGGTGCAGCATCTGATTGATTGCGAGCGCGTATTCGCCTACCGCGCGCTGCGGTTCGCAAGGCGCGATGGCACCGGCCTGCCCGGGTTCGATGAGGACTCCTATGCCACTGAGGCCCATGCCGACGCGCGGCCATGGACCGACCTGCTCGCGGAAAGGGCCGTGGTAAGGCAAGGCACGCTCCACCTGTTCCGCAGCCTCTCCGATGAAGCCTTGGTGCGGTCAGGCCAAGCGAACGGGCAGGCGATGAGCGTCCGTGCATTGGGCTGGTGCATCGCCGGCCACGAACGCCACCACCTGCGCATCCTTCAGGAGCGATACCTGCCCCATGTCCAAGCGTAGCATACAGGATTGGTTCGACCTCTACGGGGAGAGTCACCAGAACAGGACGAACAAGCTCATCCACTGGGTCTGCGTGCCCGTGATCTACTTCTGCGTGGTCGGCCTGCTGGCCTCCATCCCTCCGGCCGACGCTCCCATCATCGGCGCGGCCCCTTGGGCGAAGGCGGCCGTGGGCGCCGTGCTGCTGGCATTCTACCTGCCGCGCTCAATCCCGCTCATGTTGGGAATGGCGGTGTGGAGCTGGCTCTGCATTTGGCTCTCAGGCTATCTGCTGACCCATGCCGCATGGCCGCTGTGGGGCATCTGCATCGCCCTCTTCGCCGTGGCATGGGTTGGCCAATTCATCGGCCATGGCATTGAAGGACGGAAGCCCAGCTTCCTCACCGACCTTCAATTCCTGCTGGTGGGCCCGGCATGGCTCATGGGATTCATCTACCGAAGGCTGGGCATCCCCTACTGACCGGGCCGCAGCACGTAGGTGGGCCTTCCCTGCGTGCAAGGGCCTGTGCCCAGCACACAGGCCAGCTCAGCCACCAGCACATCCGGCTCCAGCAACGCCGCGCCGAAGATGTCCGAGCGCTCGCTATCGAGGTAGAATGAACCGGAAGCCACGGCGGGGAGCAGCGCCAGGCGCTCATCGGGGCAGAGCTCCTTGCTGCTCAGGGGACGGCCGTTCGCGATGATGGTGCCGAACCGGTCGGCCTTCAGCAACAGCCCGGCCACGGCTTCAGTGTCCATGGCGATATTGCCCTTCGCGTGCCGATCCGCCATCAGATATGCACCGCCGGCATCACCGATCAACTGCGCCATGTAGCTGTTGCCCGGCGGCAGATGCCACTGGCCCTGCCAAGCGCTGCCGAAGAGGACCTTCGGCGGATCCTTGCCCGGTTCGAGCCCGACGGCGGCATCTCCATACCGATTGACCACCGCGAGGAATAGGCTGTCTGCCGTCCGCTCCGCACCCAGGAGTGCGCCGAAGAACCGGATCCATTCCGCCCTGCCGAGCGGGTGCTTCTCGAGGTATTCCGTGACCGGCACTTGCACGATGCCCGGTAGCGACGATCGGACGCGCGACCGCCCGAAGGGATAATCGAGGATGACCTGGGCGCCGGAGCTGAGCAACCGTTCCCGGTCCAGTCCATCCGCCGATGCCAGTTCCACGATGCGCCCATCCGCTGCCGCGCGCAGGATCACGGAGTCCCGCTGGCGATCGATATGGGCGGCCCCGGCAAGCTGCCCCACTCTGCCCAGCGCGGTGATGAACGGAAGGTGGGTGGTGCTCATCACCGCCAGTGCAGCCTCATCGGGCACATGGACAGCACCGCCGCCGTCCGGTTCCCGACCCACGGAAAGGACAGCCAGCGTATCCGAGCGGTCCGGCGCACCGTAGATGATCAGCCGCCTTGATGCCCCGCGCTCGAGCACCTGAAAGCACCGCGCGTGCGTATTCGGCCGCTCCAGCCAGTCGCCGTGCGTAGCGGAATCACCACCGGATGGAGCACAGGCCTGCGCCGCCAGCAGCAAAGCGAACCAAGGCTTCATTGCAGCTCCCGGATCATCCGCATCAGTGCCAGGCGCACCGTGTCGCGCCCCTTGGCCACGCCCCATGGCTGCGGCGATACCAAGTGATGCGGGGCCTCTCCGCGGTCCGCTTCCCCGGCAGCAACGCCGCTCGGCACATAGCGCACGAGCGGGATGCGAAGACGTACGCCTGTGTTGGGCGCCGTAACCATGAGTTCCCTGCCGCCCGTGAAACTATGGGCATTGGTTCCCGTCTCCTCCCCCACCACACGGGCCCGGCCGCTGCGCTTGGCAAGCATCACCACCGCAGCCCCCGCATCGCGCGTGGCCCCGTCACAGACCACATACACCTTCCCCTGATAGGCGTGGCGGTGCGGCGCCACATCCTGGAGACGGGGATCATCCGGGTGAAGCATAGCCGTGCCGTGCCTCGCCGGCAGGTAGTTGTGCTGGACCGACGCCAAGTGCTCCACCGGGATCTCCGCGACCCCCGCTAGCGCCGTGAGCTGCGCCGCGCTCACATACATGCTCTCCACTACGCGGAACGGATCCGTGGCGATGGCCGAGAACACCAGCTCGGCCATGCCCAGCTCCCGCCCCCCGCAACCGCGGAGGTCGAGCACGAGGACCCTGGCCCGGTTGTCCTTCAACTCGCGCAGCATGGCATCGATGAATGCCCGGGGCTTCTGACCGCTACCTTCCAGCACCAGGGGATCAAGGGACCTTATGCTCACCCAGAGCGCTCCGGCCGCGGGATCCCAAGTGCTCTGCCAGGGATGCATCGCAAGCCCGTCCGGCTTCCGTGAGCGCTCGATGTCCTCCATGCGCATGCCCACCACCACCTCCTCGAGCCTTCGGCCATCCGGTGCCTCCACCTCAACAGCATAGGAGCCCGAGTAGCCGAAGGCGAGCAGGAAAAGCCATGCGAACCGCTCCTCGATCACCCGAAGGCGCAACGTCTCATTCGCCCCATCCCTCACCACCCACGCCGACATTCCGGCGATCAACCGGTGCGTGGCCAAGCCATCCACGCTGATGAGCCGGCTTCCTTGGGGGAAGGTGCGGAAGCCCTTCAATTCCTCCGCGATGTAGACATCCCCCTCGATGAGCCGGACCCTGAATGGAAGCAGGGTGGCCTGCGCGAGCAGGCGCTGCTCGGTGGCGGCATCGAGCTGCACGTCGAGGTTGGCATCTCCGATGCGCTGGAGCACCGGCAGGAGGCGGGCGAGGAAGCCATCCGAGGACAGCGGCGTGTACAGCGAATCCGCCAGCGCATCGAACGCCGAATCGAGTTCCCCACGGGTGATGTATCGGTACGGGGCGGGATGGGCCTCCTGGATGGCCGCCTTCAGCACCTCCAGGTCGGCCCGCAGCCGCTCCGGATAATGCGGGGCGCCAAGGCCCTGGCACCAAAGGCGCGGCGCAACGAGCAGCACCAGGATGAAGAGGGCTCCGTACCGCATTCGGGATCGCAAAGCTAGAAAGGGCGCCACGCCGGGTCATGGCCCCGGAGGCAGGAAAAGCGGAGGCCCCTGCCGAGGGCAGGGGCCTCCATCGCCATGCGGCACGATCAGGCCTTCACCGAAAGGCGCGGGGCGGCAGCGAGCGTCTCGGCACTGCAACCATCCTTGTACTTGGCGAAGTTGTCATTGAACTGCTTCGCGAGCTTCTCGGCGGTCTGGTCATAGGCCGACTTGTCCTTCCATGTGCTGCGGGGATCGAGGATCTCCGCGGGCACGTGCGGACAGCTCACCGGATAGCTCACGCCGAAGACCGGGTGCTCCTTGTAGTCCACCTTGTCGAGTTCACCCCTCAGCGCGGCCGAAATCATCGCCCGGGTGAACTTGAGCTTCATGCGCTCTCCGGTGCCGTAAGCACCGCCGCTCCAGCCCGTGTTCACCAGCCAGACGCGCACATCGTGCTGCTTCATCTTATCGCCCAGCATGTCGGCGTACTTGGCGGGGTGCAGGGGCAGGAATGCCTTGCCGAAGCAGGCGCTGAACGTGCTCTGCGGCTCGGTGACGCCTGCCTCGGTGCCTGCCACCTTCGCCGTGTAGCCGCTGATGAAGTGGTACATGGCCTGGCCCGGCGTGAGGCGGCTGATCGGGGGCAGCACGCCGTAGGCATCGCAGGTCAGGAAGAAGATGTTCTTCGGATGACCGCCGATGCTGGGCTCAGCGATGTTGTCGATGTGGTGGATGGGATAGCTCACGCGGGTGTTCTCGGTGACGGACCCGTCCGCGAAGTCCACCTTGCTGGTGCCCTCGTGGAAGACGATGTTCTCGAGGATCGCGCCGAACTTGATCGCGTTCCAGATCTGCGGCTCCTTCTCGGCGCTGAGATCGATGCACTTGGCATAGCAGCCGCCCTCGAA
>DDRC01000231.1 GCA_002342985.1 Flavobacteriales bacterium UBA2426
GCCGATGATCACGCAGATCACGGGCACGCGCAGCTGCACCATTTCGAAGAGGTTCCGCGCAATGGCCTCGCCCTGTCCGCGCTCCTCGGCTTCAAGTCCAGGGAAGGCGCCGGGGGTGTCGATCAGCGTCACCACGGGCTTGTTGAACTTCTCGGCGAGCTTCATCAGGCGCAGGGCCTTGCGGTAGCCCTCCGGATTCGCCATCCCGAAGTTGCGGTACTGCCGCATCTTGGTGTTGATTCCCTTCTGCTGCCCGATGAACATCACCGTGCGGCCGTTCATGAGGCCGAAGCCTCCCACCATGGCCTTGTCGTCCTTCACGGTGCGGTCGCCGTGGAGTTCGATGAAGGTGCCGTCGGTGAGGTGGTCGATGTACTTGAGCGTATAGGGCCGGTCGGGGTGACGGCTCACCTGCACGCGCTCCCACGGGGTCAGGTTGGCGTAGATCTGGGTCCGCGTCTCCGTCAGCTTGCGTTCCAGGTCCTTCAGCGTAGCCGTCACATCCACCTCGCCCTGGGCGGCCACCTCCTTCAGCTTGTTGATCTGCTCCATCAGGTGCTGGATCGGCCGCTCGAACTCCAGGTAGGTCTCCATGCGCTAGGTCATTGGGAGGACGAAGGTAGAAGGATGACCGACAGCCGGTCGCGCACGCCACTGCAGGCCTGCCGGCCGGTACCTTCGCCACCATCATGGTCGTCTTCCCGCAAGCCAAGATCAACCTAGGTCTCAACGTCGTCCGAAAGCGTGACGATGGCTACCACGAGATCGAGACCGTCATCGTGCCGATTCCGCTTCACGATGCGCTGGAGGCCGTGGTCGCTCCCGACGTGGAGCCGGGCCGGGTATCCTATGGCCGGTCCGGCCTGGTGGTGGATGGGGCTGTCGAAAGCGACCTGGTGATGCGCGCGCATGCGGCGCTGGCCCGCATCCGCGATCTGCCTGGATTGCGCATGCACTTGCACAAATGCATACCCATGGGAGGGGGCCTGGGCGGCGGAAGCAGCGATGGCGCCCATGCCCTCAAGCTGTTGGATGCGCTCCTCGGCTTGGGCTGCAGCCCAGACGAGCTGCACGCCCTGGCTACGGGATTGGGCAGCGATTGCCCCTTCTTCCTGCAGCGGGGGGCCTGCTTGGCCACCGGCCGGGGCGAGGTGCTCATGCCCATTCCGCTCGACCTTTCGGGATGGTGGCTCGTGCTGGTGAATCCCGGGATCCATGTACCGACTTCGGAGGTCTATCGGCACACGGCTCCCACAGGCCGCACGCTGGACCTGGTGGCTGCGCTGCAGCAGCACCCGGCTGAGGAGTGGCGGCAGGTGGCACCGAACGTGATGGAGGACCATGTATTCAGGACATGGCCCGCCATCCATGCCCTGCGCGATGCGCTGCTCGATGCCGGCGCGGCACACGCGGCCATGAGCGGTTCAGGTGCTTCCGTATTCGGGCTCTTCCGATCGGAGCCGCCCATCCTCAGCTGGCCTCAAGGCCACGTGCAGTGGGTGCTCAGGCTAGGGAAGGAGGCCGCCTAGCAGCTCGCCCAGCTCAATGTGGTCGTTGGGCTTGGCCACGATTCGGCCCGTCCGATCGACCAGGATGAGCCATGGCGTCGCTTTCACGCCGAAGGCTTTCGCGGCCGGCGAGCCCCAAGCGGCCAGTTCGGTGTAGCAGGGGAAGGGGAGGGCCATCTCCATGATGTTCCGCCGGAACTCGGCCTCATCATCATCCAAGGCGATGCCGACCACGCCGAAGCCCTTCTCCGCGTACCCATTATGCAATGCACTCAGGCCGGGCATCTCGGCATGGCAGTGGTCGCAGGTGCTCGAATAGAAGAACAGGGCGGTGTAGGCATTCGCCTGCACCAGTTGCGCGAGGCGATCGGTCCTTCCGGTGATGGGGGAGGGCAGGGCCACATCCGGAGCCATGGCACCGATGGAGGCCTTCAATTGCACGGCCACGTCCGCGAGGAGCGCGGCATCGGGCGCCACCAGCGAAAGGGGGCCCATGACGTAATGGTCCACCACATGCTGAAGGACTTCTTCGGGACCGTAGGCGCTGAAGATGGCGATGAGCTGAGCGCGCGTGAACGACCAGCAGGCGGTGTCTGGGCTTGACCAGTGCAGGAGTGAATCGCAGGCAACGCGCAGCATGCCGGGAGAAGCCGGTGTGGTGCTCTGGAGCAGGGCCATGATGGCCTTGGGATAGAGGGAGCTGCGCAGCAGCGACGGATCGGACCACCGCATGGCGTTACGGACGGCTGCAGGACCTGCCTGCATCGCGGACATCAGCCGCTGATCGAGCGCGGCGACCTGGGCGAAATAGGACGCGGTATCCTGCGCCATTAGCCGCGCCAGGAATTCCTGCTGCCGCTGCTTGAGGGTGCGCTCTTCCTGTGACAAGCGGTTCAAGCCCGCAGTATCGCGAGGATCCATGCCTGCACGCTGGTCGGCTACGGATCGCAGGCGCCGCTGCGCCTCCCGGCTCGCCCACTTGTACTCCCAAAGGCGCTGATTCTCGGTGGATCCGCTGACTGTGATGTGCTCCTGCAGCGGCCGCCCGGAGAAGTCGAGCCGGATGCGCGCATCACCGGGGGCGCCAAGGATCAGGTCGACCTGGTCGTTCGCGAAGCCGAGCCTGTAGTAGCCGAGGGGGAATGCGCGCGGTGCGAAGCGGAATGCGCCGGAACCGGAGATCCGCGCGGAATCCAAGGGGAAATGGTCCGTTCCGCGTGTGCCGTAGATCGTGATCCATTCCCCGACGGAAGCCGGGCCGAGCGAACCGAGGATCTCTTGAGCACGAGCGGTACCGCCTGCCGATAGCAGGGCAGCGGTCAACAGGAACCGGAGGCATTTGGGCATGCGAGCGGGTATCGGAGCTGGGCGAAGGTCGTGCCAGGTGGAAAAAAAAGAACCCCGCCCATTGCTGGGCGGGGTTCAGATCGGCGACGACATACTCTCCCGGGCTTTTGGCCCAGTACCATCTGCGCTGGTGAGCTTAACTTCTCTGTTCGGAAT
>DDRC01000162.1 GCA_002342985.1 Flavobacteriales bacterium UBA2426
CTGATCTTGGGGGAGCTTACAGTTTGACCTGCGCTATAAATGGCTTGGATCTCCGCAACGGTGAGGGCCCGATTCCAAATACCAAGGTCGTCACTAAGACCATTATATGCCTGATTATTTGTGTTCCCCAGTCTTCCGAGCATAAGGTTAAAATTGTGATTGACCATACTGCCCACATTCATGCTTCCAGCCAATTGCTGATTGACATATATTTTTATTTCACCTAATCCTTCATGAATCCATACTATATGATTCCATAATCCATTTTGAACATTAAGAGTTGTAAAAAGAGGATTCTGAGAATTACTTACTCTCATAATAAAGGATGCTCCGCAAGATGGATTATTTCCGTGTGTACCAAAACCAAGTTGATTGCTTTCGGCAAAATCACCTCTATACAGAATCGGGCGGACGCCTGCTACTGTGGATGATGGGTCTATGTTGACCCACGCTGCTACGGTGAATGGGTTAGTCGCCAAAAAACCAGTAACAGGTCCTAAATTGATATGAACTCCAGTTCCATTAAAAAAATACGCGCTATTCACATTTCCAAACCTATCGGCTGTCAACGTAGCACCGTTCACCGTTCCATTATTCCCATTCCCGCTCTCATCGTTCGCATTGCCGTTGAACGGCCACCAGCCCACGAGACCGTTGGTGGGCACGTAGCTGGGCACCTGGGCGTGCAGTGCAGGGAGAATCGTCAGAAGGACTAGCGTGGTGAGGATGAGGCGCATGATGAGGAGGTTTCAATCCATTCATACCCCGAAGTGCGCGGAGGTAACCTGGCAGGAGAAAATTCCGCCAGATGCTCACCTCATGCGCCAGGTCAGCAAGCCAACAGCAATGAGCACAGCGCCTACAATGAGCCAAGGCCAGGTAGGCCGCGGTGCGTTCGGGAGCGGCCCCGCCTCCCCCACCACTTGCCAGCCTGCCCAGTGCAGGGGCAGCTGTTCCTCGGTCTGGGTGCTGTGCTGCAGATAGGCCAGCTTGGCGCGTTGCAGGGCCACATCGGTCGGGTGCCCCTCCGCAAGCTGTTCCCGGAACAGATCGACCAAGCGGATGGCGATGGCTTCGTCCGCAGGCACCGAGGTGGAGAGCACGTTGCGCGCACCGGCGTACACGAAGGCACGGGCAAAGGAGATGGGGCCGCTGTTGCGGTCCAGATCGAAGAATCCGCTTTGACAGGCCAGGTGCACCACGAGACCGGCCTGCAGGTCCAGCGGCAGCAGGTCACTGGGATGCATGAAGGCCAGGCGACCGGTCGTATCGGCACCGAAGTAGTGACGCGGTTCCTGGTCGAGGCCGCTTTCGCCTGCTCCGTGACCAGCGAGGTACAACACCCCCGCACCGGGCATGGCCCCTGCCACGCTTGTCCACACCCCGCTGCTGTCCAAGTTGCCCTCCCGCGCCCAGCGGCGCATCGCCGCACGCACCCGCTTCAGGTCGGTGAGCACACCGTTGCCGGGTGCCGGTGCCAGGTAACGCTCCTCCCCGGGGTCGCCCGCCACCTTGCGTTCCGGAGGCAGCAACAGCATGGGCTGACTGAAGGCGTGGCGTTGCACCAAAGGTTGCCAGGAGGACACGTCCGGCCCGATGGTATCGGCCAGCAGGGCATCGAAGGCGATGTAGGCCATGTTGGCGCTTGGGAATACGCGCACGCGGTCCACCTCCTGCATCAACTGCGCGATGGGGGCATAGAGTTGATGGTACAGTTGGTGATAATTGCGGCGGAAAACGATCGGATCACGGGACTTGATCTCCGAACCGATCGCAGGGTTGAATTCCCGGTCCAGGATCCGGAAGGAGACCGCACCCCGGGTGACGGCCAGCACGGAGGAAAATGATGAGAAACCGGCCCGGCTGTCCTCCACGCAGACCAGGATGGCCTCTCGGTCGCGCAGCCTGCGCCGAACGGCTTGCAGCATGTGTTCCGGCGGATCGTCCAAATGCAGGTCCGGCCGACCCCGCAGGTCCTGGGCGATGTTCCAGGCATCACGGCGTGTCTTCTCCACCACCCAGAGCGTGCGGTCCAGGTAGGTGGTATCCCCGGTGAGCTCCCAAAGGCGTGCGCTGAGGGTGACCGTGCTTGCAAAGGGGGAATACCAATAGGTGTCGTGAAAGAACAATCCCCGGGCCTGTGTGCGAGCCGCAGCGAACGCGGTGAAGCGCTCCTGGGCCTGTTGGAGCTTCGCCAGATGCCGCTGAAGGAGGTGGATATCCGACCAATGCTCCGGGCGATCCAGCAGGAAGGTCTGCCACCGCAGGCTGCTGAACCAGATGGTCAGAAGGGCATCGGTCGCACCGGAGGCCAGCACCAATTCTTCGCTCCGCCTGAGCCAATGCCAGGCACTTTCCGGCTGGTCCGCATAGATGTGATACAGCCCACGCAGGTTCTGAAGGATCCCGATCTCCACCACCTGCCCCGGATGGTGCTCCCGCAGGATGGCGAGCGCGGCGCGTTGCTCCCGGTCGCACAGCGCGGCGAAGCGTTCCCGATCGGGTAGTCCGGGGCGCATGCGGTCCATCGCCGCATTGGAGACCGCCTTGTGCAGGTAGGCCCTCCAGAAAGGCGCCAGTTCCGGTCGGCGGGCCAGGAGCACACGTGCCGTATCGAAGAACGCGAAGGCCGTATCCGCCCCGAGCGGCCAGTTGCGGTATACCGTGCCTTGCGCCTGGTAGATGAGGTGGGCATACTTCCAGGAAGCGCGGTCCGGCGCCTTGCGGTAAAGCGCCAGTGCCGCAGTTCCATGCTTGTACGCCCGCGCGGTCTGTGTGAGGTAGGCCGCATGGCGGGAGCGGTTCACCTCCACACGTGCCCATTGCTCCGCCTCCTTGTTCGCGACCAGGGCTGCCGCGCTATCGGTGGCGACCTTGAAGCGCTCCATGTTCATGCGCTGGTACCAGCATTCGGCCTGAAGCATCCAAGCTTCGAACCGAAGGTGGGCCGGACTGGAAGGGTCGCGCATCACCCGGTCCAACTCCAGCAACACACTGTCCGCGTCACCATCGGTGAACGCGCGCTCCAAGCGGTCGATGACAGGGTATTGTGCCGAGGCAACCGAAAGGACCGATCCCAGTAAAAGGACCGGCAACAAACGCCGGACAAGCCGAAGGGGCGCGTTCAGGGCTTCCATCCGGTCTCCGAAGCCAGCGCCTCCAGTCGATCGCGGTAGGGGTGCCCGGCCATGGCCATCTGCATGCGCCAAAGACGCTCGGCCAACAGGGCATCGTTGTTGCGCAGTGCCAGCACCATGCGGTGGTACAGGGCCTTGGCGTAGTACGGAGTGCTGGGGCGGGCAATGATGGCATCCAGCACCGCAGCGGCGTCCTGACCCGTCCGCATCCGCACCAGAGCGGTGTAGAACAGCACGGTATCCGTAGACGAAAGTTGGCTCAGCCGTTCCAGCGCCTCGGCATCGTGTCCCATGTCGTAGGCCTGCATGGCCTCATCGAGGAGCACGCTGGGTGGCCGGTCTGCCGACATGAATACCGGGAGCGGGGCCTCCTTCACGGCGAACTCGGCTGCGAGCTGGGGCAGGTCCTTGGGGCGCAGGAGCCACCAGGCGCCCATGGCGAGCACACCGGTTACCGCTGCGGCCATGGCCCAGCGTTCCCGCTGTAACCTGCGCACCCGGCCTTGTTCGCGCCGCTCCACTTCCCGCAACAGGCTGCGCACTTTATGGTCGGAACCATGCGGAACTTCCGCGCCACGCTGTTCAATTTCCTTCATCAATGCACGAACGCGTTCATCCTCGAAACCCTGCTCGATCGCCTTGCGGGTGGCACGATAAAGCGCCAACCGCTCCGCCAGTCCGGGCTCGCTGCGCAATCGGTCCTCGAACTGCAGGCGTTCCGCCTCGATCAGACGCCCTTCGTGGTAGGCTTCCAGCAGGTCGAGATCATCACCGGTGCTGCTCATGCTACGCGAACTGGGGCTGCTCGGCCCTCCCAATGAGCTCTGCCAACTTTAGGAAGCTCACATGCTTCATCTTCTTGGCCACATCGGCGTTCTTGTAGCCCATGAGCGTAGCGATCTCGGCCATGGACCGTTCCTCGAAGTAGTACAGTCTCAGCAGTTCCCGCTCCCGATCGGAAAGCCCGGCCATACCGGTCCTGATCACATAGTGACCGTGTTCCTCTTCCATCGCTCCATCCAGTTCCGACGGCACGGATAACAGCGTTTCAGCCAATTCTTCGGGCGCCATGGTCCGTTTGCTATCGCGGATGCGCTTTAGGGCAAGGTTGCGTCCAATGGCGAACAGGTAGGTGGCCGGAGCACAGGCCGCAGGGTCCAATCGTCCGTCACGCACGTTCCGAACGAACACGACCACCGCATCCTGATAGAGGTCCAGCGCGTCCTGACCGGAAAGCCTGAAGTTGCGGGCACACCAACTTGCGAACCCTGACCGATGCTGCAGGTAGAGGTGTTCGATCTCGTGATCGCTCATGTTGGCAAGTTAGGGTGCGGAGCGTATATCATGATGACTTACCCCACCGATATGACCAGGGTCCGCCGGACCCTGGAAAGCCTTGCCCATGGCGTGAAGGCGATGGAGCTGGCGCAGTGGATGAAGAGCACGTGAGGCTACGACAGATTCTGAGTTTTTTAAAGTTGCACTTTAGGATTCTCATGAACTATTGACCTAAGATCCGGATGATTCAGGCTCCTTGTCCACCTGAAGTGGAACCTGTTCAGCCCCCCAAGGATCGGCGTACCTCGCTCCTGCCATTCGGCCGTGATCCTTCACCTTCGGGAACCTTCGACCTTCATGCGCATGCGTCCCCTCGCCCTTCTGTCCGCCTTCAGCCTGTTCATCAACGCGCATGCCC
>DDRC01000225.1:0-5077 GCA_002342985.1 Flavobacteriales bacterium UBA2426
GAAGCGCATCTGGTGGCCGAAGCAACTGATGGTGCCCGTGCCGGTGCGGTCGTGCTTCTGCACGCCTTCGTCCAGGATGCGGCGGAGGAGGTCGTGGTACTGGCGCATGGGTGCGGCGAAGGTACCGCAGCCTCATGGCCATGGGCCGCAGGACTTGCTAACGGCTGTGGATAGCGAGGCGCTGTTCTCCCTCACTCCACCAACATCCGCTCGTTTGGCAAAGGAATGCTATTGAAAGACCATGAAACTGCTATTGAATGACGACCCTCACAACGAAGCAGCCTGCAGCTGATTCCAACACGATACTGTAGAAACCTTGCAATGCGGAGACATCGAGTTGCTTGATCGGTCCATCCGTTTTAGAACTACTCAGGGTCTCCGACTCGGGCCCCTGCACGACCTAGCCGAACATGCCAGAAGTTCTGGTCGGAACCATCATTTGCACATCGATGTAAACAATCAGACGAACGGAGTTAACCACCCAGACCCTTGTCAGCGGCACGCCGTCTATTTACCCCCCTCTTGTGGTAAGGAAAGGAAGATGCCAATCCGCAACGACCACTCAAAAACGCTCTGGAGATCTATAGGGCCGCTGACCAGATCGGCTTGGTCCTCTCTCAAGGGTATACAGTAAGATTCTGCCAAAGAAAGGAATGGTTCAACGCCATTGAGGATGCGATACCGCAGATTGACCATAGGCCCGAGTGAGAGTCCGCGCAGATCGAACACTTGGAAGGACGACAAGTAGTGCTCGGTGTTCTGACGGTCATAGTAGCCCATTTCCACCCCCAGGTCCACATGCAGCCTAGGTCGAAGGTCCAAGGGCTTCAGGATCGCCAAGGATAGACTCCTTTCCAACACTTGGTGCCTGGTCGAGGAGAGTTCATCATCCTCAGCCCAGAGATAGGATGCTCGCAGATCAAGGTAGAGAACCTGCTCTGACATTCCGAAGCGGAAGCCTCCGCCCACACCATCGAGTGCCTTGTCCACGAAGGGCACCGGTCCTTTCAGTTCATACGCGGCGAACAGCTGCACGTCTTGGGCGGAACTCTGAGAGGTCAGTATAGCAACGCACAGGACCTGTATCACGCGCCGTATCAGCGAGCTTTTCCATCTCTGCATCATCTCCGGATCACAACTGAGCAACACAGCAGGCGGACGTGCCACCTGTACATTGGTTCGGTCCTCCAAGTGCATCTGGGCTAGGCATGCATCGGCTAACAGAACGGAACGCCTCGGTGTGAAGTACTTCCGCGTTCGTTCACCTTCAGCCTACCATGCCACACTTCTTCAGAATCCCGCCCCCGCCTCCGGCGCACTACTGTTCGGGTCGGCCGCACCACGCACCCCGTTCCGCTGTGGTTTCTCGGGCGGTGGCGGCCAGTCGGGCAGGGCCTTCAGCAGCCGCTCCTTCATGCGCTCGTAGTAGCTCTTGCGGTCCACCACATAGGCGATCATGTAGCCCACCACGCTGGCGTACATGAGCTGGAAGATGGCGCTGTGGCGGTCGGTCATCTCCAGCACGAGGATGGCGCTGGTGAAGGGCGAGCGGGTGACGCCGCTGAGGAAGGCGGTCATGCCCGCGAGCACCAGCAGGTTGAATTGGCCGCGGTTGTCGGCGAGTCCGAGGGCCTCGGTGAGCCATCCGCCGATGGCGGCGCCGCTGGCCAGCGAGGGCGCGAAGATGCCGCCGGCGCCCCCCGCGGTGAAGCTGAAGAGGGAGCCGAGCACGCGTGCGCCCACATGCCGGGCGCCGGTCTGCGGGTCGTCGGCGAAGAGGTGGTCCTCCAGCAGGTGATGCCCGCTGCCGATGGCCGATGCGCCCAGCGCGTGCACCACGGTGGCGAACAGCAGGGCGCAAACCAGTGCGAAGAGGCCATTGGCCAGGGCGCCGTGCAGCCCGCGCCGGAACTTGTCGAAGGCGAGCACCGCGCGGCAGAAGAGCGCACCGGTGATGCCCGCGATGGCGGAGAGCAGCAGGATCTTGTACATGAAGCTCACGGTGGCGGGCGCCAGCTTGGGGTAGCCCAGCATGAGGTAGGGCCCCAGCAGCCATTGGGCGGTCATGCCGCTGAGTATCACCGCGGTGAGCACGGCGGTGCGGAACTGCGCCATGTGCGTCTTGGTGAGCTCCTCCACGGCGAAGACGATGCCGCCCAGGGGGGTGTTGAAGGCGGCGCTGAGGCCCGCAGCGCCCCCGGTGATCATCATGATGCGGCGGCTCACCTTGGGCCAGAAGGGCGGCAGCAGCCGGTGCACGGTGCGGTAGATGCTGCCGGCGATCTGCAGCGTTGGCCCTTCGCGCCCCACGGCGCCGCCGCCCGCCACCATGGCCAGGCTGCTGGCCACCTTCACCAGCAGGATGCGCAGGTTGAGGAAGCGCCCGCTGCGGTCGCGCTTCTTGTCGGTGGCCACCTCCACGGCGGCCATCAGCTGGGGGATTCCGCTGCCGCCCGCCAGCGGCGCGAAGCGGTACACCAGCCACCAGGCCAGCAGGAAGGTGACCGGGGCGGAGAGGAAGATGAGCCGGCGGTCGATGGCGAGCAGGTCGGCATTGAGTTCGCCCATGGCGTTGAAGAGCCAGGCGTAGCCCACGGCGATGAGGGCGGTGAGCACGGCCGAGATCTGGTAGGGCAGGGCCAGCAGGATGAACTCCTTGGCCCGGGTCTTCACGAGCCACTGCCGCACGCGCTCCAGCAGGGCAGAGGCGGCGGCCAGGGTGCGCTCGGAGAAGGGGCGTGGGCGCTCGCGCTGGGCCATGGCGGCGAAGCTAGCCGGTGCTGCGCCGCGGAGGGCCGGGGCGTGGGCGGGTTGCCAACAGCGCGGCGCGGAAAGGGGGCCGGCCAGGAATGCAAGTCGGCCCGCTGCAATCGGCCGGGGCCCGGCTGAAGGCCGGCCGCGCTAACGTTCCTCGCCGAGCCGGGCCAGGTCGATGACGGTGAAGCGGTACTGCGTGCCCCGGTCGTAGCTCTTCACAAGCGCGCGCGAACCGCCCCATTCCAGGAGCGTGCCTTGCGGGCAGGGCACGAATCCGTCTTCCATCATCAGGGCCGTGCCTTCGCGCTCCACGGCACCGGTGCGCGCATCGAGGAAGGCGGCCTTGAGCACCTGGGGCTCGGCGGGCCGCGGGTCCTTCTGCCCGGCCGCTTCGCCACCGGCGCGCAGGATGGCCTCATAGCCCTTGGGCGTGTGCCCGTGCAGCAGCAGCAGGCGCCCTTCCATGGGCACGGCCACGCAGCCATCGTAGGCCTGGCCTGCGGTGGTCATCAGGGCACGGTCAATGGTGCGCTGCCAGCCGATGCTGTCGTTGGGCTGGACCTGGCTCACGCGCAGGGTCCCTCCGAGGCGGCGCATGGCCACCGCATCGCCCATGGGCAGCATGAAGTCGTGCTGCAGGAAGGTCTCCACCACCAGCAGCCCGCCATCGGGCCCGGGCAGCAGGTCCACCACTTCGTCGGCCACCTTGGCGGTGCGCGCCGGCGGCTTGCGCGGGTCGGCCGTGGGGTCGCCGAAGGCCATGAGGCGCGCCTTGCGGATGCTCGGGAGGCGCTGCGCGGTGATGGGGGCGGGCTTCAGCTTGGGGTCGGCGGGGTCGAAGGTGATCGCCAGGCCGGGTTGGCCGGTGAGCGCACCATAGCGCAGCGCCAGCGCGAGCCGCCCATCGCTGCGGGGCAGCAGGCGCGCACTGGCTACGAAGTCCTTTTCCAGCAGGATGTCGCTCACGGCCTTGCCGTCCTCGGTGAGGGTGGTGAGGTGAAGCTCGTGGCAGTTCTTGTCGCCGAGCTGCTCCTCGCTCTTGCACTGGTACACGTAGGTGAGCAGGCGCACGGTGCCGTCGTCCTCCACGGCGATCTGGTGGATGCTGCTCTTGGCGTCCTCGTAGGGCAGCTCGGCGGCCGCCTGCCAGAGCACGGTGAGCTCGCGGTCGAGCCAGGCCAGCGCGATGCGCTTGCCGCCCTTGGTGCCGTGCGTGAAGTGGTTGAGCAGGTAGTGCTGCCCGTCGGGGGCGGGAATGAGGCGCTCGCGCTGGGCATAGGCCAGGCCGCGGGTGAAGAGGATGGGGTCGGGGAGCGGCCGCGCCGCCATGGTATTCGCCGGGTCGTTGGCGTAGGGGATGTCGCATGCAGCCAGCCGCCGGAATCCGGTGAGCGACAGCGCGCTTCCGGCGCTGACCTCGGCGATGCCGAATTCGCTGCCCTTCTTGGTGGCGCTCACCAGCAGCACGCGCATGCGCGCACCGTCCATCACGGGCGTGACGGCGGTCCATTTGAGGCCATCGAGCAGCACGTCCTTCAGGGTGAGCTCCTCGGCGGGCTGCAGCAGCGCATCCAGGCGAATGGCCTTCGGGGTGATGCCCTCCTCCACGTAGAGCAGGTGGCGCCCATCGGCCGCGAAGGCGCCATCCACCACGGTGAGCAGGTCGCCCGTGGCGCCCTTCATGCTGCGTGCGAAGGGCTTGCCGTGCTGCACCACCGTGGGCTGGGCGCTAAGGGCGATGGAGCAGAGGACCAGCGCGGCAGTGTGCGGGAGGCGTCGCATGCGGAGGGTGTTGGCGGGCTGAAAGTAGCGCCCATGGCGATCCTCGCGCCGTTGCCTGTGAACACCGGCCTGTGCACCATCGCGCCGGTCGCAAGGGGCGGCGCCCCCGGTGCCCCGGTAGCTTCGCCGCACCCCGCACGCAGGAAGCATGCTCTTCAACTCGCTCGACTTCCTGGTCTTCTTCCCGGTCGTCACGGGGCTGTTCTTCCTGCTGCCGCCCAATCGCCGGTGGGTCCTGCTGCTGATCGCCAGCTACTGGTTCTACATGAGCTGGCGGCCCGAGTATGCGCTGCTCATCGCCTTCAGCACGCTGGTCGACTACTTCTGCTCCTACCGCATGTCGGAGCTGCTGGACAAGCGGGCACGGCGCCCCTACCTCTGGCTGAGCATGACCACCAACCTGGGCCTGCTCATCTTCTACAAGTACCTGGGCTTCTTCGTGGCCTCGGCGGGGTCCGTGGCGCAGGCGGTGGGCATCGACTGGCAGGCCCCGGTGCTCGACATCCTGCTCCCCGTGGGCATCAGCTTCTACACCTTC
>DDRC01000225.1:5240-5556 GCA_002342985.1 Flavobacteriales bacterium UBA2426
ATCGACGTGTACCAGGGGGTGGTGAAGCCGGAGCGCCATGCGGGGATCTTCGCGGTGTTCGTGGCCTTCTTCCCGCAGCTCGTGGCGGGCCCCATCGAGCGCGCGGGCTCGCTGCTGCCGCAGTTCCGCCAGGTGCAGGTGTTCGATGCGGCGCGGGTGGCCACCGGGCTGCGCCTGATGGCCTGGGGCATGTTCAAGAAGGTGGTGATCGCAGACCGCGTGGCCGTGGCCGTCAACCATGTGTACGGCTCGCCGCACGATTTCCCCGGTCCCGTCCTGGCCCTCGCCACGGTGCTGTTCGCGATCCAGATCTACT
>DDRC01000225.1:5741-14449 GCA_002342985.1 Flavobacteriales bacterium UBA2426
GGCTACAGCGACATCGCCATCGGCACGGCGCGGGTGCTCGGCTTCTCGCTCATGCTCAACTTCCGGCAGCCCTACCATGCAGCCAGCATCAGCGAGTTCTGGAAGCGCTGGCACATCAGCCTCAGCACCTGGTTCCGCGATTACCTCTACATCCCCTTGGGCGGCAACCGCACGGTGAAGTGGCGCTGGTACTACAACCTCTTCATCACCTTCCTGGTGAGCGGCCTCTGGCACGGCGCCAACTGGACCTTCGTGGCCTGGGGTGCGCTGCATGGCGCCTACCTGGTGCTGGCCATCGTCTTCGCCCCGCTGCGCGACCGGTTGGCTGCGGCGTCTGGCCTGGCCCGGCTGCCCCGCCTGTCGCATGGGCTCAATGTGGCGTGGACCATCCTGCTCGTGCTCGTGGGCTGGGTCTTCTTCCGCGCCGCGGACATCGGCGATGCGATGCACATCGTGCAGGCGTCCTTCACCGGGCATGCGGCCTGGCTCGATCCCGCGCAGGCCAAGGCCATGGTGCAGGCGCTCGGGCTCGGTGCCACGGAGCTCGGCATCGCGTTCGCGGCCATCGTGTTCATGGAGGCCGTCCACCTGGTGCAGGCGCGCTGGGGCGCCGCGGCCTTCCTGGCCTGCATGCCGGCCCCTGCGCGGTGGGCGGTGTACGTGGGGCTCGTGGGGGCCATCATCTACTACGGCGCCTACCACGGCGGCGGCCAGTTCATCTACTTCCAGTTCTGAGCCATGCACCGCCTCCTCCGCTGGATCCTGCTCGTGGCGCTGCCCTTCGTGCTGCTGATGGGCGGCGTGGCGTGGATCGACCCGTTCAACTACTTCGACGGCCCGGGCCCCGTGCCGCTGGAGACGCGCCGCGCCAACCTGCGGCACAGCGGTGCCACCATGCCGCACTACACGCTCACGTGGAAGCTCATCGAGTACCGCCGCGCGCCGGTGGCCGACATCATCATCGGCGATTCGCGCCTCACGCGGTTCGATGCCGGGCTGGTATCGTCCATCACCGGCCGGCCGCTCTACAATTTCGGCGTGCCCGGCGGCAACACCCCCAGCATGCTCCGGACCTTCTGGTACGCGGACAGCCTGGCGAAGCTGGAGACGGTGTACCTGCAAACCGGCTTCCGCAACTGGAGCGCCGCGCAGGACTATGACATCTGGGAGGGCCCGGCATGGGCCGCGTCGAGCGCCGTGCGCTACCTCACGGACCGGGACGTGCTGGGGAAGGCCTGGCTGGACGCGCGGGCGCATTGGGGCGGCGTGCAGGCCGAGGGGATCGCCGATGACCAATGGGCCAAGGTGATCAGTAACGAACGGGCCGTGCTGGAGCAGTATGCCCCGGCGCCGCATTTCGCAACGGAGCTGCGCCGCGTGGCCGAACGGTGCAGGGAGCGCGGCATACGCCTGGTGATCATCGACCTGCCGGTGCACGACGAGGTGCATCGGATGGAGGAGGCGTTGGGCCTCGGCGCTGGGATAGCCGCGTACAAGGAGCTCATGCGCTCCACCGCGGCCTATTGCGACTTCGCCGGGCCAAGCGCGATCACCGCCGACCGCGCCCAGTACATCGATGCGCTGCACACCAGCAAGGCGCTGCTCGATGGCGTGATCCGCGAGATCTGGCAGGGGCCGGCGGTGAACGGCACGGTGAGCGATGGGCCCGTGGCCGGCCGCTGATCACACCAGCATGCCCACGATCGTGGCGCTCAGCAGCGAGGCGAGCGTCCCGCCCAGCAGCGCGCGCAGCCCGAACTCGCTGAGCCATTGCCGGCGGCTGGGAGCCAATGAGCCAATGCCGCCGATCTGGATGCCGATGCTGGCGAAGTTGGCGAAGCCGCACAGCATGTAGGTGGCCATGACGATGCTGCGCTGATGGGCGAAGGCGCCGCTCGCTTTCAGTGAGGCCAGGCTCTCGTAGCCCACGAATTCGCTGGCGATGATCTTCTCGCCCACGAGCCGGCCGGTGAGGGTGATGTCCTCCCCCGCCACGCCGATCAGCCACATGATGGGCGCGAAGAGGTAGCCCAGGATGAACTCCAGCGAGAGCTGGGAGAAATTGCCGCCGGAGACCTGCGCCACCCATGGGTTCAGCCCCGTCACCTGGCCGAGCTTCTGGAAGCCGTAGTTGGCCATGGCGATGAAGGCGAAGAAGACCAGGAGCATGGCGCCCACGTTGGCGGCGAGCTTCAGCCCTTCGGTGGTGCCGTTGCTCATGGCATCGAGCAGGTTGGTGCCCACGCGCTCCATGCTCACCTCCATGCGGCTCTCGATGGGCTCGGTCTGCGGGAAGAGCACCTTGGCCACCACCACCGCGCCCGGCGCGGCCATCACGCTGGCGGTGAGCAGGTGCTTGGCGAAGAAGAGCCGCTGCACGGGGTCATCGCCGCCCAGGAATCCCACATAGGCCGCCAGCACGCCGCCCGCCACGGTGGCCATGCCGGCCGTCATCACCAGGAAGATCTCCGAGCGGTTCATCTTGTCCAGGTAGGCTTTCACCATCAGCGGGGCCTCCGTCTGGCCCAGGAAGATGTTGCCGGCGGTGCTCAGGCTCTCGGCGCCGCTCAGGCGCATGGTGCGGTTCAGGGCCCAGGCCAGGGCATACACCACCTTCTGGATGATGCCGAGGTAGAAGAGCACGCTGGTGAGCGCGCTGAAGAAGATGATGGTGGGGAGGATCTGAAGGGCGAAGATGAAGCCGAAGCTCTTCACATCGAGGAGGCTGCGGAACAGGAACTCGCTGCCCGACTTGGTGAAGTCGAGCACCTTCACGAACATCTTGCCCACCACCTCGAACAGCCACTGCGCCGGCGGCACATAGAGGATGAGCAGTGCCATGGCCAGTTGGAAAGCGAGGCCGATGCCCACCACCCTCCAATCGACCTGCCTGCGCTTGGCGCTGAACAGCCAGGCGATGGCGGTGATCACCGCCATGCCCAGCAGCCCCCGCACGATGGAGAGCCCCGACGGACCGGTGAGCGGCGCCGGAGCGCCCTGCGCCATGGCCGGTGCGGCGATGTGGATGAGCGCGAGGAGCGCGAGCAAGCGGAGCGGCTTGGCCATGCGGTGGGGGTGTGGGTAGCGAAGATGCGGTTTCTCGCCGTTGCGGCGCGGCCCGCCGCCGCAGGCACCGTCGGCGCTAATTCGTCTGCTCGCGCCGCTTGATCTCGTCGCGCAGCTTGCTGGCGCGCTCATAATCCTCGTTCTCGAGGGCCTCCTCCAGCATGCCGCGGAGCTCATCGATGCTCGCGCTGGTCACCGTCTTCTTCTCGCGGCCCTTGCGCTCCTGGCCGCCCTCGCCCTCCTTCTCTTCCTCGCCTTCCTCCACCTTCAGGCCGGCAGCGCTGAGGATGGGCTCGAAGGTGTAGATGGGGCAGTCGAAGCGCAGGGCCAGAGCGATGGCATCGCTGCTGCGCGCGTCGATCTCCACCTCGCGCGCGTCCTGCTCCACCACCAGCTTGGCGTGGAAGATGCCCTCCACCAGGTCGCTGATGATCACCTCCTTCAGGTTGAAGCCGAGGGTGTCGGCCACGTTCTTGAACAGGTCGTGCGTGAGCGGCCGGGCCGGCTTGATGTTCTCCACCTGGATGGCGATGGCCTGGGCTTCCACGCCCCCGATGATGATGGGAAGGCGGCGCTCGCCGAGCACCTCGGAGAGGATGAGGGCATAGGCCCCCGCGTGCGTGTGGCTGTACGTGATGCGGAGGAACCGCAGCTCGACCTTGTCCATCCTCTTCCGTGCGGGCCGTGAAGGTAGCTGTTCGCGCCGTTGGTAGGGCCGGTCGGTCGCCGGTTGCCCGTCGCCGGCCGATCGCCCGGGGCGGCCTATCGTCAGCGTTCCGCGTTGAGCTTCTTCGCTGCCGCGATGAGCTTGGGCAGCACCTCGAAGGCATCGCCGACGATGCCGTAGTCCGCGGCCTTGAAGAAGGGGGCCTCGGGATCCTTGTTGACCACGCAGATCACCTTGCTCTGGTTCACGCCTGCCAGGTGCTGGATGGCGCCACTGATGCCGATGGCGATGTAGAGGTTGGGGCGGATGGCCACGCCGGTCTGCCCCACGTGCTCGTGGTGCGGGCGCCAGTGCATGTCGGCTACCGGGCGGCTGCACGCCGTGGCGGCGCCGAGCTCCCGGGCCAGCTCCTCCACGGGGGCCCAGTGCTCAGGGCCCTTCATGCCGCGGCCGGCGCTCACCACCAGCTCCGCTTCGGGCAGGGGGATGCCACTGCCGGCCTTGCGCAATTCCTTCACGGTGATGCGCGCCGGACCGAGGTCGCCGCTGTACTCCTCCACACTGGCGCTGCCGCCGTTGTTGGCGATGGCGATGCTGTTGGGCGACAGGCTCACCACCTTCATCGGGGTGCTCACCTCCACCTCGGCGCGGGCCTTGCCGCTGAACACGTTGCGCTTGAAGCGGCCGCCCTCGGGAAGCCCGGTGGCGCCGGCCACATGGCCAGCCTTCAGCCGCGCGGCCAGGCGCGGCGCCACCGCCTTGCCGGTGGCATCGTGCACGCATACGATGGTGGTGGCGCCTTCCTTGGCGGCCGCATCGGCCACCAGGCGGGTCAGCTGCTGGCTGTCCAGCGCGGTGATGCTCCGGGCCACGATCACCTTGCTCGCGCCGTTGGCGCCCAAGGCCTCCAGGCCGGTAGCGCCGCCGAAGGTGACGGCGGTGACGGGGCCCTCGGCGAGCCGGCTCGCATAGGTCACGGCCTCTTGGGCCGCCTTGGGCAGCTTGTCGCCGCGGGTATCGATGAATACGATGGTGCTCATGGAAAGGGAATTGGGGGGCGGGAAATCTCCCGCCCGTACGATGGGTTCGGTTCAGATCACCTTCGCTTCGGTGTGCAGCAGCTCGATCAGCTTCCCGGCCTCCTCGGCAGGGATCATCTTCACCGAGCCCTTGGCGGGGGGCAGCTCGAACCGCACGGTGCGGGCCGTCTCGCCCTCGGCCGCAGCAGGTACCACGGTGAGCGGCTTGGTGCGGGCGGCCATGATGCCGCGCATGTTGGGGATGCGCTGCTCGGCCATGCCTTTGGCGGCGCTCAGGGCCAGGGGCAGCTTCACCTCCAGCACCTCCACGCCCCCGGGGACATCGCGCTCCACTGTGGCCGTGTCGCCGTTCACCTCCAGCTTGCTGGCAAGCGGCACATAGGGCAGGTCAAGGAGCTCGGCCACCATGGCGCCTACCTGGCCGCCGTTATGGTCGATCGTCTCCTTGCCGGCAAGCACCAGGTCGAAGCCCTTGTCCTTGGCATAGCCCGCGATGAGCCCGGCCACCTGCAGGGCCTCGGTGGGCTGCGCATCGATGCGCACGGCCTCATCGGCCCCGATGGCGAGCCCCTTCCGGATCGTGGCCTCGGTATCGGCGCCGCCCACCGTCACGGTGGTGACGGTACCGCTGCCCTTGGCCTCCTTGATCTCGAGAGCGCGGACCAGGGCGTACCACTCGTCATAGGGATTCATGATGAAGGTGACGCCATTGGCATCGTATTGCGTGTCGCCGTTGGTGAAGGCGATGCGGGCGGTGGTGTCGGGGACGTGGCTGACGAGGACAAGGATCTTCATCGGCGGATGGCGTTGGACGGTTCGCTGTTGGGCTCAGCGCTCTTGAGCAGAGGGTGCTTGCGAGCGGGCCGCGAAGGTAACCACCGTAGGCCAGCCGGTGTTCTGCCGGCCGCCCCTTCCCATGCCCCGATGCCCGCTGGCCGAAACCGGCTCATCTTCGCGTCATGCTTGACCGGTTGGCGGCCAAGGGCCGGAGAGGGTGGCGGTTCACGCGCATGCTCGTGAAGGCCTACATGGAAGACGACACCCTCGACCTGGGGGCGGCCCTGGCCTTCTACACCATCTTCTCCATCATGCCCATGCTGGTGGTGGTGATTGCCGTGGCGGGCCTGCTGGCGGGCCCGGCAGCGGCGGAGGGCCAGCTGTTCACGCACCTCACGCAGTTCGTCGGCGCTGATACCGCTATGGCGCTGCAAGGCCTGCTGGGCAACGCCTACGAAAGCGGCAGCGGGATCGTGGCCACGGTGGTGGGGCTGGGCACCCTCATCGTGGGCGCCACGGGCGTGTTCAATGCCCTCAAGGCCTCGCTCAACCGCATCTGGGAGATCCAGCCCAGGCCGCGGAACACGGTGCTCGGCCTGCTCATCAGCCGGCTGCTGTCGTTCTCCTTCGTGCTGGGCATGGGTTTCCTCATGGTGGTGAGCTTCCTCCTCAGCGCGCTGGTCACGGCCTTTGCCGCAAGGATCGCCGAACTCTTGCCAGGGGGTGCCGGAGTGGTGGTGATCGCCCTGTCCAATGGCGTCTCACTGGCTATGACGGTGGCCGTTTTCGCCGCCCTGTTCAAGTACCTCCCTGATGCCCGCGTGGCCTGGCGCGATGTGGTGCCCGGAGCGGTCCTCACCACGGCGCTCTTCATCGTGGGCAAGTATGCCCTCACCTTCTACTTCCAGTTCTCCAACCCCGCCTCGGCCTTCGGTGCCGCAGCCAGCCTCATGTCGCTGCTGCTCTGGGTCTACTACAGCTCGCAGATCTTCTTCCTGGGCGCTGAGTTCATCTACGTCTGGGCCCGGGAGCACGGCCGGCCCATCCGCCCCGGTACCGATGCCGTGCGGGTGGTGAAGCAGGAGGTGGTGATGGATGCGGGCCGGGTGGTGTCTACGCATACCAAGCACGATCGGCTGGACGAGGCCTGAGCCCGGTGCTACCGGACGTCGGCCCTACATTTGGCGCCCCGAACAGCAGCACCATGCGCACCGTCCAGTTCCGCGAGGCCCTCAACGAGGCGATGTCCGAAGAGATGCGCCGCGATCCCAGCGTATTCCTCATGGGCGAGGAGGTGGCCGAGTACGACGGCGCCTACAAGGTGAGCAAGGGCATGCTGGCGGAGTTCGGGCCGCAGCGCGTGATCGACACGCCCATCGCCGAGCTGGGCTTCACCGCCATCGGGGTGGGCGCAGCCATGAACGGCCTGCGCCCCATCGTGGAGTTCATGACCTGGAACTTCGCCATCCTGGCGGCCGATCAGATCATCAACCATGCGGCCAAGATGCTGCAGATGAGCGGCGGGCAGTTCCACGTGCCCATCGTGTTCCGCGGCGGCAACGGCAGTGCCGGCCAATTGGCCGCCACGCACAGCCAGAGCTTCGAGGCCATGTACGCGAACATCCCGGGCCTCAAGGTGATCAGCCCCAGCAACCCCTACGACGCCAAGGGCCTGCTGAAGGCCGCCATCCGCGACAACGACCCCGTGCTCTTCATGGAGAGCGAACGCATGTACGGCGACAAGGGCGAGATTCCCGAGGGCGAGTACCTGCTGCCCATCGGCGTGGCCGATGTGAAGCGCACGGGCAAGGATGTCACCATCGTCTCCTTCAACAAGATGATGAAGGTGGCCTTGGGCGCGGCCGAGGAACTCGCCAGGGAGGGCATCGAGGCCGAGGTGATCGACCTGCGCACGATCCGCCCGCTCGACCATGCCACGATCATCCGCAGCGTGCAGAAGACCAATCGCCTTGTGGTGGTCGATGAGAACTGGCCCTTCGCCAGCATCGCCAGTGAAGTGGCCTACCGCGTGCAGAAGGACGCCTTCGACCACCTGGATGCCCCGGTGCTGCGCGTGAACCAGGCCGATACCCCGCTTCCCTTCGCGCCCGGTCTCATCGATGCCTCCCTCCCCAGCGTGCCGAAGGTGGTGCGCGCTGTGAAGGAGGCGATGTACCTGGTGAAGTAAGGGGCGTTCTGCGCCCCGTTCAGCCCCGGTCGATCATACGGCCAGCTAGTTCCCAGCAACCTGAGGTGCTTGGGTTGAGCCTTATCGGTCAGTGCTTTACCAAGGAAAGCCTCCGCGCCCCCCGCTCATCCTCCATGTGAGCGATGTAGGCCCCCGGACGGAGCTCCCCGAGATCGATGGCCATCGGAAGGGAGCCTTGCCGTTCCGCCACCAAGCGACCGGATGCATCCAAGATGCGTCCATGTCCGACACCGGTTCCGGTGAATGTGATGCGGTCCATGAAGGGGTTCGGGTAGGCTGACATGGACGTACCTGTACGGATCGTAACAGCCGTATTGATGTCCGACCAGGAAAAGCGGGCCACGAAGCCGTCCGAACTGCCCGCGTTGCTCAGGTTCACCGCACTGCTGCTGGGGTTCACGTTGAAGGTGGTGGAGCGGTACTCTCCACCGATGAGGAAATGCCCCGATTCGTTCGCGGTGATGGAGCGGCAGTTGTCGCTGCCGGTGGTTCCGCCGACGCGCACCGCACCTGTCAGGGTGAGGTCATCCCATGCGTAACGCGCCAGACCGATGTCGAACACGCCCGAATTGGGCTGCAGGTTGGTCACGCCCGGTCCGATCTGCATGTCCAGGACACCGAAGGCGAGTTCCACTGCGATCACGAAGTGGCCATCGCCGGTGAGCGCCATGGAGCGCCGGTTGGTATTGGCCGCTGCACCGCCCGCCGGTTGGATGAGCTGGTCGAACTGGGCGGCCGATGCGAGCTCCCCGCTGCTGGCCGAGAGCTTCACGAAGTAGGTGCCGGCCTGGTTGCTGATGGGGTTGAGCGTCAGTGTGCCGGTACCGGGATCCACGTCCACCGTGTTCTCGTAGGCGCCCATCACGAGCACCTGCCCATCGGCCACTTCCAGACCGAACACACCATCGCTTGATCCCGGGGACATCAGGCGCGCGTGCCAGAGGTGCCT